>JAIPBX010000143.1 GCA_021738485.1 Bacteroidales bacterium | reverse complement strand
AGGGCTGCTTGCTCAGCGGTTTGAAGAAGGAATCCAGCGTATACAGGTGCACCTGGGCATATTAGCCTATTGGCTGGTATGCACTATCCGCTACCAGCTCAAACAAAAAGGTTTTCATCATGACTGGCGGGAAATTGTACGCATTATGAGCACACAGAAATGCGTCACCACTTCGGTGGAGAACAGTCAAAACAAAACCATAACCGTTCGTCAATGCACTCAGCCCACCAAAGCAGTTGTAACCATCTATGATCTATTAAATTACAAACATTTTCCCTTCAGAAGAAAAAAATCCGTTGTCCCCCCTGCAGCAATTTTAAAAAACAAAAGCCCTTAAGGTTAGATAGTTACGACCCTTTAGCTGCAATGTGGGTTAAAGGAAACTACCTTACACTACAAATCAATCATCACAAAACCTCCCAATCCAAAATAACCAAGGTTCCTTCCAAAAGGATAATCCGAAACATGCTGTAGGTTGTCGCTTTTATAAAAAGTGGAAACATATTGTGCATTCATCACCAGCCCATAGTAGCAATTGTTGTGAAGAAATCCTGTGGGTAGTTTCAGGCGTAGGCCACCTTCACCAATCAGGTTCAGGCTCCATACATGGTAAGCCTTGCCGGCACTTTCACCACTATAGGTGCGCTCGTTTTTATAGCCAAGGCGGGCACTCAGGTAGGGGAGGACCTGGAGATTGTCATTCGGTTGAACAAAATGGTAATTGCCACCGGCGCTAAGTTGATAATAATGGCCATGGCGCTTTTAGTAAGCTGTAAATACATCTTTGGTCAATGTCCAGAACTGGTAATGGAGGTCGAGTTGAAACCGGTCAATTTCGGTAAGCACATTCCATAAATATCGGTTATAAAAACCATTGGCACCGGTTAAGGAACCGAATTCGGTAATAACATTCACCTGTTCCAGGTTCTTTCTGTCTTTCCAGTTTAATAAGCTCAGCCCCATGTAGCCCGAGGAGAAATCATTTCCCGGAAAGATGTTCATCCCAAAATTGGCAACCCCCAGTCGCATAGCGTACATGACTGATAATCCGGTTTCATGCGATCCCACCGCTTTCAACACTGGCTTGTCGAAAAGCACATCCCTCTGTTTATAACCCAGGGCAAGTGTAATCTTATCGGAATATTGATTGGAAAGGGAAATTCCCATATGACCCATAGCAGCACTTAAATAACCGGGTGCCCATTGATATTCGCCTTGTAGCTCAAAGTTCAGCTGGGTTTGCTTATCGACTTCGAGCATTGGTTTGATCCACCAGAGAGCGGTGCCCAAAAACCCAAAGACCCGGTCTTGTGTTTTATAGGGAAGATGCACTTCGGATACTCCTACGATGCGGTGCACCAGGTTTTGGATTTGTTCTCCCTGGAGGTTGCCTGCGATGTATCCTCCTGCCAGAGCATTAACAGTAAGGTTTGTGTCGGGCTTCCATACAGGATGGCGAAAATATAATTCCAATTCGTCCATGCGGCTTGCATTTTCACCGGCCAGCCGGTTGTTCATCACCGAATAGGTGAGGCGTGCTTGTGTAAGTTGATTGACTATCTTGAATTGGTAATCGGCTTGAAATCCAAGACTCCGCATATGATCATGAATGGCCGTGAAACCCCCACCCCAATTGTCATTGAATGAGGTGATGGTCAAATGAGGCTTATCGTTTATCGGCTGACCTGCAACCGTCAAACAGATCAACAGGGTTAATGTAGAAAGCCAGAGTTTTTTCATAACGTCTTTCAAAGGTAGAAAAAACCGCATAGCGAAACATCGATTGTGGTTGAAGGTTTATCCCTTTGGCTCCAGCATATATTCCGGTGCGCTGCACCTATTGCCACTGGCGTGCTGTACGATGTTATAAATAGTACGGTGCTCCGCACCTATTATATCATTACAAATGGTTTACGGGTATTGATAAAATCCATGCGTTATATTGGAAGGGTATTTTGCAACAAACTAATATCAATATAGTGGCATAGCCGCGAAATCTGTATAGCAAATGTATTGGTTGGTTAATTAGAGGTGCAGCGCACTTGATATTCCTTGGTTTACAATGCTATAAATCTTTCGGTGCGCTGCACCTTATGTGGTAGGATTGATATTCGGTGCTATAAATATTTTGGTGCGCTGCACCTATTCCCGGCATTTTAAATGGTTCCCATATTGTTAAAGAGATTTTAGTTTCTAAATACATTGGATTTGGTGCTTATAATGAAAAATTTAGCGGCATAGCCGCGAAATCTTTATAGCAAATGTATTGGCAGGTTAATTGAAGGTGCAGCGCACCGAAATCTTGGGCCCCAATCTATTCGCATACAGCTATTCCCAACCTTTAATGTCATCAAAGAAATGAAATACATATTCATCTTTGTATTCAATTTCGAATTTCTTTAGCATATCAAAGTATTCGTTTCGAAAGCTTTTTGTTTTGTGATGAATTTCTTGGTTTAATACATATCGGGCAACGTTGTCGAGTTGTGAATGTGCATAAGTGAACGCACCATAACCTTTCTGCCATTCGAATTTGAAGTTTGATAATTTATTGTTTTTAATCCATGTATTGCTTGAGGTTTTCATTTCCTCCACTAAATCAGGAATCAAATGGGTTAAGTTATATCCTAGAAAAATATGAATATGATCAGGCATAGTACCAATCGCAATCAATTTATGTTTATGATTTTGAACTATAGCGGTTATGTATTTTTCCAATTGGTCCTTCCAGATTTTTCGAATAAGTGCATTTCGGTTTTTTACCGCAAAAACCAATTGAAAATAGGCTTGTGAATAGGTGTTTGCCATAACAGAATTTATTTTTAACAAAGATAATAAATATTTGAAAGAATATCAAGGTATTTTTTTTGGCTGATCAGGGTTTTGTAAGCGGAAAATTTCTGAATATTCAAATGTATAATTATCAAAGATTGATAGGCTGGGTTATTGATATATCGGTGCGCTGCACCTATATCCACTGGCCTGTCATGCGATTCTATAAATATTTCGGTGTTCCGCACCTTATGCTGCGGGATTAATATTCGGTGCTATAAATCTTTCGGTGCGCTGCACCTATTCCCGGCATTTTAAATGGTTTCCATATTGTTAAAGAGATTCCAGTTTCTAAATACATTGGATTTGGTGCTTATAATGAAAAATTTAGCGGCATAGCCGCGAAATCTTTATAGCAAATGTATTGGCAGGTTAATTGAAGGTGCAGCGCACCGAAATCTTACTTGATCCACAAATGCCAATAAGCATACATACAGAATACTGCATATCATTCGTTATCAAAACATGAAAAAAGCTGTAATCCTAAAAATTGTTTTTCTGCTAACCTTACTTTCCTTTTCCCTGCTTTTATTTGCCCAGTTAAGCGGAAAGGAAAAACACGAGATAAGATCGCAAGCCGCAGATGTTCCCAGGAGAGCCGAAAGCACTGTTGAGAGGCTGGCAAGCTATCTTACCAAAGGTTTTGAGAAGGATGTGGCTAAGACTTACGCCATTTATTATTGGGTGGCCAATAATATCAGATATGATTTTGATGAGGCCGAAAGCATTACCTTGAGTTCCCTGCGGGAGAATGTGATACAGGAAGCCCTTCATCAGCAGGTTGGGGTGTGTCAGCATTATGCAGAATTGTTCAATGCGCTGGCCCGCTCAGCAGGACTAAAATCAACGGTGGTTCCCGGTTATACCAAGCAACATGGAAGCATCGATGATATACCTCATTCATGGAATGCGGCAAAGATAAATGGGAAATGGTACATGTTCGATCCTACCTGGGGTGCCGGACATATGACCGAGAAACGGTATAAGAAGCATTTTACTGAGGAGTATTTTATGGTGCAACCCAGGGATATGCTTAAAAGTCACATGCCTTTCGACCCGCTCTTTCAGTTTGTAAATCATCCGATCGATCACCGTGACTTTAAAACCGGCAGGCATCAACCGGACAAAGACTGGTATATCGATTATGAAAAGGAAATTGAACGCTATTTTTCATTACCGGAAAAAAAGCAATTGGTAGAAGCTATGGAACGGGTTAAGCGCGTGGGCATCGCTAACAAAATGGTGAGGGGTTATTATTCCAACCTTAACCAGCGGCACCGGGTATATCAAGCCAATGAGCAGGTTGATATGCACAATAAGGCCATTAGAATGATGAATGAGGTGGTTAAAGACTACAATGAATACATCAACAGGATGAATGCCCGTGGTGGAAGATTCCCCGATAAGACCGAAAATATCGAAGCGCTTTTGCAAACCGTCGAAAGCAAAGCCCTGGAAGTAGAAGCCTTGTTCGATAGTCTGAATCCTACCATGAAGCTCACCGACACCCTTGATAAAAACCGTAAGATATTGGAGAATCTGCTTAAGCAGGTGAGAAGGGAGCAAGATAGGCTGGAGAAGTTCAAGCAGGAAAATTAGATTAAGTATGTCCTAAGTAGGTAGTTTTCATCAGGGCCCACTTGCTAACTGCAATTTGCCAACTGCCAACTTTTTAGCTATACATGGAGCACTATGTGATCACCGATCAAGCCATGATTTAAAATTCTTTACCTTCTCCCGGCTAACCACCAGATCTTCATTTTCGGGATTGTTTTCAAGTAGGACCTTCAGGCGGCTATTGGTATAGGTAATGATATCCTTGATGCTGTTCAGGTTGATAATGTATTTACGATTGATGCGAAAAAACAGAGTTGGGTCAACCAAGGCTTCAATTTGATCGAGGGTGTGATCGATGGCGTAATGGCGATTGGTGTTGGTTTGGAGATAAGTGGCTTTCTCCATGCTGTAAAAACATTGGGTTTCTTCCACGGGAATGCTGCGGATATGCTCACCCACCTTCACCACAAAACGACTTTTATATTCATTGGTCAGCATCTTGAGCATTTTATCATAGAGTAGCTTTTCATTTTGCTGTGAATGGAAGGAGTTTTGCCATTTTTCAAGTTTTTTGATGGAGGCGCTTAGTTCTTCAAGGTCAACAGGCTTGAGAAGGTAATCGATGCTATTGACCTTAAAGGCTTTAATGGCGAATTCGTCATAGGCGGTGGTGAAAATTACAGGGCAGGGGACTTCGGTTTTTTCAAAGATCTCAAAGCTGAGGCCGTCGGCTAGTTGAATATCAAAAAAGGCCAGATCGGGAGCGGGATTATTGTTAAACCACTGCACGCTTTTGTTCACCGAATCCAAACGGGCCATAACACTAATTTCCCTGTCCAGTTGTTTCAGCAGCTTTTCTAATTTATCCGCTGCCAGCTTTTCGTCTTCTATGATAATGACTTTCATTTTTGCTGATTTATATGACTTTCAAAATTAGATCATATCTTTAAAATTGTCCACTCATAACTTGTCTCAAACTGTTCATCTCTCAGTCACTGAGTCTCTATGTCTCTGATTCGTTTTTCACCAACGGAACCTTCACCTCAAAATATCCCGGCTCTTCTTCATGCTGCTCAGGATCATTCACAATAAATTCCCGGTCAGTAAGGTATTCGTATCTCGATTTCAGATTAGGCAGGCCAATATGCGTCCAATCGTGCTGCCCTTCC
>JAIPBX010000142.1 GCA_021738485.1 Bacteroidales bacterium | reverse complement strand
GAGCATAACCTTCGGCTATATTTTAATGTATAGAAAAAGCAGAAGCATCAACTTGCCCTTTGGTTTTAAACGGAATATGATAAAGTGTATCCAACTTTTCACAAACAAAAGCATAGAAATCAATAGCTTCTTTCCAGACCTCAAGTTTACGAAAGCCTCGGTTGATATTTCGGTTGCGGTTTAGTAAGGAATCTTCCATAAATTATTTAGGTTGAATGGCTGAATGGTTGTATGGTTGAATGGTTGTATGGTTGAATGATTGAATGGTTGAATGATTGGATGGTTGGCTGTCTTTCATACATCCATACAGTCATACATTCATTCATTCTTGCATTCATTCTTGCATTCATTCATACAGTCATACATTCTCGCTGATCCTTTCACGTCCTCTATTTCGCCATCGGATGGTAGTCGCCTCTCAGTCCGAGGGGTTTTTTGTTGCGGATGCTGTGGACGATGTATATGCTGTGGCGGGAGTCGGCGGGGCCGTAGCCGTTGCCTTTGAGGATTTCCTGGTAGCTGATGGTGTGCAGGTCGGTGAAGCCCCCGGAGAATTCCACTTCTTCGCCGTCGACGGTGATGGAGCGGAAGGTGCGTTGGCCTTTCTTTTTGATGTCTTCGGGCAACACTTCCGAATTAACGCTGAGGAACCATCGCACGCGGGCTTTTTCGAGCTGCATGAATCCGGCGGCGCGGTCGGCTTCGTAGATGTGGACGATATTTTCGGTGGGCTTGCCGAAAATCCAGCTCAGCATATCGAAAAAATGCACCCCGATATTGGTAGCCACACTGCCGCTTTTTTCGCCATCCCCTTTCCATGACATAAAGTACCATCTACCGCGTGAGGTGATGTAAGTTAACTCAATATCATGGATTTTGTCAGCAGGCTCCTCTTCCACTTTCTTCTTTAGCTTAAGGATTTCGGGGTGATACCTTAGTTGCAGAATGTTGTAAATATTTTTACCGCTCTCCTGTTGCAGCTCTTCCAAGGCGTCGACGTTCCATGGGTTGAGCACCAGGGGTTTTTCGCAGATGGCATGAGCTTCGTTACGCAGGGCCATCCTCACATGGGCATCGTGGAGATAGTTGGGCGAACATATGCTGACGTAGTCGATTTTTTTTTCGCCGGTACGGCGCAGCTTGTCAAGATGCCGGTCGTACCTTTCCGGTTCGATAAAGAAATCGGATTCCGGAAAATAGCTGTCGATAATGCCCACGCTGTCGTTGAGGTCGAGGGCGGCCACCAGTTCGTTTCCGGTTTCCTTAATGGCCTTCATGTGGCGCGGGGCGATATAGCCGGCTGCACCAATGAGGCCAAAGCGTAATGGTTTGTTTGAATTAGCCTTAGTAGTCATATCGTTGATTTTATCTGTTTTCTTTTATGAATGGATGGATGGTTGAATGACTGTATGGTTGAATGGGGTGGATGATTTCGAGCTTTTGGTCATTAAGTGGTCATTAGGTAATTTATTGTAATTTGCTTCGCGTAATTCATTGTAATTGGGTAATTAATTTATATTTACGGTTGATTGAACTAATTTAAACAATAAATTACCATCAATTACTACGAATTACAACCAATTACGTGCAGGCCCATTTCTCTTTTGCAAATCCCCTCTTTCAATCTATCGTCCTATCGTACTATCAAACTATCGTACCTTCACAATATCGCGCTATCGTCCTTTCACACTCTCGTAAATTCTCTCACATCAGCAGGTTCTCCGTTTCCATCTCCACTACGAGGCTGTATCCTACGCTTTCGATGCGAATGACGAGGCGGTTTTTACCGCGGATGTTTATGATTTCGCCTTCAAGGCCTTTAAGATTGCCTTCTTTGATTTTGACGTGCTCACCGGGCTTAAGTTTATCGCCGGTCAGTTGGAACGGCAGGTGATTGTTGACCGTCTTGCGGACCGCTTCAATCTGCCATTCAGGAATAGGCGCCGCCTTACCGTCGAAGGTAACATAGGCTACCGCCCCGTCGATATTGAGGATATCATAGTACTCTTTTTCACTGGCTTTAACAAATATATACGATTTAAACAGCGGCTCCTCAACTTTCTTTTTCCGGTCGGACCATTGCTTCAGCTTGGTAATCAGCGGCAGGTAATGGGTATACCCCTGCAACTCCAATTCGCGCTGCACCTTCTTTTCCCAGCGCGCTTTGGTGTAGAGGGCGTACCAGCGGTAAACTCGTTTGTATGTAGTTGTTTTGACAGACAAAAGCGTATGTTCTTTGTTCCTTGTTCTTTGTTCTTTGTTCCTTGTTCTTTGTTCCTTGTTATGTGTTTGAATTTCTTTGATTACTTGTATTTGGATCCTTTGAATGCTGATCTTTTTAGATAGGCCATTAAACCTCCGATTTTACCATCTAATTCAAGTATTCGTTGCACATAATCATCAAATTCTTTATCTGTGATATAGTTTCTGTCAAAACATCGATAAAATTGAGATTTAAGCTCCAGACAGCTACCTTTCGAAATGCCCAGGAAATTAATAAATTCCTTATTGCCACTTCTGCCAAAACCCTCGGCTATATTATCCATAATTGATCCGGAGGAATTATTCATTTGATTCCTTAATCCAAAATCTTTTCCTAAAGGTGTGGTCAAAAATAAATTATAAACATCATTAGCAAGCTTTCTGGCAAGCTGCCAGGATTCGATTTCTTCAAATGAATTCCATGTGGGCATAATGATACTGAATTTCTTAATATGGGAAACAAAACATCAGATAAATTAATTCTTAAACAAAGAACACGAAACAAGGAACAACAAAGTATTCAGCATAGCTTCGCTCTCGGGACTGGTCGCTACCGCTCCCGGCAGGTCTGTCGGGAGGACACAGCTTCGCCCCCTCAGTCCCATGCGGGGTGATTGCGGTGTGGTGTTTTGGGATGTGTGGCCTCTTTGCGAAGCGTTATTATTTATTGTTGTTAAGTACTAATATTTTCGAAAACCGGTATCCGGGATGAGTCCGCTATTCTTGTTCCCACAACAGCAATGGCTCATCCCCGGTATAAGTATTCATATAATCATCAAATTCCTCCTGGCTAAACACCAGGTAACGGATGTGCCGCTCGATGAGGCTCTCGGCTTTATCTATAAGTTTGAGCAGGTATTGTTTCTTGATATCCTCGCCCACGAAAATCAGGTCAATCACTTTTGCATCCTTTCCGCGGGCAAAATCGCCTACCAAATACACTTTCTTTACGTCGCCTAATTTCTCTACCACATTTTCAATAATCTTGTCCAGCCCCACATACTTCATGATGATAGAGTGAATGTCGGAAAAAAGCGGATGTTTGGTATTAGCCTGGTAATATTTCTTGTTTCCTTTCACGAGGGATTTCAAAAGCCCGGCGTGCTCAAACTTATTGAGTTCCATACGGATCGCATTGGCCGATTCGCCGAACTCCTGCTCGAGACTGCGCAAATAGGCCTCAGACCGGCTATTGAGGAAAAACTTCAACAGCATTTTTATCCGGGTCCTGGATGTTATTAATGCTTCTAACACGTTTGCTTATTTAAAGTTTCAGTTAAATGACAGTTTTATTCAAGGGCATGTCCAATAGCGAATAGGCTGCTTTAACCTTGAAAATCAATTGACCATACAAGTAACCAACTTATTATTGAGTAGCAAATGTACTCAATAACACATCCACAAGCAAGACAATGATGTTAAAAGAACGTTATTTTCTTTGGGATGGGGGCCACAACCTACTGTTGATCAACCCCTCCGGCGAAAAAAATCCTTGGATGACAACGGATAGGGTCGTATTTGGCAGAAAAGACCAAACCAAAAGAAATTTTCATTGCATTGACAAAAAAGATTTTATAGTTTTGCAGTCCGTTTTAGCGGAAAAAATAAATTAAAGTAGTAAACTAAAAATCAGTTAAATGACGAATCAGTATGAAACCGTTTTCATTTTAACTCCCGTTTTGTCTGAAGCTCAGATGAAGGAAGCGGTTCAAAAATTCAAGGACCTGTTAAAGGGTCAAAATGCCGAGCTCGTCCATGAAGAGCACTGGGGTTTGAAGAAGTTGGCATACCCAATTCAAAAAAAGTCGACCGGTTTTTATCATTTGTTTGAATACAAAGCCGAGGGCGATATTATTGAGCCACTGGAAACCGAGATGAAGCGTGATGAACGCATGCTTCGCTTTCTGACGGTGAAGCTGGATAAACACGCAATCGAGTATAATGAGAAAAAGCGTCGCAAGGCCAAAGAGAAAGCCGAATCAACGGGTCATGAACAACAGGAAACACAGAACAATTAAAAACAGAGAGTTATGGCAAACAATCAATCTGAAATAAAGTACTTAACCCCCATTAACGTTGAGACGAAAAAGAAAAAATACTGCCGTTTTAAGAAAGCGGGTATAAAATATATCGATTACAAGGATGCCGATTTCCTTCTGAAGTTCGTAAACGAGCAGGGTAAGATATTGCCTCGCCGTATTACCGGTACTTCAACCAAGTATCAGAAGAAAGTGGCGCAAGCGATTAAACGAGCCCGCCATTTGGCATTATTACCTTATCAAACAGACTTGTTAAAATAGGAGGAAACCATGGAAGTAATACTTAAAAGAGATATCCCAAATTTAGGCTATGCAAATGATTTGGTGACTGTAAAGCCCGGTTATGCCCGGAATTACCTTATTCCGAAAGGAATGGCCTCGTTTGCAACGGAAGGTAACAAAAAAGCCAGAGAAGAAATTCTGCGCCAGAAAGCTTACAAAGAAGAAAAACTGCGCAAAGAAGCCGAAACCAAGGCCGAAGCCCTCAATGGTGTGAAACTGAAAATCGGGGCCAAAGCCGGAACTTCAGGAAAAATCTTTGGCTCGGTTAATGCCGTTCAAATCGCCAATGCACTAAAGGAGCAATACGATTACGACATCGATCGGAAAAAAATTGAAGTGGATGGCGATGCCATAAAGGAACTCGGCTCGTATGAAGCCACTGTAAAGCTTTACAAAGACATTGAAGCAAAAATTCAATTTGAAGTAGTGGGTGAATAATTCCATTACAGATTAGAGAAACTAAAAACCGCTTCCTTTCTCAGGAGGCGGTTTTTTTATGGCTTTATTCGTCTTAAATTCGTGAATCTGTGTCAATTTTAGATGTGACCTGCGGATATAAGGGAATGTAAAATTATACCCTTACAATCTCCTTTTTCGAGCTTTGACCTTTCTTTCTTTCCTTATCTTTGAATATCCTTAAATACTTAATTATTTAAAGCATGACCGAAACATTTATTAAGCATTTCTATGATGCACTAGCGCATGAGCCTACGAATGATCAAATTCGTATGATTCATCAACTGGGTGAATTTGTACTTTCCTCAGATCAGAACCAAGTTTTTCTTTTAAAAGGTTATGCCGGTACGGGAAAGACCACACTGGTCAGCGCACTGATTAATACGCTGCCCAAAATCAAAAAGCGTTCGCTGTTATTGGCTCCTACAGGTCGTGCAGCAAAAGTTCTGGCCGGATACTCAGGGAAGCCCGCTTATACTATCCACAAAAAAATATATCGCTTGTATACCCGAAAAGATGGAAGCATG
>JAIPBX010000141.1 GCA_021738485.1 Bacteroidales bacterium | reverse complement strand
CAATCGCCCATCGCGGGGATTTTGCTGTATAGCCCAATTGTTCCCTCAAGTGATACTGGTTTACTTTTACCACCACGCCGTCGGTATCGTAGGATAAATTTTTACGCTCGCGGTCCCAGTAATTGATAAAATCAAAAATTTCTTTTATGGTGGCGCAGCGGCTAATATTTTCCGGGATTTTCAGGCCCCATTCCTTTGCCTTTTGAAGGTTATCATAATCCGTGTTGTAGGGCAAGTCCTCCCCCACCAATTGATACAAAAAACAGTCGAGAGAACGACGCGCTACCTGGGACGATTTCTGCATCTTAAGGGTTCCGGCCGCTGAATTACGGGGATTAGCAAATGGGGGTTTGTTGTTTTTCCGCCGTTCTTTGTTCAGCTCCTCGAAGCTTTGATGCGACATATATATTTCACCGCGGATTTCAAAAGAAGCGGGGTAATCCTTACCAAGGAGACGCAGTGGAATACTGCGTATGGTTTTTATGTTTTCGGTCACATCATCTCCCTGGTATCCGTCTCCGCGTGTTATTGCCTGCTGCAGGTAGCCGTTTTCATACCTCAGGCTGATAGCTACGCCGTCATATTTCAGCTCGCAGATATATTCCACCTGTTCGTTCACATTGCGGTTAATCCGGTTTAAAAAATCCGTCAGCTCCTGTTCGTTGTAGGTGTTATCCAACGAGAGCATAGGCACGCGGTGGGGTACCTGTTCAAATTTCTGGTCGATATCGCTGCCTACCCGTTGCGTGGGACTGTCGGGCAAAGCAAGATCGGGGAATTGTTTTTCCAGCTCCTGCAGCTCCTTCATCATCATATCATACTCATAATCCGATATTTCGGGGCTGTTCAAAACATAGTACCTGTAGTTATGCCGGTGCAGTTGATCGGTGAGTTCCGCAATTTTTTTCCGTGCTGTAGGTTTATCCATATCCCGGTATTTAAGTGCCACACTAATCTTAAAACAAGCTATTCGATTGTATGATTAAATAGTTCCCTTATTTCCTGAAGGTTTTCCATTTTCTTCTGCAGACGCAGTTTTTTAGCTGATTCGGTAAAGTAGCGATGCTCTTCAAGAAATTTAATCTGGCCTTCATACCATTGCCGCAAGGTGTTTTTTGTTCCCCGCTCCATCCATTCGAGCCTCAGGCGATGAGCTATCAGAAAGAAATCTTCCCTGCCCAGGTAATCCAGGTCGGCATCACAAATAATTTTCTCCAGTTTTTGATGGGCGTTTTGTGGTAACTTCGTCGCCATAATCATTTGATTGATTCGCTCTATATCCCGGGGAGTGTAATTATAAAAAGGAAGGGCCTCATTAACAATTTCCGTAGAAGCTTGCTCATGGCCCTCATAAGTCACAAGCATCCCTGCATCATGATAAAAAGCTGCCGTCTGAAGAAGGCGCAGGTCGTGATGGGAAACATCCTCCATATCAGCCAGGCGTGTAGCCGATTCGTAAACATCAAAAATATGACTTAAACTGTGATAATAAAGCGAAGGACTGAGTTCCTTTTCCAAACGCTTAACAATATATTCTTTAGCTAATTCATAATCCATATTCATGCTCCCTGGCCTTATGATAAAGTATTCAAAAAGTTTGTAAAAAAACCTCTCCGAAGTTCAATTTCCGGCTAACATTTACCTGTTATGCGGATGTAAAGGTATAAAAATTGACTGAAGAGGGTGGCCGTTACCCGGAAATTTGTATTTAGTTTTCCAGGAGAAACCTGGTCGCTAACCTTTAAAATTGACTTCCGGCTGAGATTTAGGACAGGGGATCTACTGTGCGATAGCCATTCATCGAAAACTTTATGATTGTATTCCCTATTGCTTAGCCCTCTTTTCGGCCATAAAAGACATAATACGCCCGCTTCTTTTTTAGCAGATAAATACTGAGCTTCACATTGATAAAAAAGAAAAGTTTAACCAACTGGCTCACCGACTTATTATTCATATATTTCAGGGACCTCTGGAAGCCTTCTATAACATTTCGGGAAATGTCGTCTTTGGATACCAGGTTAAGCTTTACCTTTTCAAAGGCATCCAAATAATCCTCCAGGCTCCAGTGGTGGAAATCCATTTTCTTTTTCCAGTTTTTAAGAAAAAAGCCGCCTTTTTTTGTTGTTAAAATATCAGCGATAATAAACTGCCCGCCGGGCTTAAGCACACGATATATTTCATTAAGAAACAAATGCTTATGCGGATAATGAAAAGCGCTTTCAATATTTATAACCACATTAAAACTATTATCCTCTACGTTTGCTAGCTTCTGGGCATCATCCTCGATAAACTTTACTTTCGTGCTCTTTAGCCTTTCTTTTTCCGTATTGGCTATTTGAATGTTATTGCTATTCAGATCCACTCCTAAAATACGGTTCACATCATACTTCCCTTCCAGGAAAAAAGCCACCGTTCCGTTTCCGCAACCAAGATCAAGAACGTTTTGATCTTTCATGGTGGTAAGATGGCTTGTACAATAGTGGATAAGCTTTTCCTGCCCTTGTTCAATTGAGCTAATATCGCCGTCATGAAAAGGGTAGTGAAGCATTTGATAATTCCCGTCAAGCTTTTTGAGGGCATTATTCATTGCTTCGTAATAATTTCCTGATGTAAAGGCTGTTTTAAATAAACTTATTGCTGTCATACGCTTTTATAGTTGGCAAAACTACAAAACTATACAGATAAGAGCCCCTTTTGTTCTAAATTATTATAAGGCATTACTTTCAGCCCTCACAAAACCCGGAGCTATCATCATTTATCTAAAAATCCTTATTTTTGAAAAAAACAGGAACACATGGAAAGTCATTACCAGGAAGCAGCACGAATGATTGCCGGGGCAAAGCGTGTGACAGGCTTTACAGGAGCGGGAATCTCCGTTGAGAGTGGTATACCCCCCTTTCGGGGAAAGGATGGATTGTGGAACAAGTATGACCCCGACATTCTCCTGCTGGATAATTATACCAGGAATACGCTGGAGGTATGGCGTGTTATTAAAAAACTTTTCTTTGATTTCTTTGGGGATGCGCGGCCCAACAAAGCTCATGAAGTGCTGGCATGGATGGAGAAACAGGGCTATTTGGCCGATATCATTACCCAGAATATTGACAATCTCCATCAGAAGGCCGGAAATAAAAATGTGTATGAGTTCCATGGGAACTCCCGCCAGTTTGCTTGCATGAAATGTTCAAAAATTTACCCGCTGGAAGATATCGAACTGACGGAAGAACCGCCCTCCTGTCCCGGTTGCGGTGGATTACTAAAACCCGATTTTATCTTTTTTGGCGAGCCGATTCCTTCGGAGGCTTACAATGCGTCGATGTATGATGCCCGTCACTCAGATGTATTCCTGATTATAGGCACCGCTGGCAATGTATTCCCAGCCAGTCAGGTACCTTTGCAGGCAAAAGAGACTAATACTAAAATCATAGAGGTTAACCCTGAAAAAAGTCTTTTTACGAATGATATTACGGATATCTTCCTGCAAGGGAAAGCTTCAGAGGTTATGGGTAAATTGGAAAAATATTTACAATCATTCGAAAATTAATCAATCATCACCATGAAAAAAACACTCATTACGATTTCTATGCTGCTTGGAATTTCGCTAACCATCAGCGGACAAAACCCGCTTCAGGATCTTGAAGACTACTATCAACAATCCATGAAAGAATGGGGAGTGCCCGGCATGGCTATCGCTATTATCAAAAACGACAGCCTGATACTTTCAGAAGGATATGGTGTCAGGAAGGTGAACACCGATAAAAAAGTTACAGAAGAGACGCTTTTCGCCATTGCTTCCAATACCAAAGCTTTCACGGCTGCCGGTATAGGCATTTTGGTGGATGAAGGAAAGCTAAACTGGGATGACCGGGTTGTCGATCACCTGCCCTGGTTTGAGTTGTATTCGCCTTATGTCACGCAAAATTTCACCATACGCGACCTGCTGTGTCACCGCAGCGGGCTTAGAACATTCAGCGGGGACCTGCTGTGGTTCGGCTCGGACTACAACCGCCGCGAAGTGGTTAAACGTGCCCGTCACCTGGAGCCCGCCTACGGGTTCAGGGAAAAATTCGGCTATTCCAATATCATGTACCTGGCCGCCGGACTGGTTATTGAAGAAGTTTCCGGTATGACATGGGATGAGTTTATGAAAAAGGAATTTTTTAAGCCTCTGCAAATGGAAAGAACCATTACTTCCACATCCAATCTGGAAAATTATAATAATGTGGCAGCCCCGCACAACGAAACCGATGAAGGGACAATCGCTATCGAATACCTTAACTGGGATAACATAGCGCCCGCGGGAGGAGTTATCTCCTGCGCGAAAGACGTTAAAAACTGGTTGGCGTTACAATTGAACAACGGGGTTTTCGAAGGCGATACGGTTTTTTCCAAAAATGTACAAAACGAAATGTGGTCACCCCATACTCCTTTAAAAGTTTCTTCATCTGCCCGTAAAATGTGGCCTTCAACTCACTTCAAAAGCTATGGCCTGGGCTGGAGCATATTTGATTACGGCGGCCGCAAAGTCGTAACTCACAATGGAGGATATGACGGTATGATATCTCAAACCCTGCTGCTACCTGAAGAAAATTCTGCTTTTGTGATTCTCACCAATTCTGTTTCGGGGATATACAGGAGTCTCATGTACAAAACTCTCGATTATTTGCTGGACAAAGAATCAAAAGACTGGAACAAGATTTTTCTTGAGAGATACGAAAATTATGAGCGGCGCAAAGAGAAACAGCAAGCCAGAAAAGATTCGGCGCGGGTTAAGGTTTCCGACCCATCGCTTGCCCTGAAAGAATATACAGGAATTTATAGCGGCAAAATGTACGGCAAAGCTACCGTTACCCTGGAAGAAGGTAAGCTGCGCCTTCAGCTTGAACCCTCCCCGGATTTTCACAGCAGGATGGAACACTGGCATTACGACACATTCAAAATCAAATTTGAGGAATTCCCCTCACTACCCAGGGGATGGGTGAATTTTGTAATGGACCGCAACGGGAAGGTGGAACAAATGCGTATCGACGTTCCCAACCCGGATTTTGACTTTACGGAACTGAAATTTTACAAGGAGTAGGGGGAGTTGTTCCTTGTTCCTTGTTTGTTGTTCCTTGTTTGTTGTTTGTTGTTCCTTGTTTGTTGTTTGTTGTTCCTTGTTTGTTGTTTGTTGTTCCTTGTTTGTTGTTTGTTGTTGCTAATGGTATTTTGATAGCATATAAGTTTCGCACTTAAAAATTGGAATTATAAAATTCTGATTTTGTGTAAATTATAATTGAATAAGTTCTTTCTTTGTGTTACTTAGAGTCTTTGTGCCTTTGTGGCCGTACTTCCAGAAGGCCACTAAGACACAAGGGTACCAAGATTCACTAAGAAAGCCATCTAGTATAATTGGAAGATATTAAAGTTTGATATATAGCTATTTACAAAAATTGGTTTTTTATAAGAAATTAACATTCAATATTCTAAAAGAAATGCGAAACTTTAGTTTAATAAAGGAAAAAGATTTGTTGAACATAACCTGATAAAATTATGGAATGGCTCTGGATTGTTTTAGGGGGGATATTAATTATCA
>JAIPBX010000140.1 GCA_021738485.1 Bacteroidales bacterium | reverse complement strand
TACCTGAACGGGGGTGATATGATGCAGATTCGCTATTTCGTGTGAAAAAATATGTTTTTTGCCGTTTGCCAGGCAATTTAACAGGGAGCGCCTGTATTGGCTCAATCGCTCTACTGTTTTATCCGGTAACTTTTTCATTGATATATGGCTTTATTTTTCTTTCGCTTTTGGAAATGTTAGTGTAAAGATACTACCTTCATCCGGTTTGGAGCAAACATTAATCTTTCCATTATACGAATTTATGAGTTTTTTTACGATTGAGAGCCCTAAACCGCTCCCTGAAATATTTTTTGTTTTTTCGTTCTTTATCCGAACAAAATCGTCAAAAAGTTTTGATAATTCCGTTTTATTCATACCGATACCTGTGTCGGCTACCTGAATGGAAATTTGTTCATTTTGTTCACGGATGGTCACATCCACCCGACCATTTTCTTTGTTGTACTTGATGGCGTTGGATATAAGATTGTTGAAGATGGTTTCCAATTCTTCAGGGTCGGCTTCAATAGGGACATTATCAGGGCCATTGACGTGAATGGCCACATCCCGCTGAATGGCATAGGGTTGCATGGTATCAATTGCTGAATTCACGCTATCAAGCAGGTTTATTTCTTTGATGTTTCTTTTTACATTGCCTGTTTCCACTTTTGTTAAGTCCAGCATATCGAGGATAAGGTTGTGCATCCCTTTAATGCGTTTCATGGTTCGGTCGATCACCTGGCTGTAATTGTTTAAGTCATCGCCGAATTGTTTGTCCTGAAGCATTTTTAGATAACCTTCCACCGCGTTAATGGGAGCTTTAAGTTCATGAGACAATACCGACAGGAATTGGAAACGGATTTGACGGCCTTCGGTATTAAGTTTTTTGGTCATCTGCTTAAGGAAGATATGTTTGGTAACCGTTTCCACGGAAGAGCGTAAATCCTGGGGCGTAAAAGGTTTGGGAATAAAGTCGTGGGCCCCGTCTTCGGTGGCTTGCACGGCGAGCTCCAGAGAAGCGTAGGAAGTGATCATCACTACGACGCTGTTGAAGTTTTCTTTTTTGATGGTTTCCAGGACATCAACCCCCTGTATGCCCGGCAGCTTATTATCCAGAAGAATAATCTCCGGTTGTTTGGCCCTGATGGTCTCCAGGGCGCTTTCTCCATCGGCTTCCTCAAGGATGTCAAATTCAATATGTTCATCCATAAACGGATAATCCACCTTAAAATCCCGCAGAATTCTCGAAACTCCCGAACGAATACCGGGTTCATCATCAACAACAAGAAGCTTCAGTACCGCCATAGTTTTTATTCATGATTTAATAACCTTTTAATTTCCCGCTCAAGCTGATCGTTTCTGATACCTTTATCCATAAACTGATCGGCTTTTATCCATTTTCTATCCTCTTCCGAATTGATATCGAAAGACATTCCTGTTTCGGCTGTTACTGCTGTAGCAATAATTATGGGCACTTCCGGATAACTTTTTTTCATCTTGTAGCTAAGGATAAAACCGCTGTCCTCATTCTCCATCATCAGGTCTATGATAGCCAAATCCGGTTTGGTAGTGGCGATGATTTTTTCAGCTTCCTTCTGGCTTTCAGCGGTGATCGTATTGTAGCCAAACCCCTCTACAAGCATTTTCGTCTGAAAGAGATAATCACTGTCATCGTCCACTATAAGTATTGTCTCATCATATTTTGCCATAGTTCCTTATATTTTTAAACTGCTTTTTCTTTTTTGCTGTGATGACGGGGCAGATTAATAGTAAATTTCGTGCCCGTCGCTCCCTTGCCGGGGTCTGTATTCGATTCTACATCGATTTTTCCTTTATGCATTTTAACAATGCCATAGATGGTAGCAAGCCCGAGTCCCGTGCCTTTACCGATTTCTTTGGTGGAGAAAAACGGTTCGAAGATTTTTTTGAGGTTTTCCTGGTCTATTCCTTCTCCGGTGTCCGAGACTTCAATATTGACGTGCTCTTTCGTGTCGCTAAGTGCAATAGTTAGGTGCCCTCCATCAGGCATCGCCTCAATGCCATTTTTTGCCAGGTTGGAAATAGCCTGGATCATCTGCTCCACATCCACATCGGCCACAGGATCGTTAAGATTGTTATGAACCTTTAATTGGACATTATTCTTAACTATCACGGATTCCAGGCTCTTATGAATTAATTCTCCCATATTAATTTGATCGTACTTCACCTGGTTTTTGCGGGCAAAATTAAGCAGGCCGCTCACAATGTTTCTGCACCGGTCAGACTGCTCTACAATGAGCTGCAAATCATTATAAAACTCAGATTCTTTATCGGTTTCATCAAGGAGGATATTGCTGTACATGATAATAACCCCTAATGGATTGTTGAGTTCATGGGCAATGCCTGCTGATAATTGCCCCATATGCGCCAACTTTTCCTGCTGTTTAAGTGCCTCCCTTGCTGAATTAAGCTGTTGGTTGGAGATTCTAAGCTCGTTGAGCGAATGGTTAAGCTTTTCGATAGAGTAGGGGAGACACATTTCCGTTTCTGCCAGTCCCTGAATTATGGCAATGGCGTGATTTTCGCAGGTTTCATATCCACAGGCCCCACAATTGAGGTGGTCTTGTTCGGTATGCTTGCCAATAGATGCCAAAACTTTCTGTATCTCTTCCCGGGAAGGTAGCTCCATCCGGCGATCGGCTTTAATAAACGAGACACTTAAATCCAGTTTTTTGTAAGTATTGATATTGCGCTTCCATTCTTCGGAGTCCAGGTAGCTCAACTTATGTTTAACGTAGCTGTTGACCGTCAGACGTCGCGAATATTTGTTATTCCCCTGCGAAGATGTCCCCGGCCCCATGATGCAACCTTCGCAGCACAGGAGCATGAGGTTTTGATAAATAACGCCTTTTTCAAATTCTGTTATGGCTTCTTTAAAATTGGAACGGCCTTCAGCAGTAATGATTCTGCCGTCATTAATATCTTCGGCTGCATCGAGGTTTTGCACCAGTCCGCGGCTTACCGGAAAAATGGCTCCTTTGCCTCCAACGGGGGGATCATAATCGGAGGGCTCCACATTTTCAGGATGTAGGTTTGCTTTCTCAAACATCTCGCGCAATTCTATGAAAGTTAGCTCCTGGTCGGTTTCATTCGATTCGGCCTTTTTTGCAACGCATGGACCGGCAAAAACAATTTTCACGTTATCACCATATTTTTGCTTCACCACTCGCGACATAGCCACCATAGGGCTGACGATCGGTGCCAGGTGCTCTGTTAGCCCGGGGTGGTAATGCTCAATGTAGTAGACAATTCCGGGGCAATCGCTTGATATGAATGATTTATCACTTCGCCCCAGCAACTCGTTGAATCTCTGGGAGACCAGGTCAGCACCAAAAGCTACTTCACAGACATAATCAAAACCTAATTCCCTAAACATTCCGACAAAACGGCGATAATCTTCAATTTCGGAAAATTCGGCGGGAAAGCTGGGTGCCACAAGGGCTGCTACCGGCTGGTCGTCATGTAAAAGCCGGTCTACCTCATCAGTAAGCTTAATAAAGTCTTTTGCATGCTGGCTACAAACTTTTACGCAATTCCCACAACCGATACATCGCTTATCAATCACCTGGGCCTGCCCGTTTATAATCTGTATGGCTTTTGCCGGGCATTCTCTCACACAAGTATAACAAACCCTGCATCGATTAGGTATCGTATAAACCAATTGTTTTCTTACTGCCTGGCTCATGCTCTATTTTTTGTCCGTCAAATCCGGGTTACACAATAGCTTTACACTTTTTTCACTTCCCGGGGTCTCCAGGTATTTCGAATACAGCTCTTCAATTTCGGGATTTTTGTGAGCGGTTTTTATTGACCCTTGGTTATCAATATTGTAGATAGCTTTTCTCCTGAGGTTTATATGGTTTTCCGGCATCCTTAGGGGTTGGCCGCCTCCATTGAGACATCCTTCTTTACAGGTGAGGATTTCAATAAAATCGGGATAGATATGTCCCTGCTTCATTTCCTTAATAACGTTTATTGCTTCAGCCAATCCGTTAACGGCTAACATGAGGTAGTCGCGGCCGTTTTTCCTGAAAAGATATTCCTTACGGGCTTTGTTGTTTCGCAATTTTGTGAGCCTTGGAGGTCTCAGCTCCCTGTTATTTTCTTTATAAAAAGCTGTGCGAGTGATACCTTCGGCCAATCCTCCGGATGTAGTTATCATTTTACCAACTGTACTGCTCATCCCAAAGGGAAGGTCCGTCAATTCTTCTTCGATTTGATTCAAATCAATACCATGCAATTTAATAAAATCGGCCAGCTCGCGGGTGGTCATCATAGTATCTACGTAGGATACCCCATGTTCGGTATAATCCTTTCTGAGCCTTTCTTCTTTGCGGGCCGTACATGTTGTGATAGATACCCCGTAAATATTTTCTTTGTTAAAACCCGCTTTGTGGGCATAATAATTTTTGATAATGCTGCCCATGATTTCCTGTGGCGGATTGAAGGAAGTAAAATGTTCCTTCAGTTCGGGATAGTTTCTTTCGGCGTATTTGACCCATGAGGGGCAATGCGTGGCAATTAAGGGAAGGTTTTTATTATTTTCTATTCTTGTGAGCCACTCATGAGCCATTTCATTAATCATCAGGTCGCCGGCAAAACCCGAATCATAAACCTTGTCGAAGCCTATAATACGTAATGCCGCAGTGATCAATTGTTCAATATTTTTCCCGGGCTTAAAACCAAATTCTTCTGCCAGCGATACAGCCACGCCACTGTCAAAAAAGCCGACCACATGCTTTGTTTTATCGTGAATTACCTGCCTGATTTTATTCTGGCTTGTTTTTTCATGCAAAGCTCCTGTGGGACAAACCATGATGCATTGACCGCAGTCTATGCATGTTGAGAGATTTAATCCGTGGTTAAATTCTGTCCCGATAGTGGCTGAATTGCCTCGCCCGATAAAATCTATAGCGGAAACCTGAAGGATTTCATCACAATAGCGAACGCATCGACCGCAAAGGATACATTTTTCCGGATTATGTACTACACTCGGGCTGCTGTTGTCGATTTTCCCTTTGGCTCTTTTGCCAAAAAAGCGACGCTCATGTACGTTAAGTTCTTCCGCCAATTTTTGTAGTTCGCAATTGCCGTTTCTTATGCAATAAAGGCAATCATCCGGGTGATTGGAGAGGAGCAGTTCGACCAGCATTTTTCGTGCCGATACTACACGCGGGGAGTGGGTTTTGATACGCATCCATTCGTTAACCGGGTAGGAACAAGCGGGAACCAGGTTGTCCATTCCTTCCATTTCCACGACACACATGCGGCAAGCTCCCGTGGGGAAAAGGTCTTTCATGTAGCAAAGCGTAGGTACATGCATACCGTTTCGCTTCAGGGTGCTGAGTAAAAATTCCCCTTTTTTTGCTTCTATTATTTTATTGTTGACTTCTATTTCGATCACTAGGCCTCCTATTTTAAAAATACCGCATCAAATTTGCATACGTCATAGCAGATGCCGCAGCCCGTACATTTATCCTCAACAATGAAGTGGGGATGATGGGCTGTTCCTATGATAGCTCCCTCAGGACATTTCTCCATGCATATCGTACAACCGGTACAAGCCTCCACATCAATATAAT
>JAIPBX010000139.1 GCA_021738485.1 Bacteroidales bacterium | reverse complement strand
AGATTCCTCAGGTACCGGAGACCTTCGCGTATTTTTTGGATGACAGTGCTACCAATGCTTCCTTTGCCTCCTATCATTTGAATTTTCCTGACTGGAAACACCGCGAGACAGATGTGAACACGGCTTCCTGCGTATTTCATGCCCTGGGCAAACTGGTGGATGCCCAATACAGGGAAAATCATCCTGTTGTTAGAGATCCTTTTAAAAGGATGGAGCAACAGACCTTAGAGATGCAACCGCTGATAGAGGAGAAGGCTTTGAAACTATACCAGGAAGACCGGCAAAAAGCGCTGGATTATCTCACGGATTATACCCGTTATCAGGCTATAAATGCCCATGAAAAGGCGCAATCATTGACGATCCGGCTGATGAATCAATGAACAAATTTTCTACAGATTTTGTGATTATATTTGTTGAATATAAATTCTGATAAAGAAAGTTCTAGAAAAGGGTTTGACTTGTGAAACCCGCATGCACGAGGCTTAACAACAAAAATATAACTAAGCATGCGGGTTCCACAATGATGAATTGTGAAATGCTAATTTTGCTATTTGTATTATATTGAAATACAAACTTTCAATTAAATTGTGTTCTTGTGAAATTACTTCTCGTAGAAGATAATCAGCAACTAGTAGAGGATATTGCCGGTTTTTTAACTGAAGACGGATTTGTGACTGAATCTGCCGGAACACTGCATGATGCTGAAGAAAAGATAGCACTTTACCAATATGATCTGGTAATCCTGGATCTTGGCTTACCTGATGGGGATGGCCTGGATTTGATACCGGCAATCCAGGAGCGATATCCGGAGACGGCGATACTTATTCTGACGGCTAAAGACGGTCTTGACTATAAGGTCAAGGGACTGGACTGGGGTGCGGATGATTACCTGACTAAGCCTTTTCATAAGGCTGAATTGAATGCCAGGGTACGCTCCATCCTCAGGCGAAGGTTTGCCGGAGGACATAATCAGGTTACTTTTAATGAACTATCCATTGATTTGAATGCCCGGGAAGTGACTGTCAACAATTACCTGCTGAAGTTGACAAGGAAGGAATACGATCTGCTGCTGTTCTTTATATATAATAAGAACAGGCTGCTGACCAAAGAAAGCATTGCAGAGCATTTATGGGGCGACCACATCGATCAGGCGGACAATTTCGACTTTATATATAACCACATAAAGAATCTGCGCCGTAAGATCAGCCAGGCCGGAGGGGGAGACTATATCCGGTCAATGTACGGCATGGGATACAAATTTGTAACAGGTTAAATATGGGCAAAAGAAAACTTAAACTGCTCTCCAAGGCAGTAATATTCTATCTTTTTTTTACGGCTGTTTCATTCATTATTAGTGCGGTGATTCTTCAGAATGAAGCCGATAAACACATGCACCGGATTTTGGAGAGGCGCTTAGAGCACAGAGAGGGATATATTGAACATAAACTGGAAAAAAATCCCCGGAAGATGCAGGAGGCTGATTTTGCCAGTGTTGAAAAGGTGGACAGGATTCCGGAAAATTTTGATCCGGTGTATACCGATACGGTCATGGTAAACCAACGCACCCAAAGGGAGAATATATACCGTAAAAAAACCACATATGTCACAGTAAACGGAAATCATTATAGATTAGAGATAACAAAAGAAGCCGATGAGCTTTATGGTTTCAGGGATGATGTGTTTCATATTGTGCTGCCGGTTTTTATTGTTTTGGTCGTGGCGATATTTCTGGTGAACTATTTGTTGTCCGGTTACCTTCTTGATCCTTTCCGGCGTATTCTTAAACAAATGTCCCTTTACAGGATCGGACAATCGGGTTCTCTTGATCACATCAAAACTTCAACATTCGAATTTGACAAGCTGAAGCAGTTATATGAAAACATGCGTCAGCGTATAGAGGACGATTATTACCAGTTGAAAGAATATACGGAAAATATGTCGCACGAGCTGCAAACGCCTCTCAGCATCATACAGAACAAAACCGAATCTTTGCTTTCTGCAAACGATCTGAAACCAGGACAGGCCAAACAACTTAAGGCCATTTATGAGGAAACTCAACAACTTTCCAGAATGGGGCGGGCCCTGAACTTAATTACCCAGATAGAAAACCAGGAATTCAAAAATATTCAGACCATAACTACGGCTCCTGTAATACGAAGCCATGTAGATAAGATTTGGGAAATTGCCGAGATGAAACAGCTTGGTATACAAACGAACTTAAACGAACAACATACGCTGACAATAGATGCGGGTTTGCTGGATATTCTGGTGCGTAACCTTATCAAAAATGCCATACGCTATTCCCATCCTTCTACGATCATACAAATAGAAACCGGTGAAGAATATTTTCGGGTGATCAATCAGGGCGATGAACCTGAGTTCCCTGAGGAAGAAGTCTTCAAACGATTTAGGAAGGGTAACCGGCACAAATCCCTGGGCCTGGGCCTTGCCATCGCGAAAAAAATCTGTGAGGTCAGTGGCCTCCATATTGACTACAAGTACCGGGATGGGAAGCACATTTTTACTGTTACGCCTTTGGATAATGCTTGAGGGCATCAATGCGTGAATGGTTGAAGATTGTATTGGTTTTAACGAAAGCAATCGTCTTTTGGGTTGGGTTTTCATGACTCGTAAACATCCGGGGTTTTTTAGATTCTCCGGATGTTTTTTTCAACATTCTTGTTCATTTGTGGTTCAATTTATGCCGAAAAATCAATTACTATATTATTTTTATAGCGAACTTATTTTGAATCAAAATCAATGCTCATGATCACAAGAAGACATTTCCTCAAAACTTCTCTTATGGGAGCTGCAGGGTTGACTCTGGCTCCAGGTGCTAAAATGTTTGGAGCGTCCGGGCCTATGGAAGAAAGAAACATCATGACTGTTACCGGTCCGGTTTCGATCTCGGAAGCAGGCACTTTCCTCACCCACGAGCACATCCTTTCACGATTTGGGATGGAGCCTGCTGAACCTCCTGTATACAATGAACAACAGGTTTATAAAGAGGTGGTGCCTTACCTGAAATATCTTAAATCGCTGGGTGTACAGACCATTGCCGATTGCACCACAGCCTATTTCGGCCGGGATGCCGGAATATTAAAGGAATTGTCCAGGCGGTCCGGCATGAATGTTATTGCCAACACAGGTTTTTATGGTGCCGCTGATGACCGGTATGTTCCATCTTTAGTTGATTCTACCGGTGCCGGTAAGCTTGCCGAAAAGTGGATTGCCGAATTTCATAACGGTATAGAGGGCTCCATTAAACCCGGGTTCATCAAAACGGCTATCGATTCCGACGGGTTATCAGATACCGACAAAAAGTTGGTTGAGGCGGCAGCACTGACCAGTAAAGAAACCGGGCTGACCATTGCGGTGCATACCGGGGGTAATGTGAAGGGCGCCCGGAAAGAGATGGAAATTTTTAATCACCATGGTGTGAACCTTAATTCATGGATTTGGGTACATGGCCAGGGCGCCGGTACCGATGCCACTATGGAGGCAGCCCAAAAAGGAGCCTGGATATCAATCGATGATCTGCGGCAACCCTATTACGATTTTAAAAGCCAAAAAACATTCGACAGCAACACACTGGAAAAGGACCTGAAGATTCTGCGGGAATTTAAAAAGAAGGGACTGTTGAACCGGGTGCTTTTGTCTCACGATGGCACCTCCTTTCCGCCCGAAGGCACCATGAAAAGGCATTTCGATGTACTGGTGAAGACATTCGTACCCATGATGCAAGCTGCAGGCTTCACGGATGAGGAAATTCATCTGTTAACTGTGGAAAATCCTGCCAGAGCGATGGCGATCGGTTGAAATATAAAGTTTATTTTATTTTGCTGGTTTTTTCTGAGGCTAAGATGAAATTCCTTCATCCTTTTGATTTAACTTTGTTTGACCTATACTGCTGAACCGGGGATAGCTCCCGGCTTCTTCATCCAACTATTTATGACCACTTAATGACCATTAATGACTATTTAATGACAACAAATGACAATTAAAGACTCCATATCCTCGAATTTCTGTTAAATAGAATTAAGCTCCTGCCCGATACCAGACACTCAGAACCGCGGATTAACAATGTTATTGTACCTGGAGCCAAAGGTATAACTAATCCCGAAACTGGCATGATAGTTGTAGTCCGTTGCGAGTTGTTGCTGCCTGGTAAGGATCTCCTCCGAGGTGGCCTCGCCTTTGGGGAGGGATAGTTGGTCGTGGATCAGCGAAGCGCCCGCATTAAAAAATACGTTCAAACCCCTCACCAGATTCAGAGAGACCGATGAATTAAAACTCAACCGGTTTTTCGAGAAATCATGGAAATAATGGGAGGCATTGAGGGAGAAATTGACCGAACCCCATTCTTTTTTAATTTTATAATCGACTGACAACCTTTCTCTAATACGGCTTTCCCGGATTTTGTTGAAAATGGTCGTGTCTTCGTAAACGGAAGACATAAACTCGGGTCTGTATAGAAAGGTCAGTTGCCGGGTTGTAGATTCCGAATAGGGGAAAACGTTGAATTCTATGCCCGGTGCAACAGAAGCAAGCATTTTAATGTTCATATATCTCGACGAGAGCAAGGCTGCAGAGCCTCCGGCGGACCAGTGCTGTGAAAGACTTTTTACGGCAAGCCCCTGCAAATTGTAGTTGCGGTGAATGCTGGTGATGGTCTTTGAGTTGACTTCATAAATGCTTTTGCTATAACTCCCTCCTGCACCGAATTCCAGTTTGATGTCTTTAGTTATTTTATTGGCTTCTATATTTCCCCTGAGATTGTAACTATTTCTGGATTCTTCACCATTCATCCTGCCGTTAGCAGAGAGTTCAAATACCCAGTAGTTCCATTTGTCCTTTGTTTTCTGGGGTTCGGTGGGTTTTGAATACTCGACCTGCAGGTTTTCCCACAGAGGAGTTTTGATAATATAGGGAGTCAGTCCCGTTTTCAGTGTATGGACCATTTTTCGCCTCCTATCTTCTTCACTGGCTTCTGGTCCCACATTAAATCTTAATGTATCCTGTAAGTGGCCATATTCTTGTTGTCCAAGCATATAAACCGTATACCTTCTGCCTCCGCTTGCAGTCCTTTCACTGGCTATCATTACATGAACATCGGCGTCTTTTCGGTCGCGGACATAATTCAAGTAGTGGATTTCCCTTTTGATGTGATCCTTGTCACAAAACCAGCAATCCAGATACACATTGGGTGCTTGTTCCTTTAACGTATCCTCTTTGATGGTATCTTTTGGCTGGCCGGCTTTTAAGAGTTTTCCGCCAAAAAGCAGCAGGAAAACGGTCATGAGGAATACTGTAATATATCGTTCGCTATGTTTATAGGTTTGTCCCATGCATATCCAGAGTTTAGTTTCCTGCAAAAACTATTGATGATTCGTAAACTTTGACAACCAATAACTGCCTTTTATCCACTGAGCAATAACTGATCATTTTGAATATCTACTTACCCTAGCCTTTCTTCGGTTGCCAACCGCCAACTGCCTTTTGCCAACTTCTCCCAATGTATCAGAACCTCGGATTCACAATATTGTTGTACATCGACCCAAAGGTATAGCTGATGCCGAAACGGGTAAAATACTCATAGTTGGTAGCGAGCTCACGCTGCCGGGTCAGAATTTCC
>JAIPBX010000038.1 GCA_021738485.1 Bacteroidales bacterium | reverse complement strand
CCACCACGCCGTTAGCCGCCTGCCTGTATGATAAGCTTGCCGTAACCGACGGGTCAAGCACCGAAAACTTCGGGAAAAGCAACGGATGACCGAAAGGAAGCTTCTCCTGCGTTTCTTCCCGCGTAATAACCGCCCCGGAATTCATCTCCGAGCCAGTAGCCGGCAGGGTCAGCACGCCGGCCAAAGGCAGAGCTTTCTCTATTTTAGCCCTGTGTGTAAGGATATCCCATGGGTCACCGTCAAAAAATACCCCGGCGGCAATAAATTTGGTTCCGTCATAAACAGAGCCCCCTCCTACTGCCAGGAGAAAATCCACATCTTCGGTTTGTATTTTTTTTATGGCCTTCATACAAGTCTCATACCTTGGATTGGGCTCTATACCTCCGAACGCTGTCCAGCTATGATTTTCCAGGGCATCAGCGACCTGGTCATAAACACCGTTTTTCTTGATAGAGCCTCCGCCGTAAATCACCATTACTTTAGAATCCTGTGGAATTTCTTTTGCGATTTCGCTTATCTTACCTTCTCCGAAAAGGATTTTTGTGGGATTGTAGAAGTCGAAATTATTCATAAATCAATTTCCTATTTATTTCTCAATATGTTTATAAATCAGTTCTATCAAATGCTTCCGCTTCAGGGGCTTGGCAATATAGCCATCACAACCGGCATCATAAGCCTTCTGCCGGTCTTCGGTCATCACATAGGCGGTTTGCGCTATAATGGGAATATCAGGATAATTCTTCTTAATTTCCCTGGTGGCCTCCAGTCCACTAACAACGGGGAGCTGAAGATCCATAAGTATTAAATCAAAATGCTCCTCTTTTGACATTTTGATTGCTTCTCCTCCATCTTTAGCCCAAAAAATTTGGGGTTTATATTTCTTAAGAATCACCCGAAGCAAATCATAATTGCTTTCTTCATCCTCAACAATTAATATCTTCTTGTCTTCTAATGTGAAATTTTGAATATCATTCATTTTTAGGCATCCTAAATTTATGACTAAACAAAGGTAATAAACCTTTGGTTAATGTCATCTCCTAATATCGATTGACATGAAGTTTAGTTGAAAACTTCCTTAATCAATCAACCGGCAATCCAGAGGATTTAATAATTTTTTTTTATATCGAAAAAAAATATTTCCTTTCCTGATATTTTTCCTGAAAAGGAATTTTTATAAATTTAGCAAAATTTAAAAGCTCAATAATGAATTACTTCTATAAATTTCGCTGTTCGATGTATGCCTTTTTCGGCATATTGCCGGAAGCACAGAAAATCGAGACTAAAAGGGAAAAAACGGCTCAAAATCTCAGGCAGGTCGATGAAATCGGCTCTTCCGATAAGCTAAAGCGATACCAGGAACTGAAACAATTCATTAATTCCGGGGATTTCAAGGAACGCAAAAAGGCCATAGAAGCTCAGAAATACAAAGGTACCGAAGCCTATAACAAAGAAAAACGCTATAAAAAGCTTGCAGGTTCAAAGGAGGTTAAAACCTACTACAAAGTGAAAGATTCGCAAGATATGAGTTTTCTTAATGATTTCAAGGATTCTGAAAAGTTAAAGAAATATACAGAAGCCTGTGATTATTTCACCTCCGGCCAGTTTAAGCAAGACAAGGATAAAATTAAAAACGATAGAAAGGGAAAACTCAGAGAGCTGAAAGCTAAAAAACAAGAATACAGGTCTCTGAGAAAAAAATACAATTGGTACGAAAAACTCATTAATAATGCTCAATTCAATGATTTTCTGCACTTTAAGGATAACGAGACATTTCAGCAATATCTTGACCTCGAAAAAGAGACCCGCAATCTTTCTATAAAAGAAGTCAAAACCCGCTACGAAGCTAACCGGAAAAAGCTGAAAAAAGAGAAGAAACAGCTTGAGAAGCGCTATAAGCAACTTGAGCAGCAAGTCCGTAAGGCCAATAAAAAGAAACAACCTTTTCATAATGAACAGGAACTGGAAAGGATCAAGGAGACGCTCTCCAGCGGTAAGTATGACCAGATGATTAAAGATGCCGATTACCGGCAGGCGCCTGAATTTATCAAGCTGAAGCAATACAAAGATTTACGCAAAAACAAACGGGTGAAAAAAGCGGCAGCGTATTACCATTCCAAAAAGTATCAAAAATATCTCGAAACTGTAGGCAGTGATGAGCTAAAGCATTACCAGGAATTACAAGAATACATCAACAACCGCTATAGTCAGGACGTGAAGGAAGCTAAAGCATCAACATTCAAGAATTCGGATATTTACAAACAATACCTGGAATACAAGCAGCTCAGGAAAGATAAAGACATCAGGCGCTACAAAAAAATTGAACAATCCAAACGGTATAAAATCTACCTGAAACTGCATAATTCGGACCTTATCAAAGAGTATGAAGACCTGCATGAGTACGTAAACTCCAAAGATTTCCTGGATTACAAAAAATATATGAAGAATCCGAAAAAATTTAAGCTTTCGGATGAGTACAAGCAATTGCAGGAATACAAAACACTAAAAAAAGACAAGGATCTGAAGTGGTATTTTAAATACAAGGATAACAAGGAGCTGGCCAGGCTGCGCGCCTGGGAAACCACCTTTGAAGATACCTTTGAAAGCCCTGAGCTGGATGGCAACAAGTGGGACACTCTTCCTTTCCCAGCCCGGAAATTTATATCAGGGACCTATTCCCAGTGGAATGATGAGCAGCTCTATGCGGAGGAAGGCAATCATCGTATCGAAAACGGTGTTCTGAAAATAGAAACCCGGAAAGAAGAGCGGGAGGGAAAAGCATGGCATCCCACTATGGGGTTCCTGCCGCGGAAATTTGATTACACAAGTGCCATGTTGAATACCGGCGACAAGTTCCGCCAGCAATACGGTATCTTTGAGGCAAAGATAAGAATGGGCTATGCCTATCCGCTTGTGCATTCTTTTCATCTCTCATCCGAGTACAAAGCTCCTGTGGTATCGGTAGTAGACTATGGCGAATATAAAAACAGCCGTAAATTTACTGCCGGGGCTTTTGCTTCAGCACCCGGCAATGAAGGAAAAGTAAAAGGAAAGAAGGGACGCGTGGCCGGAAAAAATCTCGGCGGGAATTTCCATATTATCACCCTGATATGGGAAAAAGAGCAAATCACCTGGAAAATCAACGGCCTGACGATACAAAAGCAAAAGAAAGACATCCCGCAAACTCCAATGTTTTTAAACTTTTTTACTTCGGTACAGGGAAAAATTGATGACCGGCGTTTCCCGGTTTCTCTGGATATTGACTGGGTAAAAGTGTATCAAAAAAAGCAGGAGGAAAAGTAAGTCGAGTCTAAGAAGCCTTATAAAACCCTAAATCCCCTACAGGGGACTTTTTTAGGCTGCACTTAAACGTCAAAAACTTAAAAAATATAAGAAGAGGCTGTCCACAAAACCGTCCGGAAGGATATTCAGCAACTTTTACCCTTAAATTCCCTAAAGGGAAGTTGCTGAATATCAATAAGTTATAATTATTATTTGTGTGTATCGAATTATTTAAGCGATAAAATATTTACTTTTTGAACAGCCTCTAGCGTTCTTCAAATAATAAAGCAGCTTTGCCTAACGCTAAGTTTTTACCGTCAACATACGAGAGGTTGGTCAAAGCGTCTTCGCTTTGACCCAAGATTCTTGCAGCCTCTGGCTGCCAAAACGAATGCAAGCATTCGTTTCAGAACTCCCGATACGGTGTAAAAAATCATCATTGAATCTTATAGAAAACTGATGATCTGATTTCAACTACTGAACAAAGATTTATCTACGCCACCAAAGCGTCTTGTTATCTTACGATATGCCATGTTCAAATGCTTGATTTTCAAGAAACGGAGTCGAGACTAAAGAGCCTTATAATCCCTAAATCCCCTACAGGGGACTTTTTCAAACTGCACTCAAAAGTCAAAAGCCAAAAAATTAAAAAAGGGAGGCTATCACAAATGGTGAGATCGCCTCCCTTTATATCCGGAAAATCTACCGGTCTGTTAGATATATTCTTGATTGGTTTCGAGCATAGACTGTAAAATCTCTACATATTCCATCCCCTTGCTGGAATATTTTTGCAATCCTAAAGCCAAATGATTGCTTCGCAGGGGCTCATCATTCAAACGTTGCTCGTAGCGCAGATTCCGAAAGTACTCATAAGCTTTATGCGTATTCAAATTATTGATGTAGGCTCGCACCGAAAGCTGCACGCTGGGAAAAACTTCTACTTCATGGTTAGCTCCCTCCGGGCGGTTGCGCGGCACCATCCCGCAGCCTTCGCGAAAGCACCATTGCCCGAATATATTATTCCCTTTCCGGGCAAAATAGGAAGTGCCCCAGGCTGATTCATTAGCAGCCTGCATTAAGGCCAAAGAAACGGGAACTTCATCCACCCGCATTAGTAACTCTGTGTAGGTCTCCCGCTTTTGGAAATCGGCATTCCATAATTTGTAATTATGGGCAATGGTTTTCAGCTTTTCCTTGCGCTCCTCACTGAGTTCCCAGCCCAATTTATAGGCTGCGAAGCATTTTTTAACAAATTTGCGTTGAGCTAGCACACGGTGGTTTTCGGCACGGATAATCGGCTTCATGAATTCAAGAAACTTCTCTTTACGGAGCTGATTGTCTTCCACACTTTTAAAATCCGGTAACTCGAGGTTGGCCGGTATTTGACCGACTTCTTTATTATCCTTCTCTAAGGAAAGGCTGCTCTTTTCCTGCCCTGGCACTATCGCTGCCGTAGCGGGTTGAGAGGTTTCTTCCATGTTCTCACAAGAATAAAAAATACCCGCCAGCAGAGCCACAATTACAAACAAAGTAACTTTTTTGGACATAGGCTATAATGTTCTTACTCCGGTTTTTTAATATCAGCTTATCTTATTCCTCATTAAGCGCATAAAATTCTTTTTCGCCCCCTGTTCTATCATCTGTAAAGGCCTCTATCCTATGCGCAAGCCACTCTTTATTCAGGTTATTTATCGTTTGCCTTACCTGGTTCAATCCATGAAGCTTCCAGCTATCCACCAGTTCCTGATGTTGCTCATCCAGGTTTGCGTCATTATCAAATACCAATGCTTTCACGATTTGATATACTTCTTCGGACTGGTAATCATTGAGAATGGTACGGGTTAAACTCCGGGCCATTTCCCCGGTTTTGTTAAAACTGTTATTCGTCAGGATGACAACGGTGAGTCCGCTCTGCGGGTATGTTCGCACCGTGGAACGAAAGCCACTCCAGGAGCCGTTATGAAACACCATTTTATTACCATAAAAACTTTTAATCCGGAATCCATACCCGTAGTCGATTTTATCACCATTACTTAATGTGGATTGAGTGAAAGCTTTCTTTACCAAGGCCTTATCTAAAATCTCGCCGTTTTTAAGGCCATCGATCCATTTCAGCATATCTGTAGCCGTAGAATACACGCCTTTGTCGCCATAAGTGCCGTCCATCAGATTATAATTCACACTACTGTAGGAAGAACCATTATAACGATAACCTTTTACCATTTCCGGAGAATAGGAATTATCAGTCATACTGAAGGCGAAAGTATTGTTCATCTCCAGCGGCTCAAAGAACCGTGTCCGGAGGAATTCATCGTATTCCACTCCTGAAACCCGTTCAATAACACAAGCCAACAAGCAATACCCGGTATTGGAATAATTAAACTTTTCGCCCGCTTCAAAACGCAGGTTAACCGGGTTTTCACTCATTATCCGTAACAAATCTTCATTGGTAGGGACATGGTTTTTATCCCAATGGCGGGCAATAATCCACATATAACTTGGGAAGCCGGCCTTATGCGTGAGCAGATGCCTTATTGTAACATCTGAATAAGGTAGTTCCGGAAGATAAGTTGTCAGGGAGGAATCCAGATTGATGCGTCCTTCCTGGTAAAGTTTCAGAATGGCTGCAGCGGTAAACTGCTTACTTACAGACGCCAGTTGAAATTGTGAGGTGTCACTGATAGGAATTTGTTTTCCCATGTCAGCATATCCGTATTGTTTGTTGAACATGACAACACCGTCACGGGCAATTGCCACCGAACCATTAAACCGCGCCTGAGCCCTGTATTTTTGAATTTGATTCTCGACAGTAGTCAAAACGTTACTATAGATTTCTCTGACTATCTTCTCTTTTTCGCAGCTCTCAAGGGGTTTTTTTTGTGTTACCAGGATAGAATCCGTCTTCTGGATAATATCTTTCACATCCTCCGCCTGATTACTGCTATGCAACATGGTGCCGTTGAAATGACCCGACACAACTAATACTACAACAGCAGTAAATTTTGTTCTATTTATCAATCTTCTAAACATAGGCATCCTGTTTTTTTGAATGTCTACCAGACAGACCTAATTTTTAATTTTATAATATGTACTGAGCGAAACTTTTAGGGAGACGACAAATTTTATTCCAAGCTATAACTTTATTTTAGGAGGTTTTTAGCTTACCTCACCTTGCTTTTTGTACAGGATTTTAGGTTTAACAATAAGTTCGTTTGTATTGTATATGTATGTCGTTGTTTCAATTTATCTGCATTTTAATTCAATCTCTGCGAAATTGGCGGCAAAACTATAAGTAGTTTTGTTACCAAACAAACATTTTCTTTATTTTCTCACCTTTATTTAAGAATTCCTCTTCCAAAGGTAATATACACTACACTCATTAATCAAGTTTGTTCACACGAATTTTTCATCATTAACAAAAAAATAAAGGGGAGGCGCTCCTCCCCTTTATTTATAGGTATCTCCCGATATTCCCATATCAAATATTATTACTGGCTATAAAAATATCCAGGCTCTTTAAATATCTTATCAAAAAGATTCTTCTTACCCGTAAACCAGGCTTGCTCATTTTGCGACGAATGAATAATATAATCGTAAGGTTTTTTCCTGGGGGCTTTATAGGCCTTAATGGTTACCGGGTCATTATTACTACGGTCAATCACACTGGTTTGTATGGGCTGTGAAAGCTCGCTCTTATTGCCGATATCGGCAAATGTATTTCCCCGCAAACCTGCCAGAGTTCCTATATACCCTGCCGCTTTAGCCGAATCAGCGGGTTGTCCTTCTATCTTCCATTGGCCGGTAGACCGGTCTAACGAGTAATTATATTTTCCGGCAAAATCTACGCTTTTGATGCTTCCTTTTGTTGCTTTGACCAGGGTCCGGTCTCTCAGTTTTTCAGCATCACCTGGAAAAGCCATACTCAGATAGCCATTCACCGCATATACCGGTTGCTCGTGAGCCAACCGCACAAAAGTAGTCATATTTCGACGAGGTTTTCTACGTCTACGCATTTGCTGCTGGTTTTGAGGCTTTGACATGGAAAACTTCCCGATGTACATATCCGTAAGCAGATTGTCATTAGCATAAAATCTCACACGTGTCGACAAGGAATCGTTGACCTTATATTCGGCCCATTGCGCATCATCTTTAGCCGCAACCCGGTCTACTTTCAAATCCTTCATCACCGAAATCATGCGATTAATCCGGTTACTATCAGCACTGTAACTCTGATTTTCCCGTACTACCTTCCATTCTCCGTCTTGTTTTTCTACACTCACCATATTATCGGTGTTCCCCTGCTTCACGTATTCAATTTTCGTAACCTTATCTTCTTCAAAGGAAGTAAGCTGGCTTTTAAAATTCCGCTCATCCCGGCCCGTCAATTTTGTTATTGCATAGAAGGCCACAACTGCGGCCAATACAATCAGAAGGGTTGTAATATTCAGTTTTTTAAACATAGCCTTCCTCCATTCTTTTTACTCTTATGTTACGATTTCGTTGATTTCTAAACAAGCCATAAAGCACTATCAGCAGTATGGGCACAAAGAAATTCCCCCAGCGAAGAAGGGTTTTGGTCTGATCATCAAGCTGTTTGATAGGGCGGGAAGTAATCCCTTTCGTTCGAAGTTCTATCAATCCAGTGTCATCCGACAGCCAGTCAATGCTGTTAACCATCAGGCTGATATTATCTTCGGGCTGTTTCTGGGTTCTGCGGCCTTCGCCATTAACGGCAAAGTCTCCGTCGGAAATCAGTACCATTCTTGAGAAATTATTTCCTATAATATTTCCTTCAAGGGTAGCCGCCAGGGGTATATTTTGATCGGGAAAATCCGTTTTGGTCCAGTTCTTTCTTACATTAAACCTAAGAGGCGCCGGCTTTGTGGCCGACAAATCCAAAGAGCGGGCAATGGGGTTGAAATCAACCGCTGCTGTGTCTCCGCTGAAATTAATAGAACTGGCGAATCGCAACATCACTTGCTCCAGGCCTTTTGTTATAGGATGGTCTGAAAAATTCGTCACCTGGGGAATGTAGGGAAATTTTATTTGTCTTCGCACGTTAAAGCCCCCGCGCTTTTGCGTAACGGCTACAGAACCGCTTTGCTTGTCGAGGACAAAATTGCTGCCTACATCGATTCCCTTTTCAGCAAGCCAGCTTTCCAAACCTGTATTTACGGGTAGGCCCTGGGCTCGCTGAAACTCTCCTCTCACGCGGTTCATAGCAATAAGCAAATTGCCCTGGCCTCTCATATACTCCTCCAGTTTGGAAAAATGAGATTGCGGAACAGAATCCTGGGGAGCCACCCATGCTAATGTGCGGTATTCAGATAAACCGGTAGTATCGGAAAGATTTACGGTTTGCACATCATAGAGCACCGACAGGGAATTTTGGAGCTGCTGCATTGCACTTAGCGAAGGCTCTCCGTGGCCCTGAATCACTCCCACTTTGGGTTTTTTCGTTCTAACCAACTTTTTTATTTTGGAGGATAGGGCATATTCCATAGACTGAACTTGCTCAAGCAACGGAATAGCTTCTTTTTCAGAGCCTTTCTTAATGACGGCTCCCATAAAGGCCCTTTGTTGTTTTACCTGGTCTTTCTCCCTGACCTTAATAACAACCGGTCGAACACCTTCCCGAACCGCTTGCTGTTTGGTTTGCTCGTCTTTATTGGGATTGATAAACTCATAATTCACCATTCCGTCCGAATAGTTCGAATATTCTATCAACAAATCCTTAAAATTTCTTTTGGATTCTTTATAATTGGGAGGAAGACCCTCGGTAAAATATGCCGTTACGGTAACAGGTTGATCGATATCATCCAGGATATTCAGTGTGGCGTCACTGAGTGTATACCTGTTGTCGTCGGTTAAATCCAGCCGTGCAAAGTATTCAGTGGATATTAGGTTTACTATCACAAGTATGCCCAACAAAATAAGAATCTGATAGAGGATAAAGTTTTTTTTCTTCTGCATAATGCCATGATTTTTTTAGTCCGTATGATGTCGTTTAGATAACACTCCTTCCGTAGCGACCAATCCTAAAAAGATGATCGACAAGAAATAAATCAAATCTTTCGTATCAATCACTCCACGTGTAATGGACTCAAAATGTGTTTGCATACTCAGGTAGTGGAGCACTTCTCCGAAGCCACCTGTAAAGTTGGAAGCCAGAAAACCAAAAACAATATGAAAAAAGATGCCGATAAATAAAGCCACCAGGAAACCTACGATTTGGTTACTGGCGATACTACTGGCAAATATACCGATACCAATATAGGCAGCGCTCATAAGTAGCAAACCCAAATAGCCGGTGATAACAGCTCCATGATCGACATTCCCTATATTGGCCACAGTAATGTAATAGGGCAAAGTAAGGAGCAGTGCAATAAAAATTAATAGCAGCGTGGAAAGAAATTTCCCCACGACTACCTGCCAATCATTCACGGGTTTGGTAAGCAGCAGCTCAAGGGTTCCGGATCGCTTTTCTTCGGCAATTAAGCGCATTGTTAATGCCGGAATAAAGATAAATAGCGTCCAGTAGGCAATTTGAAAGAAAGTTTCCAGGCTCGCTTCGCCCACCATAAAAATGTCGGAGCCATAAAGCCATGTAAACAATCCACTAAATCCTAAAAACAAAACGATAGTAATGTAAGCCATCAGTGAATTAAAAAAAGTATCAAGCTCTCTTTTGGCAATGATCCAAATTTTGTTCATAACATTAAATTTTTCTGTTGATGAATAATTAATTCATGGTTAACTCTTGGAAAATATCCTCCAGTTTCGTCTCAACCGGCGTCAATTCAGTGAGATACCAGTTTTGACTGACACACATATCAAAGATCTTCTTCTTAGACGTCATATCAGGTTTCGATTGTACTTCAAAAGCATTTTCATCCTGCTTGCCGGCAAAATCCACCATTTCTACCGAATCAATTTCCTGCAGCTTTTGATAGATCTCGTTTGTATCGCCCCCTTCAATGGTTACCTTAAGAAACTCTTTGTTCTGGGCTCGTTTTTGCAGTTCACCGGCAGTCCCATCGGCCACTATTTTCCCATCGTTAATAATGAGGATTCTGTCGCATGTAGCTTCGACTTCAGCCAGGATGTGCGAACTGAGAATGACTGTTTTTTCTTTCCCGATTTTTTTGATCAACTCTCTGATCTCCACAATCTGGTTGGGGTCCAACCCTGTGGTGGGTTCATCAAGTATCAGCACTTCGGGGTCGTGTATTAAAGCCTGTGCCAGTCCGACCCGCTGCTGATACCCTTTGGATAATTCGCCGATTTTCTTATGTTTCTCTTTTTCCAAACCGGTGGTTTTCACCATTTCCCTGACACGCTCGCTTCGCTTTTCCTTAGGGATACCATAAATTGAAGCCACGAAAAACAGGTAGTCTATCACTCCCATTTCTTTATACAGCGGATTATTCTCAGGAAGATATCCTATGTGTTTGGTGACTTCTTCAGGGTTTTCCAGTACGGAATACTGCCCCACTTTAATATTGCCCCCTGTAGGAGAAAGAAAAGAAGTCAGGGTCTGCATGGTTGTTGTTTTCCCGGCACCGTTGGGCCCAAGAAAACCCAAAACTTCACCGGTATTCACTTTAAATGAAATGTTATCTACCGCCGTTTGCGGCCCGAACATTTTGGTGTAATTTTCGACATGAATATTCATAGGCCTTACGTTTTTTTCACTACGAAGAAAAAAAAATTAGAGCTATTGTAAACATCTGACATTGGAGGATTAACAAATTTTAACAGTAAATCATCCTGTTTACTAACAAAGGGAAAAATATTTACCTTAACAAGACCTTAACCTGTATTGGATGTTATACTAAATAGAATAGCGATAGAATATTAATTTTGCAGGAAAAGATTACAGGTTGTGCAATTACACATAAAAAATTTAATAGCCGGAGGAGAGAACCAGCAACTCGATTTTAAATTCGAGGTGGCCGATGCCCGAAAAATAGCTCGTTCGCTGGCGGCTTTTGCCAATACAGAGGGAGGGCGGTTATTAATCGGCGTGAAAGACAATGGAAAAATCGCCGGGGTACGTTCTGAAGAAGAGTACTATATGGTGGAAGCGGCAGCAACCCTCTATTGCAAACCTGCCGTTTACTTCGAATCGGTAGAATGGGAAATCGATAAAAAGAAAATTCTGGAGATCATTATTCCCAAAAGTGATCGCAGGCCACATTATGCCCCGCAGAAAAAAGACAAATACCTTATTTATATTCGTGTTAACGACCAAAACCTGCTGGCCAACAGTGTGCTTATGAAAGTGTGGCAACGCGAAAAGCAGAAGAAAGGTACACGTCTGCGTTTTACTGACAAAGAAAAAATTCTTTTCAATTATTTGCAGCAACATACACAAATTACGCTGACAAAATTCAGGAAGGAAGCTCACATTTCGAGAAAAAGGGCCGAAACAATCCTGGTCAATTTAATTGTTTTAGATATTATTGAAATTCATTTCACTGAAAAAGGGGCTTTTTACACTTTAAATCCCAACCAGGAGGAAATGGAGAATGATAGTCCGGGAAAGGGCGGCTCTTAAAAATCAATAACCAAGTAAACCCGGATAAAAGGAATAATTTCTTAAAAGACGCTGTGTCAGTCTATCAAACTTTATTCATGTCAAGTTGACTTATTTTATTTTGTTACTTGCTTTTGTCGCTGCCATTTTGGCGCAATACTTTTCCGTCAGCCCATTGGCACAGGGATTGATCAATGTAGGATGAAAGCAAAAAATTCAATGTCGAACCAAAAAAAGGAGGTGATTATGTTACCAACAATCAGAAACAGAAAAGAAGCTCCGAGCGTATTTGATGATTTCTTCAACAAAGATTTTCTGAGTGACTTTTTCACAGCAGAAAGAAATACTCCGGCAGTAAACGTTTCGGAAGAAAAGGACAAGTACAAAATTGAAGTAGCAGCTCCCGGACTGAAGAAGAAAGACTTTAATGTAAATCTTGAAGACAATATCTTAACCATTTCCTCTGAAAAACAAGATGAGGATGAAGAGAAGGACAAGAATTACATGAGAAAAGAGTTCTATTACAGCAGTTTCAGCCGTTCATTCACATTGCCAGAGAACGTAAAGGCAGAGGATATCAAAGCTACGCACAGCGATGGCGTACTGACGGTAGAAGTACCGAAGAAAGAAGAGTCCAAAGCCAAGCCGAGCAAACAGATTGAAATCAAATAAAATGCGCTTTAAATAAGGTGCTTACAATAAAAAAAAGAGGGAGTTTCCCTCTTTTTTTTATTCTTTAATCTTGTCAGCTTTTTTGCGTGCTTCTTCCAACAGCTTCTGAGCTTCCTTTTTAGCCCTGGCTATGACACTATCGGCCTTTTTATCGGCTTCTTCTTCCAGCTTGTCGGCCTTTTTATAACCTGATTGTTTAGCTTTTTTAGCCGCCTCTTTAGCGGCCATACGGGCCAGCATACCCTTATCCTCAGCCTTGTCTCTGATTTGCTGCGCTCTTTTATCGGTTTCTTCTCTGACTTTTTTAGCTGCTTTACGCCCATTTTGGCGAATTTTCTCAGCCTGTTTTTCGGCTTCCGCGATTAGTTTGTCTCCTTGCTTCCTGGCTTTATCAATAATTTCGCGGGCTTTCTCCTGGATCTTCTCTTTGGCCTCTTCCTTTTTCTTTTCTATCTCCTCATTGACCTGATCTTTGAGATTTTCTTTAAAATCAGAAACTTCCCCTGCCAATTCCGTCCTTATTTTCGGATCGGTCACGGTTCCGGTAATATTGGCTTTAACAGGTATGACCTCCCCCGGTTTAAAATCCACTCCTAATTTGCTCACTTCTCCCACGATATCTTCAAGCGCTTTATTGGCTTTTTTACCGAACTTGTTTCTTGGGATATCGATTTGAAGCTGATAATCGATGGATTGATTGAGATTTGTTTTACCCCCGAGGGTGGCCTTCATACCGTTGAATTTCATGTCAAAGGGTTTTACATATAGATTTCCATCCCGGATTTCAAAAGATATTCCGGCATTTTTAACACCCGGGTTATCCAACTCTTCGATTTGTAACATCTCCCCCAGCCTTGACAACAATTTCACATCTTCAAAACGAAGTTCTTCCACATCGAAATTACCATTTGCATTAACCGTAGATAAATCAGGACTCATATCCGGCTGTATTTGACTCCGGTAATTGAAATTAACAGACACATCACCACGGGATTTCTTCACAATGGGGGCAAGTCTTTCAATGATCACAAAATTCTCAGCCACTTCTTTCACAGATACCTTTTGCATGTCAAAATCAAAATCTGCTGTTGGTTTCAGGTCCTCTAAGGTAGTGTAAGAGCCTGTCATGCCCATTTCCCCGTTAAGGGTATTCATTTTCAGGTTTTGGATTGTAAGTGAGCGGTCTTTTACCTCGACTTTCCCGGCCAAATCTTTGATATTCATCTTATCATAGGTCATTTCATCCACTGTCACCTTCATCACAAAATTAACGCGGGGCGGTATTTTTACCGCTTCTCCTGCAGCAATGGTATCACCTTCCTCCATCGCTTGTTTGCTTTCGTCATTTTCCTGTGATGTATCTTCATACTCAGGCATCAGCTCATTCACATTTATATTCTGCGAGTGCACCTTCAGCTCCCCGGAAACGGTCTGATCCTTCAGCATATACCCCAACACGTTGGTCAGCTTTCCATTGGCATAAAAGTCGCTTTCCCCAACAGCTAAATCCAAACCGGTCATATCCACATATTCCGGACTAAAATTAAACTGCCCTCGCTTCACCTCCACCTTATATTGCTGGTCCTGGTATTCCACACTGTTGAGAGAAATATAACCCAGGGCTTTGAACTTGCTATATTGCTCCTTTTCCAGGGAAGACAGATTACCCTTAAGCTGAAGGTTAACATCCAATTCGCCCCGTATATCTACCTCAGGTGAAAACGGGTAGACCCGCATCACATTCAGAAGGTCGATATTACCGCTCATCTCACTTTCAATATAAGGGTCTGAGACGGGTGTTTCCAGGAAAAAATTGATTTCAAAAGGATTGCCGGCTACTGCAAACTTAAACCTGGAAGCATCTACTACAACATCATCGATTTGTCCGGTTTTGTTGTCAATGGTAAGATTCACATTAATATCTTCTATTTTATCGGGTAGAGCAGGATAACTGAAAGCTCCGCCGGAAACCTTCATCTCCGTGTGATAGGCCGGGATTTCCTCCTCCGAGTATTTACCCCTTACAAAACCTATCATTTCAAAATTCCCTGAAGCCTCAACAGTTTCGAAATCTTTTTGGTAAATAGCCGGAATAAGTGACAAAAATGGCTTGAAACGATTGCGGCGTGTTTCAAAAGCAATATCCATATCGTAACCTTCCTCAAGCATGCGGAACCATCCGTCAGCTTCAAGACCTATTTCATTAACCTTCAAGACATTATCCGAAAACGTAAACTTCATCTCATCGAAATTCACCTCCAAATCAGCATCTAAATCCAGCTTAACGTTGGAGATATATTCCACACCGTCGTAAACTACACGGGCTTTTTCTGCTTTAGTAAAGGTCTGCAATAAGGTACGGCTCTGCGTCAGATCGCCCCGCAATTCATGCTCAATCCCGTTAATCTCCATAAAATAGGGTATAGTGGCATCATCATAAATCAAATTCCCGTTATTTATGGTTACCTTCTGCAATACTATTTTCATCTCCCCGGATGTACTGGTGGTATCCGTAGTTGCGGAGGACACCGTATCATCTTCTTCCACAATATCATAATTTGCCTTACCATTTTCGAGGACCTTAATATGTATATCGGGCTTATTGACATCCATACCGATAACCTGTATCGGCTCTTCTTTCAGCACGCTCACCAAGTCAAGGGTTGTATTCATTCTGGAAACCGACAGAAGTGTATCGGAATCAAAATCACCTTTTCCTACTATGGAAAGCTCATCAATGCCAAGACTGAAATGGGGAAACGATCGGAAAAGTGACAGGTGCACATCCTTAAAATCCACCGTAGCATCAACGTTCTTATTGATTTCCTTCTTTACAATTTGCATTATATCATCCTTATAAATAGCAGGCAGTATGATAGCTGCCCCGCCAAACAGGATAAGGATTATGAGCAGGGTTATGAGGATTCGTTTCATAGTAAACATTTTAGTGTAAAATTAATATAAAATTGTCAGGGTTATTCATCTATGTGAATTGACATTTTCCTTTTCAGGTATTTAGTCGCATTTTTCCGGGGAATCTGAATTCTTATCAGCCCCTTATTTTTTGACGCAGGAGGTGGTCGGTTAACACCAATGACGCCATAGCTTCCACGATTGGAACAGCCCGTGGTATCACCGTCACATCATGCCTTCCCTTGCCTTCGACCACTGTGCTACTTCCGTCGCGTGCAACCGATTCCTGGTTTTTCATCACCGTCGCTATAGGCTTAAAGGCTACTCTGAAATAAATATCTTCTCCATTTGAAATACCTCCTTGTATCCCTCCGGAGTGGTTTGTCAGAGTCCGTATCGAGCCTTGTTCTTTATAAAATTTGTCGTTATGGGCAGAGCCTTTCATTTTGGTTCCCTCAAAACCGGAACCATATTCAAAGCCTTTCACTGCATTGATATTCAGCATGGCTTTCCCCAAATCGGCATGTAACTTGTCAAACACAGGTTCTCCCAATCCCCGCGGAACATTCCTAATCACACAAGTAATTGTCCCGCCAAGGGTATCTCCTTCCGATTTCACCTGCAATAGGTGCTCGGTCATTTTTTTCGCTGTATCAGGGTCAGGGCAACGCACGGCACTGTCTTCCACTGCCGATAAATCCAATTCTTTATAGGAACGTGTTAGTTCGATATTCCCAAGCGAAGACACATAAGCCTTTATATCAATGTTGCAGGTGTCCAGAACAAAACGTCCCAAAGTTCCTCCCACTACCCGGGCGATAGTCTCCCTAGCCGAAGAGCGGCCACCTCCCCGATAATCGCGGTAACCGTATTTTTGTTCATACGTAAAATCGGCATGAGAGGGGCGATAGGCGTATTGCAAATGGGAATAATCCGATGAATTCTGGTTTTGATTAGCCACCGTAAAAGCTATCGGTGTACCGGTTGTTTTATCGTCGAATATTCCGGAAAGGAACTGTACTTCGTCGCTTTCCTTCCGGGGCGTGGTCAAATCCGATTGGCCGGGCTTACGGCGATTGAGCTCACCCTGAATGCGGTCTTTGTCTATGGTCAGCCCCGGAGGACATCCATCAAGAACTCCTCCAATAGCGATACCATGCGATTCGCCAAAAGTAGTCAGTCTGAAAAATTCCCCGAATGTATTTCCTGCCATAACATCAAAGTTAAGAAATAATCAACGTAAAAGGGACCGTCCAAAAAACGTCCGGAAGGATATTCAGCAACTTTTACCCTTAAATTCCCTAAAGGGAAGTTGCTGAATATCATTAAGTCTTAATTTATATTTGTGTGTATCGAATTATTTCAGCGATGAAATTTTTTCTTTTTGGACAGCCTCTTATCTTTTTTCCTGATATAGTTCCCCTTGTTTCAGGAGTTTTGTTGCACATCATCATCCGCTTCGTCAAGATATCGCAGCTTAGATTCCTGCAGGGCCAGTTCCTGTTTCGCTTTTTCAATCTTGCGCTCAAACTCTTCCCGTAGCTGATTGGATTTCTGTGTCTCGGCTAAAAAGCCTATGTTATTTTCCCACAGTTGAATATCCTCTTTCAGCTTCTTGATCTTGTTAAGAACGATGCCCTTCTCTTTACTGATTTTTTGATTGGCATTGGGTTCTTCTTTAATATTTTCAAGTTTATGCCGGTAACTTAGAGCACTTTTCTCTACATTGGGAACCTTAAGCTTATGAAAATGTTTATCGATAGCCTCTTTAAACTCTTTTTGTACGCGGTCTTTTTGTTTAATCGGAACAAACCCTATCTCCATCCACTGGCGCTGAAATTCTTTGAGCTTTTGAATATCAGCCTCCTTATCACCCGATGGTTCAAAATTCTTAACCTGTTCGATAAGTTCTTCTTTCTTTTGAAGGTTTTCCTCTTCATTTTTATGAAGATTTTTAAAATGCTCATCGCGACGGTTAAAGAAATGATCGCAGGCCGCCCGAAAGCGTTTCCATATTTTATCGGCGTGCTTTTTGGGCACGGGACCGATTTGCTTCCACTCCTTCTGCAGCCTTATCAGTTCTTCTTTCGTGTTCTTCCAATCCGTGCTATCTTTCAGGGCTTCAGCTTGTTTTATAATATCAAGCTTTTTGTTATAATTTTCCCTTTGTCTTTGCTTTAGATCTTTGAAAAAAGCCTTCTTGGATTTAAAAAACAAATCCATGGCAGAGCGGAAGCGTTCCCAAACTTCGTCATTCTTTTTAACCGGTGCCCTTCCGATAGAACGCCATGTTCTGAATAATTCATTGATTTTATCCGTACTATTGAGCCATTCTTTCACGGTTTTGTGTTCCTGGGCCGCCAGAGCTTCCGCTTTTTCACACAGGGCTAATTTGGCTTTGTAATTCTCTTCCTGCTTCTCATACTGCTTCCGATAGAATTCGCGGCGACGCTCGTTTATTTTATCGGTAGCAGATTTAAAGCGTTGCCAAATCGATTCATTATATTCACGCGGGACAGGGCCTATTTCTTTCCATCGCTGATGGTATTTCTGCAATAATTTAAAGGCTTTATTTACGTCATTTTCCAGGAGCAATTCTTCGGCGCTTTCACACAACTCTACCTTTTTCTGCAGATTCTTCTTTAAGCCGAGATCTCTAAGCTCTTTATTTATCTTCACTTTATCAAAGAACTTCTCAACCAGGAAATGATAATTTTTCCAGAGCTCATTGACATCGCCCCTGGGGACCATCCCGATCTTTTTCCACTCACTCTGCAGCTCTTTAAATTCGTCGTAAGTCTTTTTCAGCGACTCCTCCGAATTAATCAGCTCGCGCAACCTTTCGAGTATGGCTTTTTTCTTTTCAAGATTTTGCTGCTTGATCTCTTCTTGCCTTCGGTTGTATTCGGCTTTCTTTTGCCTGTATACGTCAAAGACTTCGTTAAAACGTTTTTCCAGGTCGTCTTGCTGTTCAACAAACTCCTCGTCTTCTGCCCCTTTCTCTACAAATTGCTCATAATCCTGCTGCTTTTTATCTTTTGTTTTTTGAATAAAAGCAACCTTGATCAGCGATATCTTGTTCTTAACCTTATTGACATTTTCAGCCTGCACGGCTTCTTCCAACTGCGCTAACAACTCTTCACGGCTCAAGTTATGAAAAGTCTGCTCATCGAGTTCTTCTTCTTCCTCTTCTTCCTCCTCTTGTTTTGCAGCCGTTACCTCATGGCCGTATATATCTTCATCCCCGGGATGTGTTCCACTATCATTCTCATTTTCCTCTCCGCTCTTCTTCCCGGCACTCATTTCAGCGGATTCTTCTTCCTGTTTCTCATCAGCATGGTCTTTCGACTCTTCTGTATCTGATAAAGCCTGATCTTGCTTCTCCTTATCAGGTTGTCCTTCTTTATCCTGAACAGGCTCTTCGTCCTTTTCCTGGCCGTATTCCTCCTGCTCTTCGCTGGCAGAAGGATCAGCTTGCGATTTTTGTTCCGACTCTTGCGTAGATTGTTCTTCGCTCTGCTTTACGCCCGGTGATTTTTCCTGATTTTCCTGCTGATGAGAATCTTGTGTATCACTTTCCTGCTCTTGCGAACCGGAAACATTTGAATCCTGAGTATTCTCTTCCCGTTCATCTTGGTGCTTTGAACCGGGATTTTGATTATGAAGATCGTTATTTTCTTCCATGAGCTATCCGCTGCTTAGTACTACTAGGTTTATAATCCGTTTCTTACCCATTTTCGAGTCGTGCAAAAATATAAAATAATTAACTGCTTTAAAAATGAATTGTTTGCCTGGCCAAATGCTTTTAAAAAGGTGAAAAAAGGAATATTACCTAAGCATTGCTCCTTTCATCTTTTAGATGAATCACCAACTCATCGGTCTTTTATTAAAAATAGTATATCCAAAATTCAAGTTAAACAAAAAATTGTCCTCTGCCGCGGAATAATAATTAATAGATAAAGAAAGCGGCCCAAGCGGGGAATGGAAAATTAATGAAGCGGCTCCTAAATAGTTTACGGTAGAAAAGGGTTCCCCTTCACCTGTAGCTTCAAATTCTTCTCTTTGCAAGGCTTTGTAAGGAGTAAAACCATATCCTTCAAGCCTTAATTCAAAATTATTATCGATAGCGGTAATATTTATTAACCCCAGGGCTCCATACTTATACGCTCTGTAGCGGGGGAAGAAGCGGGTTTTTGAATGGGGAACGGGCTTAAACGCCGGGGCATGGAGGACACTGGAAGTATAGTTACTGAAATCGGACTGATTGGAATAAACGGCTTCGGCCATTATCCCCCAGGTACTGACATAAATCTCCGGAAAATATTTTTCGTAGCGCATTTTTAAACTCCACCAGCGATGGTTGGTATATTTTTCAAAATCAGCCGGTGCTGTTGATCCCGAGATATAGTGTTCCTCACCACTAATCAGTTGAATTTTGCTAACATATTCATGCCCTTCAGATGGATAGTATTTCCTGTTGAGCGAGCTGGAATGAAATTTAAGGTAATGAGTCAGGTAATCAAAACTTGTGAAATCAGCTGTGTCGGAACGTGTAAAATTATTTTCCTGGTAATATTCATTATCAATTTTCCCCAACGCCGCGCCGTATTCTGCGATGCTGCTTAAGCCCACGGGAGTACCCATATTAAAAGAAAAAAACTTATCATCCTGTTTTAAGTATGAAGGCTGTTTATCTTCAAAAAAATAGGTAGACGTTTCAAAATAATCCCACTGATTATAAGACAGGGATCCCTTAATATAAAAAGGAAATGTTTTGGAATTATCCAACCGTGCTTCGAGCTGGGCGGCACTGTAAAAACGTCCGATATAGGTTTGTAAGAATGTAGAGAGGGAAGGCTGGCCCAGGTGCTTATATTTTACCTTCAGAAAAGCTTCGTTTACCGGATTGGAGGAAAAATTTCCTCCTATAGAAACATCCAGATCTTTTTCCTTTTCAACCTCAAGAATGATATCATAATAACCGGATTTTTCGTTATACCGGGCTGTCGGATAAATATAGGAGATTCGTTCATCGGCCAGCAATTTAAAGAATTCCCGTTTTAAACTTTCAAGGTCTGCCCCCGGCTCAAGATTTTGAGAGATTGAATTCTGAATAAAATTTCGCTCCTTTTCGGTGCAATTCTTCGGAATAACTTTTCCGATTTTCATAGCAATGAACTGCTCCTTAAATTCTTTACGGCGTTTGTCAATGAGCTCTGCGGCGACCCTTCTTTTAACTTGACGGGTAATACTGTCAATAAGCTCCATAGTAGCTATATAGCCGCTATCAATAAAAGCCTCGTTATTGCTAAAGTCTGTAATATTTGTGACAGGAATGTCAGGATCGATAAGGATGCCTTCTTTTTCATTGATCGAATAATCGGTATCTTCCATCAACATTGTCTGTAACTGGGAGATAAGATCATCCCCTTTGGGAGGGCCGTAATTCGAGGCCACTTTACTTCCGATAATAAAATCCGGGTCAAAGGATTGTTTCATCACATCTTTCGGGAAGTTATTATACATCCCCCCGTCAAACATGAGGGTATCATTGATTTTGACCGGCTTAAAATAGAACGGAAAAGACATAGAGGCCCGGATGGATTTCCCCAAATCACCACTCTCAAGCACTGCCGGTTGGTTATTGGCAACGTCGGCGGCAACGCAGCGAAAAGGCACAAACAAACTGTCAAAATCACTTTTAGCTACAGTTTCAGGAGGAGTGAAGGTTTCCATAATGGCAAAATCCATCAAATGCGGAGACAAGATATTGGCGGGTAAGGATAGTTTTCGCGGATCCTCTTTATCCTCTTTCTTTTTCAGATCATATTCGAGTGTTATCCATGAAGCATCCACATTATTTTTCTTAAAATAATAACGGTACTCCTTGCTTATTTCCGATTCCACCCATTTATTAAACTCTTCTGAATTCACAAGCTCGGTCATCTCCTCCGGGCTATATCCGGAAGCGTATAAACCACCTATCACTGCTCCCATCGATGTGCCTGCCACGTAATCAATGGGGATATCGTTTTCTTCCAGCGCTTTGATAACCCCAATGTGCGCTACTCCTTTGGAACCGCCACCGGATAATACAAGACCGACATCCTGGGCCTGAGCGAAATATAACAAAGAATACAGGCTAAATACACCAAAAAGGATAATTATTCGCTTCATTCGGGAAAAGTTTGTACAAAAATAAAAAAGGGAAGACTATAAAAAAAGCTGTGTCAAATGATTTTCATGACTACTAAACTTATTTACACAAATGTTTAGCAATCAAAGTCTCAAAACGACACAGCTCCTTATAAATTTCACATAACAAGCGGCAAAAGGAAAGGATTACTTCATTACCAAAGTACTCATAACCTTCCTTTTACCTACTGCTTTGCTACACTTTGCTCAAAGCCTGATCGAGGTCAGCAATCAAATCATCCACATTCTCAATACCTACGGAATATCTGACAAGCCCATCAGTTATACCGGCTTTTTGTTTCGATTCAGCACTGACTTTCGAATGGGTCATAGATGCAGGATGTTGTATGAGCGTTTCAACGCCACCGAGGGAAACGGCCAATAAAGCCACTTCCACGTTATCCATCACAACCTTACCGGCCTTAAATCCTCCTTTTAGTCCAAAGCTAAGCATGGTGCCGGAACCCTTCATCTGTTTCTTCGCCAATTCATGTTGAGGATGAGAGGCCAATCCCGGATAGGTTACCCATTCCACTTTGTCGTGGTTTTCGAGATATTCGGCTATTTGCATAGCATTATCCTGTGCCCTATCAATTCTCACTGCCAGTGTCTTTATCCCGCGGATAACCAGGTAAGCCTGGTGGGGATCCATGTTTACACCCATATTGACCATGATAGGCCGAAGGGTATCATACATCTCTTTTTCTTTAGCTACAATAATTCCAGCCACAACATCAGCATGTCCGTTAAGGAACTTTGTCATGGAATGAAATACCACATCGGCCCCCAGATCCAAGGGCTTTTGAAGATGCGGACTGCAGAAGGTATTATCAACGACAGTTATGATGCCATGTTTTTTGGCCAGTGCCGAAGCTTCACGAATATCAGTAATATCCATGGTAGGATTAGCGGGTGATTCGATAAACAGCACTTTCGTATTCGGTTTGATCGCCGCTTTAATATTATCCACGTCTGCCGTATTGACGTAAGTGGATTCAACCCCGAAACGGGACCAATGCTTCTCCATCACTGAACGCGAAGGGCCATAAACCGCTGCCGAACTGATCATATGATCCCCCTGGCTAAGCAAACCCATATAGATCGTGTTAACAGCTCCCATGCCGGAACTAACAGCGATACCTCCGTAACCATTCTCCAGATTGGCTACAAGATGTTCGAGCGATGCAATCGTTGGGTTACCCAGCCGCGTATAGATGTAGCCATCTTCTTCCCCTGAAAAACAAGACGCACCGTGGTCTGCACTTTTGAAAGTAAAGGTTGAAGTTTGATAAATGGGTACATTAGGGCTTCCATAAGAATCTTCAAAGCCATCTCCGTGAATTAATGTGGATTCAAATCCTAATTTTTTCTTGCTCATGGTAAGTTATTTTGTTTTTTTGAATACACAAAAATATTGACATTTTAACTATCTGTAAAACTTTTTGGCACTATTGATCTTAATTTAGAATCAAGATAAAAATATATATGTTTCAATATAATCCATCAAGCAAGGCTTACAGCTAGGCATTTGTCTTATCGGATAACCGGTTTTACCCTCGAATATAAAGAAGAGGGGAGTATAAAAAATTATCTTATCAAAGAATCAAATAACACTCTAATTCTGCACTTGCCATTAAAAAAATAAGGCAATACGCTCTTAATTTCATCTATAAATTTGGCTTTTAGTAACTTAAGTAACCTTCAAAGCTCTTTCAATTCAAAAAGGTTATCGGATTTATCCCGAAAATATCAGCAGACAATTTACGATCAAGCTCAAAGCTTCTTTCTACACGGAACCCCATAATGTCAGTATAGAAATCCTTAATGTCTTTCTCATTTTCAATTTGCAGTGCTACATGGTTGAGCATAGCTCTAAGGTGTTGCTAATCATTAATGCTTATCCAAATATTTGTAAGCAATTTACTAATTTTTGAAGAAGGCACATACTCAATCACGGATTTTTGTTCTACCATAGCCTCAACCATGCTTCTATCAAATGGGACTTCGCCTATCACGGGTAATCCATAATGGTGACAATAATTTTCTATTTCCCTGGTCATGGACATGTTGATGTCAAATTTGTTAATAACAACATAAGGAACAAGATCAAAATGCCCCACCATTTGAGTTACCCTCTTCAAGTCATGCAATCCGCTTTGAGAAGGCTCTGTAATGGCCACAACCTTATCGGTACCGGTTACGGATGCAATCACCGGGCAACCGATTCCCGGCGGGCCATCGATAATAATCTGTTGACGGCTCTCCTTTTCAGCTAACTTCTTGGCTTCTTCTCTTACCACCGTAACCAATTTCCCTGACAAGTCTTCGGCAATACCCAGCTTTGCATGCACCATCGGGCCAAACCGGGTGTTACCTATAAACCATTTGCTGTCCCGGCTCTGTTCCATTGTAATGGCTCCGAAAGGACATACATGCATACACAATTCACAGCCGTCGCATGCAAATTCCGATATTTCTATCCTGCCCTTTTTCCAACCTATAGCATCAAAGCGACACACATCCTGGCATATACCACAGTTAGTGCATTTGTCATAATCAATCACTGCTTTTTGAGCTCCGGGGAAAACCTCCTCCCGATAATTCCCGGGCCGGAGTACCAGGTAGAGATTGGCAGCATCCACATCGCAATCGGCAAAGACTGCATTCCTGGCTAACGAAGAAAACGCCGCCGTAAAAGTGGTTTTCCCCGTGCCGCCTTTTCCGCTAATAACTGTTATCTGTTGCATCGTCAGTATTCAATTTTAACTCTATGTTACTCCACAATTCCCTGAATTTTTGCTTCATATCCTCAAAGACCTCCACCAGCACAGCTCCTTCGGCGTATTGTGAAGCAATATCTCTTCTGAAAGGAAGGGAAGCCATTATATCCATATTTTCATCCTTAAGCAGCTTTCTTATTTGCCCGTCTCCACTGTCCGCTTTATTGATGACTACTCCTGCCCTGATATTCATTTTCCGTACCGTATCCAGCATAATCTTCAAATCATTCATGCCGAATGGAGTTGGTTCAGCCACTAAGATTGTATAGTCGGCATCCTGCAGTACCTCCATAGCCGGACATGAAGTTCCCGGCGGGGCATCCACCAGATTGATCATATTTTCGGTTATTTTGTTTTTTGTTTGCTTTATAACCGGTACAGCCAAGGCTTCTCCCACAGTCAATTGTCCTGCGTAGGTAAAAGAATCGGTCCGGTCATGATAATATTGAATTACCTCGCCGAGTTTTTTTGGTTTTTCTGTAATAGCTCCTTCTTCGGGGCAGAAATAAGAGCAAGCCCCACAGGAATGACACAAATCGGTAAGTACCTGGATGTGTTTTATGGATTGTACCATCATAATGGCATTAAATGCACAAACCTCAGCACATTTCCCGCAAAAGGTACAGATATCTGTATTGATCTGTGGGATCATCATGTTGACGGGCTCCCTTCCCTTTTCCTCTCCTTTTAGAAAAAGGTTTGCATTGGGCTCTTCCACATCACTGTCTACAAGATTGACAGGCTTACCCAGATATTGTAATGTACGATAAAGATTTACAGCCACTGTCGTTTTGCCGGTTCCTCCTTTTCCACTGGCAATTGCTATCTTATAAGTCATACCGGTAACAACGTATCAATGGTCACAAGCATTTTCACCTGTAACCAGGTTGTCATTCAAATAGTTTTGTATTAGATCGCGATAGGAAGAATCCGGTACGCCCAGATGCACATGTATGTTATTTTGTTCAAAGAGTGCTATCGCTCTTTTTCCAATCCCACAGGCAATGACCTCATGCACTCCATTTTCTGAAAGCCATCGGGGATAAACTCCGGGAGCATGAGCCGGCGGAGTATGAAATGTTTCTGCTAACACATTATTATTTTCTATATCGGCTATGAGAAACTGCTCACAATGTCCGAAATGGGGTGATAGTTTTTCTCCTGTGACAGGTACTGCTATTCGTTTCATCTTTCTTTTGGTTTTGTTAATTTTTCATGAAGGATAACTCCAAAAAGCCCTAGCAAAAGCTCTCAGAAGATAGCTTTCCCAAGGATACTTTTTGGAGATTATCTGTTTGTTGATTTTTGATTGTAAAAATCAGCCTGTTAAAGATCGCCGCCTCTGAAGCGGAAACCGTTGGCATTACCACGTCCCTTAGCAAAGCCTCTTCCGCGAGCGGGGCGACGACCACCTCCTCTGCCCCGGGGGGGTCTTTGCTGGCCCCAGCGGTTTGCCAAACCCAGTCCGCGAATATCTTCGCGATTCTCTTTTTCATCTGTATCATGACCTGTGCATTTTCCCAATTTGCGGCCGGTCATCGGGCCTCTACCTTCCGGTCCTTTTCTGTCAAATCCTGGCATAATTACCTCCTTATTTTAAATTATCAATTATACTTTTTATGGGTTGCTCATCCTTCAGCACAACCATCTCAATACCGAGAGACTCCAGGGCGTTCTTAGCTTTAGGCCCGAAGTCCCCGCTCATAACCTTATTTACTCCCAAATCAGCCAAATATTGGGCTGCCTGGGGTCCCGAACCGCTTTGCTGTTCTTTAGCTTCATTCTTGTGAAAAGCGGTTTCTTTTCCCTGGGTGTCGTACACAG
>JAIPBX010000138.1 GCA_021738485.1 Bacteroidales bacterium | reverse complement strand
GCCCGGAGCCAACAATCAGACAACGTACTTTTTCAAATTCTTGAGCCATTTTTATGTAATTTTTTAAATTTTACTTTCTCAATTCGTAATCCCGTTTCACTAATTCTGTGCCAAAATCTTAATAAATTGTTAACAAGCTTATTCTGCTCATAATTAGATATTGAAGTATGACAATATGTCGCTGAATCCGGATATCTGCAACAAGTTTTTGCAAAGATAACGATGATCAATGAGAAATAATGGAAAAGGTTCAGGAGGTTTGGTGCATTCATCGAGTCATATCCCTTATTTAAGGGAAAAATAAAGCAACAGAAACAGGTAATGGACTATGGCCGATAAAATTTTTGAGTTATTGGGTTTTTCTGAAATTTTAATCGATGATGCTCAAAATCCCGGAGCTGAGCTTATCAAATACTCCAGGTTTGGGTTTAGTTATCTGAAACTTAATAGCATGGTACGATATAATCATCCTGTGGGAAAGTTTAAGTTGTTAGTGGACGGTGGCTTTTCCAGTGGAATGGGTGTGGGAACAGAAAATTATTTAAGAACTGAATACAATGAAGGTGATACACATACTGTTTCAAAGGAAAATGCTCTTGACGAGATTGAGTTTGTTGAATTTAGCTTTATTGGCGGAATAGGAGGAAGGTATAAAGATGTAAGCTTGAATTTACGCTATGAATTAGGGAGCGGCCCTTCGGGTTATGAAACGATAAGTTCCAATTCATCAAGATTTTACATTATTGCAGGCTATCAATTTTGATGTAATTAAAAATATCATTTCTGTATTTAAGAAATCTGCTTGCAGCCGGTTTGATATTTATTTCAAATAAAAAAGGTTACCCAAAAATAGGTAACCTTTTTTATGTCGGAGTGGGGAGATTTGAACTCCCGACCTCTTGACCCCCAGTCAAGCGCGCTAACCATGCTGCGCTACACCCCGAAAATGTTTTGGATGCAATTTGAACCCTGTCAAGCGTCCCGCCGTGGCGGGACTACACCCTCATTCGGATTGCAAAACTAATAATTTTTATTCGAATTACAACACTTCGTTATAAAGGTATTCATTTACTTGTTTTACATTAGGTGCACCTTCGATAACAGATTATTGGTCCATTTTTTTTCCTGGTTAATATATCGCAATCGCATGGAAGAGTCATAAGCTTTTTCGTCGGTTTCGATGTTTTTTTCTTCTGCTTTCAGTAATGAAAGATATTTTTTCAGGTTGTCTTTGGCTTTTTGATTTTCACCGATGAAGGATTACCGATTTTGCTGATTCGTTGATCCAGGGAGGGATGAGACCCTTCGGCGGATAAAGCCATAAAATTACCTGTATAATGACAATGATGCTTCACTTTGTGTAAGGCTGAGGCTAATGCGCTTTCGCTGATACCCTTGTAATTCAAAAGTTCGATTGCCACAGCATCAGCCTTGAATTCCTGTTCCCGGCTGTATTTTAATCCCAGGCGTTCATTGATGGAGGAAATTACACTATAAGCCGCTATACCGGAACTTATACCAAATATTCCGGGATTATAGAAATCCATGCTTTGGGCCGCATAGGTTCCGGCGGCGGCTGCCACAGCAGAAGCTACCGCACCCCAGAACTTAGCCCGTTTTTGTCGTTTGATTTTCTCGTTAATATTCCTGATATGATGGTCGAGTACAAAATGAGCCATCTCATGTGCCAGAGCAGCCGTCAGTTCTTCTTCGGAGGAGAGGGTAGTAAGCAAGCCCGTGGTGACTAACAGCGTACCGTTAGGCAGGCTGAAAGCATTGGGCTGAACGTCTTTTTTAACTTTTACACCCACAAAACCTGGTCGCCCGTCCATCCGCTGTCCCGGAAGGATTTTATAAGCCAGTGAAGTAAGATAACTCTCCAGGTAGCTGTCGTGGTATATTAAGCCATTTGCATCCAAGCGGTTAACATACTCTTCGGCATCCTCTTCCATCGTTTTGCGCATTTCATACTGAAAGCCATTTTGCATCAGTTCTTCGTAAGCATCCTGCTTTAATGCCTGTGCCTGCCAGAATTCAGTTGTAGATGATGGGTTTATTTGGATATCTTCAACCTTATTGTAGTCAAAATTCAATAAACCTTCCTCATGCAGAATAGCAAGCTGTGCATACCCATCAGCATTTTGCTGAACGCCCATTATTTGGATTTTGTCTCCTTTTTTGATTTTTCTGGATATTTTGGAAGTGACCTCGCCCTCAAGCTCCAGTGTTACTGAGCGGGACTGGGAAAAGCTAAGGAATGGAGCTGCCATTAAAAGAATAATAAGTAATCGTTTCATAATTTTTCATTTTTGGTTTGTATAGAAGATTTGGAATATTTGTTGATTCTTTGTATTCGTATCGGCCTCCCACAAGTAATGTTCAATTTCGAGACTTCATACCGCCTTCACCTTTCCGATATCCTCCACCGGCAGCCAGTCGTCCATGTTTCCATATTCAGAGCGGTCGATTTTAAAAGGTTCCGTTTCTTCAAAGCCTTTGACGGTTATTAGAACCAGGTATCTTTTTCCTCCAAATCTCTTTTTTTTAGATTTTGCTGAATAATATGAATTAAGAACTTACTTTTTTGCGACCAGGTTGACTAAAAATAGTATGACACCTTTGTGGCCTTCTGGTACTACCGCCACGAAGGCACGAAGACACAAAGATACACAAAGTTTTAAATTATTTGATAAAAACTTATTGAAATTCAACAGGTTACCGTGTATAATTTTAAATATGAAACTTTTTTTTTAACTTAAAAAACCCTGACACAGGTCCCATGGATTTTTAGCGCCTGATGATTTTCCTGCTGGTCGTGCCCTCCCCGTCATTGACTTCCAGGATGTATACGCCTTTTGCCAGATGGCCGATGTGAAGTTTTTCTCTGCCTCTGATTTGCCTTGTTTGGTGGATTACGGCATTCCCTGTCATATCCCGCAGGGTGATGGACAGCTTTCCGGCTTTTTCGGGCTGCACGATGAGAAACGCTGCGGCAGGATTGGGGTAAGCCTTAAACGCCGGTCCTGTTTGTTGCTCTCCGACTCCGATTTCATCGTATGACAATCCGAATCCATAAGGGAACAAAGCGTCATGGCCCGGGTAATCACCGGAGACGTTGATAGGTACATCATCATAAGATTCCGGCCAGGTATGCGAGAGTTTTCCGGTAGGGTTATAATCACCGAAAATTACATCGGCAATGCCTTTACCTCCCTCTGTTCCCGGCAGCCAGGCGGCAAGAAATACATTGGATTGGTTGAGTTCTGTCCGGATGTCCAGCGGCCTTCCCGAAAGAAGTACCACCACCATCGGGATCCCTTCTCCCTCTACGGCATCAATCATGGCCTGGTCTTCATGGCTTAAAGTAAACTTGCTTTGGCTGGGAAACACATCACCGGCTCCTTCGGCGTAGGGCGCTTCACCCACCACAACCACGGCATAATCCGCATCGGGGATTTGCGAGGGGTTCTGGCTGAATAGCGTATTGTCGTGACCTATCTTTTGCCTTACCGCCTCATAAACGGTCGTTCCCTCGGTGATGCTTCCCATGCTTCCTTGCCAGGAGATGCTCCAGCCGCCGCACATGGCGCCTACATCGTCGGCCTTAGCACCGGCCACCAACACTTCCCCGTTTGATTGGGAAAGCGGCAGCATGCCATCGTTTTTCAGCAGGACTATTGATTCGCGAACAGCCTGGCGGGCCACTTCACGATGGGCTTCACATCCTACGGTATCTGCCAGGGCCATGTCAGCGTAAGGATTTTCGAACAAGCCCATCCGGAATTTTATCCGCAGAATCCGCTCCACGGCATCATCAATCCGCTCCATCGGGACTTCTCCGCTCCCGGCTAAATCGTGCAAAACTTCGGTATACTGGATATAATCGTACGGCTGCATAGCCAGGTCAATACCGGCATTCACCGCCTCTTTGACGGCAACGCTGAAATCGCCATCCAGTTGGTTTATACCTTGCCAGTCGCTCAACACAAATCCCTCAAATCCCAGCTCCTCCTTCAGCACATCCGTCACCAGGTATTCACTCCCGTGACATTTTTCGCCGTTCCAACTGCTAAAGGAGGCCATGACCGAACCCACTCCTGCATCGATGTTCGAAATGTAGGGTGGTAGGTGAATCTCGCGCAGCTTTTCTTCAGAAACCTGCGTATTGCCCTGGTCGATCCCGTTGGTGGTTCCGCCATCCCCCACGAAATGTTTACTACAGGCCAGGATATGATGGGGCATTCCCAGAGAATCGGACTGGTAGCCCAGAATGGCGGCGCGGCTCAGGGAATCCACCAGCCCGGGGGATTCCCCGAAGCCCTCGTACGTTCGTCCCCAGTATTCGTTTTGCGGGACGCTGACGCACGGACTGAAGGTCCATTGCAACCCGGTGGCCCTGACTTCCAGGGCTGTGATTTCCGCACACTGACGCACCAGCTCACTGTTTCGGGTGCATCCCAGCCCGATATTGTGGGGGAAGATAACTGCTCCAACCAGGTTGTTGTGACCATGCACCGCATCCACCCCGTAAAGGATTGGAACTCCCAGCCGCGTCGACATCGCCCGGCTCTGGAGGTTGTTGTACATCTCCACCCAGTTCTCAACCGTGTTGGGTTCGGGAGTGCTCCCCCCTCCGCTCAGAACCGAGCCGAGGTAAAGGTTTTCGATATTGGAGGGATTGGCAACAATATTCGCGCGTTCTGCCTGCGTCATCTGGCCCACTTTCTCCTCCAGGGTCATCCGCGAAAGCAAATCATCCACCCGTTCATCAACCGGGGCATCCGGATCCAGATAGGTCTGGCTGTTGCCGGTGATAATAACTGCTGAAAATACAACAAGAAAAGTGATGCGTAGAAAGCTATGATTTGCTGCCATGGTTCCCTCCTCTGATTTCTGCGAAGATAAAAATTTTGGGGAGTGATGAGTTCGCATGCGACCACCGGCCGGTTAATTTGTAAGCAGGCTCAGGGTAAAAAGCTCTTGGAGTAAGAGTTCGCAAGTATTTGATGCGGTTCCGGATTTCGGATTTCGGATTCCGGGATTTCTCTCGGATTGGAAGAAATAAAGGAGGTCGTATTTTTTTAAAACCTTATTTTCATTTTTTTTGACCTTAGTAGCCGGGTATCCCGCCCAATAAATGCGACCTTATTGATTTTTGTGGATGTGACATAACTGTTTTACAGAGACAATAAGGTTAAGAGGTGGCGTGGGGTATGACAGGCTAATAAGGTTGGTTTGTGATTGGTGTACAAACAAACTAAATTATTCCCCGGCTTCTTTAAGAACATCACTGACTAGTTTTTTGCTAATCCAAACATCTTTCTTAATCAGCTCGTATAGTAAAGGTTTTATTTTAGTAATAATTCCCTGTTTTTTAGCCTTTATCAAAACCCCAATCGTGCCGGTTACATTAAGGCCTGCATGTTTGGCATAAAACCTTCCTAAGGACTCATCTACTATTATCAAATCCGCCTGAAGTTCATTGGCAAGTACTATAGCTTCAGCTTCACCGGCATCTAAATCCAAAAAATACTTAATTGCATCCTTGTCTTTGATTTTAACACTATTTACCCAGCCAACTTTTGATAAATCCTGGTAGTACGTTTTACTTTTACCGGCCTCTATTTCCTGATAAACGGCATGTGGTATTGAAATTTCCGAATATAAATCTTTTAAAATAGATAGGCGTGATAATTTGAGTAATGAAATTATTGGAGTAGTATTTGAAACGACCTTAGGCATTGTTTATA
>JAIPBX010000137.1 GCA_021738485.1 Bacteroidales bacterium | reverse complement strand
CCTTGAAGCAAAGAGCATGGCGTATGGAGCTTGGTGACATCCGGCCCGCTGTTACCTGAAGCAATAAGCAAACATCTTATAATTCCCAGATCATGTGGTCTGGGCATAAAAAAGAGAGCAATTAGCTCTCTTCACCCTTCGTAGCCCCGACAGGAATCCCTGCCTGACTGCAGTCACGCAGGCAGGGAACCTGTATCTAAGGTTTTGGAAACCGCAAGTTCAGGGTGCTGGAAAAAAGAAAAGAGAGCAATTAGCTCTCTTCACCCTTTGTAGCCCCGACAGGAATCGAACCTGTATCTAAGGTTTAGGAAACCTCTATTCTATCCGTTGAACTACGGGGCCTTACTCAATTGTTTTATTTTTTCCCTGCCTATACCAGATTTATAATACTTTTCCCTTTTCCGGGCCGCCATCATACTCTCTCCTACTTGTTCTGTATAAACCAACCCCCATGGTCTATATCCTTTAGTTGAACGCGTATGTCCTTTATTATGCTGGTTTACCCTCAAGTCTACGTTTTGACTTATTCCAACATAAATTCTGCCATCGATCTCACTTTGTATAGCATAAACCCAATACATCTATCCAATGTTTAGGAAACCTCTATTCCCTGCCTGCCGGCAGGCAGGTATCCGTTGAACTACGGGGCCCTTTCAACCTGCAAAACTATAAAATTTGGCACAAATGACTACTTCACCTCAGAGCCATTGGTTATCTCATCCTCAGGCTTAACGAAATGCAGGCTGCCATCATTATCTTCGGCCATCAGGATCATGCCTTTGGATTCGATACCCTTGATCTTTCTGGGTTCCAGGTTGATCAGGACACTTACTTGCTTACCGATAACATCCTCCGGCTTGAAATATTCCGCTATACCCGAAACAATAGTACGTTTATCAACACCTGTATCCACTGTCATTTTGATCAGCTTTTTGGTCTTGGGAACTTTCTCGGCCTCCAGAATGGTGGCCGAACGGATATCGAGCTTGCTGAAATCATCGAATTTTATAGGATCCTTTGCAGGTGCCACCTTGCTTTCCCTTTGCAGCCGCTTTTCATATTCTTCGATCAGTTTCTGTTTCTGATTTTCTACGGTTTCATCTTCAACCTTATTGAACAGGAATTCCGCTTTATTAAGCTGATGACCGGTTTCCAGCAAAGATGCCGATCCGGCTTCCTCCCAATATTTCTGCTCTATATTCAACATCCTGACCATCTTTTCGGCCGTAAACGGGATAAATGGCTCTGCCACTATCGACAGGTTAGCAGCAATTTGCAGCGATATATTCAGGATGGTTTTAACCCGCTCCTCATCAGTTTTTATTTTTTTCCAGGGCTCATGATCGGTGAGGTATTTATTGCCCAGGCGGGCCAGGTTCATCATTTCATTCAAGGCTTCCCTGAAACGGTAATTCTCCATGCTTTTGGCAATCTTGCCGGGATAGGCTTTCATTTCATCTAAAGCAGCTTTATCTTCGGTGGTTAATTCACCTACTCCAGGAACCTTTCCATCGAAATATTTTTGGGTGAGTACCAGGGTCCGGTTGACAAAATTGCCCAATATCGCCAACAACTCATTGTTGTTCCGGTCCTGGTAGTCTTTCCAGGTAAAGTTATTGTCCTTGGTTTCAGGAGCATTAGCACAAAGTACGTAACGTAGCACATCCTGCTTACCCGGAAACTTTTCAAGGTATTCATTAAGCCAAACAGCCCATCCGCGCGATGTTGAGATTTTATCGTTTTCGAGATTCAGAAATTCATTGGCCGGAACATTATCAGGAAGAATATATGAACCATCAGCCTTAAGCATAGCAGGGAAAATTATACAATGAAAAACTATGTTGTCCTTCCCGATAAAATGCACCAGTTTGGTTTCTTCGTCTTTCCAATAAAGTTTCCAATCCTTGTCGTTATCGGTAGCCCATTCCTTGGTAGCCGAAATGTATCCGATAGGAGCATCAAACCATACATAAAGCACTTTTCCCTCGGCTTCTTCCAGCGGCACTTTCACGCCCCAGTTCAAATCGCGGGTCACTGCCCGGGCTTGCAGCCCTTTGTCGAGCCATGATTTGCATTGGCCATAAACATTGGGTTTCCAGTCATCTTTATGGTCTTCAAGAATCCATTTTTTTAACCAGGGTTCGTACTTATCGAGCGGCAGGTACCAATGCTTGGTCTTTCGTAAAACAGGTTTGTTCCCACTAATGGCTGAGGTGGGATTGATCAATTCATTGGGGCTTAATGAAGTGCCACAGCTCTCACACTGATCGCCATAGGCTTTCTCATAGCCACAGTTGGGACAGGTTCCGGTTATATAGCGGTCGGCAAGGAATTGGTTATTTTCTTCGTCAAAGTATTGTTCGTTTTCCCGTTCGATGAATTTTCCCTCGTCATACAGCTTCTTAAAGAATTCAGCAGAAGTAATATGATGAATGGCATTGGAGGTTCGGGAATAGATATCGAAAGTAATGCCCAATTCCTCGAAGGATTTCTTATTGATCTCATGATATTCATCCACAACTTCCTGCGGCGACTTCCCTTCATTACGGGCTTTGATGGTAATAGGCACTCCATGCTCATCCGATCCGCAAATAAAGGCCACTTCTTCGCCTTTTGAGCGGAGGTAACGGGCATAAATATCGGCCGGAATATATACTCCTGCAAGATGACCAATATGTAATGGACCGTTAGCATAAGGCAATGCGGCCGTAACTGTATAGCGCTTGTAATTCTTCTTCTCAGCCATGACAAATCCTTTCCTTTTTCAAAATGAGGGGCAAAGATAATGAATTGAATTATCGATCAAAAAAGGAGGTTTTGTTCAACAGCCTTTTTTGTCTTTAGTTTTATTAAGGAACACTGGTGTCCCGTGAACATGCAGGAGATTCCTCTCTCGGATTTATGCAAAAAGAGATGATTCACTAAAAACCCTTAATTTTATCCTTTCAAGAAAAAAACTAATTCAATGATAACACCTCCATCACTAAAACAAGGCGATAAAATAGCGATAGTGGCCCCGGCAAAAAAGATAAGCCTGAAGGAAATTGAAGCGGCAGTAGCAACTTTAAAAAGCTGGGGGCTGGAAGTAGTGCTGGGCAACAATTTGCTTAATGAACACCATCAGTTTTCGGGCACCGATGAGGACCGCTTTTCCGATTTTCAGCAAATGCTCGATGATGAAAGCGTCAAAGCCATTTTATGTGCCCGTGGCGGCTACGGCACCGTGAGGATTATCGATCGGTTGAATTTTAGCCGTTTTTCGAATTCACCCAAATGGATCATTGGCTTTAGCGATATTACCGTAATGCATGCCCATATTAACCAGGTTTTAGGAATTGAAACCCTGCATGCTCCTATGGCCTTTAATTTTACTGAAGATGCGGCTCAATCTCCAGATATTCAAAACATGAAAGCCATTTTATTTGGAAATGAACAGCCATTATATACGCTACAGGCAAATGCGCTGAATCGGAAGGGGAATGCAAGCGGGTTGATTGTGGGCGGTAACCTTTCCATTCTTTATAATCTTACGGGAACCCAATCGGATATAAACCCGCAAGGTAAAATCCTGTTTATTGAAGAAGTGGATGAGTATCTCTATCATTTGGACCGGATGATGCAGCAACTGAAACGCTCGGGCAAGCTAAGCAACCTGGCAGGTTTGATCGTGGGAGGAATGACCAAGATGAATGATAATGCGATCCCTTTTGGTAAATCGGCCGCGGAGATCATTGCCGGGGCTGTAGAAGAGTACGATTACCCTGTTTGTTTTGGGTTTCCGGCCGGTCATCTTGATGTGAATCAACCCATCATTATGGGAAGGCGGGTTGATCTTTCGGTGGATGAAGAGGTGAAGATCCATTTCCAGGAACCCGAAAAACAAGTGGTTCAGCGAAATCAATGGAAAAAAATCCTGGGCACAGCGCTTTTTGTGCTTTTTCTCTTTCTTTTTATTGTAATTCTTTATAATTTGGTTTTCAAATACCTGGTAAACTGATGGCAGAACATAATGAATTGGGTGACCGGGGTGAGGAGCTTGCCCTGGGCCATTTGAAAGGCAAAGGATATACGATAAGGGCCACCAACTGGCGCTTTGGTAAAAACGAGATCGATATCATTGCCGAAAATGATGAATACATCGTAATTGTTGAGGTGAAAACCCGGCGCTCGAATCTTATGGGTGAACCGGAAATGTGGGTAAATAAAACCAAACAGCGTTTCCTGGTAAGAGCAGCCAATCAATATTTGGTATGGAACGAAATCAGAAAAGAAGCCCGTTTCGATATTATTTCCATTATCCTCACCCCTACACAAGAAAAGCTAAAACACATCGAGCACGCGTTTTATCCTACATTGTAAAGAAGCCTTTCTATTCATGCCATCAGTAATAAGAGAACCATACTCATACCCGACTTTGAGTTGGCAATACCTGCATTATTATTCCCAACCGGAATCAGCCTCCGCTCGCATGAAAAATTAAAATAGGCTTGTTGGTGTTAAAAAGTAACTTTTTAGTGATGTCAGGATTTAGCCATTTCTCAATAAGATTACGTTTATGAACGGTAATGGAGACCAAATCGATGTCTTTGGCATGGATGTATTGGTTAAAGCCATCAATCACATTGTCACTTTCAATAATATCGAAAAACACCTCCACATCATCCACCTCATTTTTAAAATGATTTTCCAGTTCATTCATTTTGGCCCTATCATACGGGGATGTAGCTTGGCAACAAATATGCACACAATATACCTGCATGCCAAAAGGACGAACAAAGCTCATCAACCTGCGCAAAGCCCTGAAATCATAATCATCAAAATCGGTGGCATACATAACCCTGTTGGCTTGACCCACCTCTTTAAAACGGGCTCCTTCGGGCACTACCAAAACAGGAACACCGGCCTTATCAATAACCCTGGTAGTAACGCTGCCCACCAGCGTTTTTAATTTTCCGTTCTTACCCCTTGTACCCAGAACAATTATACCCGGCTTATACTCTTCACTCATTTGTAATATAGAGCTAACCTCAAAACCATTAACAAGCCTGGTTGAGACCCGTAAGCCCGTATAATTATATTTCCTGGCTTCAGATCGCAAAAAATCCTTCATCTCATCAAGCCTTTTACGGGCATTAGTTTCGAGCTCTTTAACGTATTTATCGATGGTTATCTCATAATTGTAAGTGCCATCAAATGGCTCGGCATGAGTTGCCGGATTGTAATAGGCATGTACAATCCGTATTTCTGCTTTTAATGGGGCAGCAATACCAAGGGCGAAAAGGGCGGCATTTTTCGAATGTTCCGAAAAATCCACCGGCACCATAATCTTTCTAACTTGTTTAAGCTTGCGGAGTGATCCTTCTTTTTCACTGCCCGCCGCATTTTTAAATACATCTATGAGCTCCAGGGCTTTTTCCGAATCCTTTTCGTTGATCAAAAGATTCACCCCGCCTGGAACATCGGAACGGATACGGGTTACATTGGCCAGAAAACAATCAATACCCTCGGCCTCCAGCCGCGCTTTTAACAATTGCGCTCTCGAATAGGAAAATGTTCCTATGTTTATGATTCTATCTTCCATAACACCTTTTATTAGTGCTCGAAAAGATAAGCATTTTTGATGATAATAACAAGAAATTTTTGAAAAGCATTGATTTTTAAACATTGGTGTCCGATAAACATCTAGGAGATTCCTCGCTCCGCTCGGAAAGACAAGGGATTTAAGCAAATGGAGGCGAAGGGGGCCGGGGGAGC
>JAIPBX010000136.1 GCA_021738485.1 Bacteroidales bacterium | reverse complement strand
CGGCAAATCGTTTTTCTTCTCCGGAATCCATGTTTTCAAGAAGATGCTCTTTGTTGGCCGGATATAATGTCAAATATTCCGTTTCATCCATTTCAGATGATACCTTGATAACCACCTCTTTATCGCCGAAAAGCTTTTTTATCGACTCCAGCCAATTCTTATCCAGGTCTTTCGCCTTTATTTTATATAATGCTTCCATTGCTTTTTTTCTTAAATTCTTAAATAAAAATACAAAAAATTGTACAATTCGTTGAATCATTGGCAAGCACAGTTCACTCGTGGCTATAGATTTATCAGAAAATAATTGTATTTAAAAATAGCATTATTCGTCTGATCTTAATCCGCTATTAGAGATTATTCTGAAAAATTGCCAACTGCTCAATGCCAACTGCCAACTTCTTCTCACTGCCGGAATATCTTCTCCACAAGCTGTGCTGGATCTGTAAGAGCATCAAATTCACCGGGGAGGTTGTTACTCCGAACCGGGGTGATATCAATCCCGCCGCGACGGGTGTATATACAAGCGATTGTCAGGTTGCCGGGTTGGACTTTTTCGTAAAACCGCTTGAACATCATTTCGGCGATTTCCTCATGGAAATGGTTTTCATTGCGCATGGAGACAATAAACTCTAAAATGGATTTGGGGGTGATCGTTTTCTCCCCTTCAATTCTGATAAAAGCCGTTCCCCAGTCGGGTTGGAACGTGATTTTGCAATTGCTTCGCAGCAAATGGCTTTTCCATTTTATCATCCCATTAAGGGGTTGTGTGCCAAGTGTGATATTTTCCTGTTTTAAACCCGAAAATGTCAGGCTTTCGGCAAAATCTTCATCTTCCAGGGTTTGGTAGCCCTCCAATTCATTTTTTGCTTTTCGGGTATGAATGTCATGGAATTTTAACCAAACCGAATCTTCGACTATTTTCTCTAAATCTTTTTGAACCCTTTGTTCGAAATCACTTATGGCTTCAGTCTTTGATTCTCCAAGTCTTTCGTTGTTCAGAGAATTCATGTACAACTTCAGGGATTTGCTTTCCACGATATTCGGGCTTGAGGCCGGGTAAACGATCTTGGTTATCCCGGTGACCGGAAGCCCGTTCTCCAGCAGAAAGCTCGTTTCGTAGGCATGCCATACGTCGTATCCTTCAAACAGATACGCCATTTCATCTATACCATTCTCGCGGCGGTTTTCAGCCCGCGGAACGGCTACCAGCAGCGTTGGATCGTAAGATTCCGGAGTGATAACACGCTTACCTAAAAACCGCTCTTCATTTCGTTGGTCAGGCATTTTCGGTACTCAGTTTAGGTCGGATAAAAGCGACAAGTCCGTAAACAATCGGTGTATCCAGCGCTGCAATTGCCAGCTTGACAAGGTACTGTCCGAAAATCATTTGCAGGATGGGAACGCCGGTTCCGTAAAAAGCAATCACTATAAAAAGTGTGGTGTCAATAAGCTGTGATGCCATAGATGACAAGTTGTTCCGCAGCCACAGATGTTTCCCTTTCGTGCGGCTTTTCCAATAGTGGAAAGCCCACACGTCATGCCGCTGACTTATGAGATAGGCCACCAGACTGGCCAGAACCACCCTGATATTACTTCCCATAATGGTTTGAAAAGCCTCCTGGTTTTCCCAGAAAGGACTTCCCTTCATCTCAATCGCCCATTTGATGAAAATAGCCGATAACACCGCTGCGGCAAATCCCAGCGTAATTACAAACTGCGTGGTTTTTTTCCCCCAGATTTCCGACAGGGTATCCGTAACTACGAAAGTCAGCGAATAACACAGTACAGCCGCCGGAACAATCAATCCGCCGATAGTGATGGTTTTGACCGCAATGATGTTGCTCACCACCAAAAGGCTGATAAAAGCTGTTACCAGCGCCAGAAAATATTTATTGTCTTTTGTCAGCATAGCCATTTCGTTTGGCAACAGCGCATCATCCAAGGGGGATTCCCAAAATCATAAAAACTATGGAAGCTTTATCGCAGCGAGGGTTATCCAAAAGACATTTCCTCAAGGCATAATCCGTAGTTTTTATTTATAGACAGGATGTTGCGACTGTCTGTTATTTTCGGCTGCAAAGATAGTAAGATTTTGGGTATTTGTGCAGAGGGCTATTTTTTCATTGAAATAATTAGGTGATAGTTGGAAGCTTGGTAAAAGAAAGTTGGCAGTGTGGCAGTTGGCAATTTTTTTCTTATTGCCCACTGTTTACTGCCTTTTGCCAACTTCTTCATTTATGCCTTGAATTTAAAATTTTCATCTGTTTCTCCCTAAGCGGTGTTGACTTACCCGATATCCTCCGAAAGGAATTTTCAAAGACCTAAGTCGTATACACCGAGTTAAACATCACGTAATCATTCGTAATATCCGATCCCCAGCCTATGGCCTCGGCTCTTCCCTGGTTCATCTCCATGTGGACGCGCAGATGCGACTCACGGAGAAGCTTTTTGACGTGATTCTTGTCAAAGTCTTTGGGAGTGCCCTTCTCCAGGACTTGTGCCATGTGTTCTTCATCACCAAGATAGAGGTTCACTGTCGACAAGTCAAAATTCACTCCGGCATTTCCGGCAGCCATAACAATGCGGCCCCAGTTGGGATCCCGCCCGAACATCGCTGTTTTCACCAATAATGAATCCGAAATAGCGCGTACTAGTTTTCGGGCCACCTTTTCCGATTTGGCTTTTGTTACTTTGTATTCAATAAACTTCGAGGCCCCTTCGCCATCGGAGACAATCAATTTGGCCAGGTGGATCATCAGTTCCTGCAGATGGGCTTCAAAAACCTTGTAATTCGGGTCATTGACAGAGGTAATCTCGTCATTGCCTGCCATGCCGTTAGCCAAAACAGCCACCATATCGTTGGTAGAGGTATCGCCGTCGACGGTAATCATGTTAAAGGATTTGTCGACACACTTTTTAACGGTTCTATCCAGCAGCTTTTTGTCGATGGCTACATCCGTAACAAGGAAGGCCAGCATGGTGCCCATGTTTGGGTGTACCATCCCCGAACCTTTGGCGATTCCGGCCATACTCACTTTGTTACCATCCAAATCAAAACTCAAATGTCCTTCTTTCGCAAAAGTATCGGTCGTTAAAATGGCGTTAGCGGCAAATGTCCCTGCCTTGGTCGAGGAAGAGATTTTTTCTGCGTTTTCTTTGATACCCTCCACGATTTCTTCCGTTGGAAATGGCTCGCCGATAACTCCTGTAGAAGCCACCAAAACCAGTTCTTTGTCAATTTTGAGTTGACTGGCCAGGGTTTCGGCCATGGCTTCTGCGCCTTGGTAACCTTCTTCGCCGGTACCGGCATTCGCATTCCCTGCATTGATAACGATAGCCTGGGCCCTGCTGTCGGCAATGTGCTTTTTGCAAAGTTTGATAGGTTCGGCTATGAGATCGTTTCGGGTAAAGACCGCCGAGGCATTGCAAGGCTTTTCTGAGTAAATGATGGCCAAATCGCGACGCATGGATTTAATGCCGGTGTGGGCCCCCCAGCATTCGATTCCTTTTACGTCGGTGATGTTATTTACAATGTCGTTACTGTCAACTTTGGTTTTCATGAGCTTTAGTCTTTGATTAGTAATAATTATAAATGAATTAAGGTCTGAGCGGGATTGTATTCAGTCCTTTGGTTTCTTCTATTCCCAGCATCAGGTTCATATTTTGTACGGCTTGTCCGGCAGCGCCTCTCACAAGGTTGTCGATGGCCGAGAAAACCATGATATTGCCCGTACGCTCATCAAGCACAGGGAAAACATCGATGTAATTCGTCCCTCGAATATTTTTTATTTCAGGATCAGTTTCCTGTAAACGGATAAAAGGTTCGTCACCGTAAGATTCTTCATACACTTGTTTCAATTCATCCGGGGTGATGTTTTTTACGGGGATGCCGTAGGCCGAAGTAAGTATGCCCCTGTCAACCGGCAAAAGGTGGGGCGTGAACTGCGCGATGGTATTTCCCTTACCATAAGCAGATAGCGTTTCCTGGATTTCAATGGTGTGCCTGTGGGTTTTTACCCCATAAGCCTTAAAATTCTCGTTTACATTTGAAAAGTGGGTAACCAGCTTGGGTTTAACTCCTGCACCGGTAACTCCGGTTTTTGAATCAAAAATCAGGTGCTTGATATCCACAAGCTTTTCTTTTACCAAAGGAGCTGCCGCAACGATAGAGCCTGTCGGAAAGCATCCCGGATTGGCTACTAATTGAGCACCCTTGATGGCGTCTCTGAAAAGCTCAGGCAGACCGTACACTGCACGGTCGATTCCTTCGGGATAGGTGTGTTTTTTGTCATACCACTGCTCATATAACTCCCTGGAAGGAAGCCGAAAATCGCCGGAAAGGTCAATAACTTTTATGTCTTCTTCAGCCAGGTCTTTGGCGTAATCCATTGAAACCCCATGGGGTAACGCCAGAAAGACCAGATCGGGCTGAATGCTTTTTATATCATCAGCAGGTTTAAGGGTTACGTCCACAATACCTTTAAATTGGGGGTGTATCTCCGAAAATTTTTGCCCGGCGTAGGACTCACTGGTGATGATGGCAATTTCTATGTCAGGATGGGAGTGTAGCAGTCTTACAAGTTCTGATCCTGTATAGCCTGTAGCTCCTATTATTCCAATCTTATGCATTTTCTCTAATTTTTTTTGCTGATTTGAACATCACTTCAATAACTTTCTCCAAATCTTCATAGGAGATGTTTAGCGGGGGGACGATGCGAAGGATGGTTTCCGCTGTGGCATTGGCCAATACTCCGTTATTCATCATTTCCTCCACAATAGGCTTGGTCTCTCTGTCGAATTCAAAGCCAAGCATAAGCCCCATACCCCGGATTCCTTTAATGCCTATGGATTCGGGTTGGTTTTCTTTAATTTTATCGATAAACCATTGGCCTTTCTCGGTAGCTTGCTCCATAAGATTTTCCTCTTTGATAGCTTTCACTGCTGCCAGGGAAGCAGCCGTTGCCAAGGCGTTACCGCCAAATGTCGTTCCATGATCACCCGGTTTGATGATCGAAGAGATTTTTTCGGTGGTCATAATTGCACTTATTGGCACGCCTGAACCAAGGGCTTTGGCTGAGGTAAGGATATCAGGCTGAACACCAAAATAGTCCTTTGCAAAGAAGTAACCCGTACGTCCGATTCCACACTGGATTTCATCAAATATCAGAACAATGTTGTTATCATCGCATAAAGACCTTAGCTGTTTGATAAAATCTTTATCAACCACATTGATACCTCCTTCCCCCTGAATGGGCTCAATTATGACGGCTGCCGTCTGATCACTTATCATGCTTTTTAGCGTATCGATATCATTAAAGGGAGCAATTTTAAAGCCTTTGGGAATGGGCTCAAATCCTTCCTGCATCGAAGCCTTACCGGTAGCTATGGTCGCCAGCGTCCTTCCGTGAAAGCACCCTTCAAAGGATATAATTTCTCCCCCGCGATTATGTGTATGGGCATATTTTCGGGCAATTTTTATGGCTCCTTCATTGGCTTCGGCACCACTATTTCCAAAGAAAACTCTTGGCAGTCCGGATAATTCGGCTAGCTTTTCAGAAAGTAAAGCCTGAGGTTCGGTGAGGTAAAAATTAGAGATGTGGATAAGTTTTTCAGCCTGCGCTTTGATAGCTTCTACGACCTTCGGATGGCTGTGTCCCAAACTGTTTACCGCGATACCTGCCAGGGCATCGATATATTCTTTGCCTTCGCTGTCCCATACCTTTGAGCCCTTGCCATGAGTAATGGTCAACGGAAAACGTTTATAAGTAGGCAAATAATGTTCTTCATCTATTTTTT
>JAIPBX010000135.1 GCA_021738485.1 Bacteroidales bacterium | reverse complement strand
TAGGAAACAGGAAAGACCGGGCTTTCAATGAGACACTCAAAAGTGACGGTGTTAAAGTATTTCCTTCCACTACAGCGTTCATTAAAGAGCTCCACGCCAACAATATTAAAACCGGTGTAGCCTCTTCCAGTAAGAATTGTAAAAATGTGCTGGAGGCAGCCGGATTGGACCACCTTTTTGAAACGCGTGTGGATGGCACGGTATCATCAGAGCTGAACCTGAAAGGAAAACCCGAACCCGATATTTTTACCCAGGCTTGTGATAATCTCGGAGTTGCTTATGAAGATGCGGTTATTGTAGAAGATGCGGTTTCAGGAGTCCAAGCCGGTGTGAACGGACGTTTTGGATTAGTGCTAGGCGTCGCCCGGGAAGGAAATTATAACGAGCTGAAAAAACATGGCGCCGATATCGTCATTAGCGATATGGATGAAATGGCTATTGATGACATCAACCATTGGTTTAAACACGGATTGCCGGCAGACCAATGGTCACTGGGGTATTATGATTACGACCAGGGGAAAGAAAAGACGCGCGAAGCTTTGCTGACTGTCGGAAACGGTTATTTCGGAACGCGGGGGGCTTTTGAGGAAAGTTCCGCCAACGAATACAACTATCCCGGAACCTACATTGCCGGCACCTACAATCGACTTAAAACCAGGGTTAGCGATCGCGATATAGAAAATGAAGATTTTGTGAATTGCCCCAACTGGTTACCGGTTAACTTTAAAATTGAGGATAGTGAATGGTTTGACATCAACAACACAACCATAAAATCCATTGAGCGGCGCTTATACTTCAAAACGGGTGTTTTGGCTAAAGACATGGTGGTGGTGGATAATCAAGGGCGCGAGACCCGTATCCAAAGCGAACGTTTAGCAAGTATGCACAATCCTTATCACGCGGGATTGCGTTATTCTGTCACCCCCTTGAATTACAGTGGCAAGTTGACTTTTACTACCGGCCTTAACGGCGCAATAATAAATGACGGGGTTGAGCGCTACCGTGCCCTTAACCAAAAGCACATCAAACCCCATTCGCAAAGTGCTAGCAAAAACAATCAATACCTTACCGTAGAAACAACGCAATCGGGGATATTGATTGCAGAAGCAGCGCACCTGAAAACCTTTTACGGAGAGCAAGAACTCCATCCGCAAATGCATCACGAAGAGCGGGAAGGAGCTGTCTATTCGAGTTTTGAAACACAGGGGATAGCAGGAAACGCCCTGACAATAGAAAAAACTGTGGTATTGTTTACTTCACGGGACTGGAATATTAATAACGTCTCAGAAGCAGCGCGCAATGCGATCAACAACGCCCCCGATTATTCCCTGATGAAAAAAGAGAGCGAGAAGGCATGGGCAAGCCTCTGGGAAGAAATGGATGTCGAGATAGACGGCGACCGGTTCAGTCAAAAACTGCTTCGGTTACACATGACCCACCTAATGGTTACGGCTTCGCTGCATAACAAGCATATTGACGCCGGGGTTACCGCCCGCGGATTACACGGTGAAGCCTATCGCGGTCATATCTTTTGGGATGAATTATACATCCTTCCCTTCTATTTTATTCATTTCCCCGATGTAGCCCGCTCGTTGTTAATGTACCGCTACCGGAGGCTCGATGAAGCCCGGAAAAATGCCGCCGAGTATGGTTACGAAGGCGCTATGTTCCCCTGGCAAAGCGGAAGCAGCGGCAGAGAAGAAACACAGGTGGTTCATCTTAACCCACTAACAGGTGAGTGGGGCCCGGACAACAGCTCCCTTCAGCGGCATATATCGCTGGCTATAGCCTTTAATATCTGGCAGTATTACCATACAACCAATGACCTGGACTTTATCAAAAACTACGGGGCTGAAATGTTCCTGGAAATCTGCCGCTTCTGGTCAAGCAAAGCTGAGTTTAACGGCGAGGATGCCCGCTATCATATCCCCAAAGTGATGGGGCCCGATGAATTCCACGAGAAATATTTCGACCAGGATGAAGGTGGCTTGACGGATAATGCCTACACCAACATCATGACGGTTTGGGCCATCAGAAAAGCTTTTAGTCTGCTGGAGCAAATGGATGCAGAGAGTATCCAAAAGCTTAAAGCAAAAATCAAACTAACGGAAGATGAGCTGGAGCGCTGGCAGGATATCGCTCAAAACATGAATGTCGTCATCCAGGATGATGTCCTTGCCCAGTTTGACGGTTTCTTCCGATTGAAGGAACTCGACTGGGAAGCTTATAAAAAGAAATACGAGAACATCCACAGAATGGACCGTATCCTGAAAGCCGAAGGAGAATCGCCTGATGATTATAAGGTAGCAAAGCAAGCCGATACCTTGATGACTTTCTATAACCTGAATAAAGATGAGGTAACAGACATCCTTAAAAACCTGGGTTACAATCCCGGGGACGATTACCTGGCTAAAAACCTGGATTATTACCTGGAGCGAACTACCCATGGCTCGACGCTGAGCCGGGTGGTGCATGCCTTGCTGGCCAATATGGCCGGTGACGATGAATTGAGCTGGCGTTTGTTCCAGGAAGCCCTGGCCAGTGATTACAACGACATCCAGGGAGGAACTACCGGCGAAGGTATCCATGTCGGAGTGATGTCTGGGACGATAATGATTGCTCTCACGACTTATGCGGGAATGAATTATAACGGCGAACTATTGCAGCTAGAGCCGAATCTCCCCAAATGGTGGAAGCGTATCGCATTCCGCATAAAGTTTAAGGGGGTCGATTATCATTTCAGGGTTAAGAAAACCGAAATGGAGGTTAAAGCTCAAAATTCAAACGGTGACGAAACGGCAATCCTGGTATATGATGAGGAGTACAAACTTCCCAATAACGAATGGATTTCTGTATCACTTTAAAAACAAACGCTTATACATGGCGATATTTTATTTATCAATCAAAATCAAATATTAATGCTTGGAGACGTACTGTTAATTGAAGAAAAACACAAAAAAGCCGCTGAAACCATCAGGCAAAAAGTGTTGGGCAACAAAAAAGAAAAGATGATCGTAACAATTTCCGGCGAATCGGGGACAGGAAAAACAGAACTGGCCCACAGCCTCGCCAAATTGCTTCAGGAAGACGGGATACAGGCCAAACCGTTACACATCGATAACTACTATAAGACCCACCCGCTGGAGCGGGAAGAATGGCGACAGAAACATGGTATCGAAAGTATAGGTTACAACGAATATGATTGGGATACCATTTATAAAAATATTAATTCCTTTAAAAAAGGAGAAAAAGCGGAGATGCCCTGCGTTGACCTTGTTACCCAACAGGTGGATAAACTTATCACAGATTTTAGTAATGTGGAGATGCTTATTATTGACGGTCTCTACGCCATCAAAACCGAAAATGCGGACCTCAATGTTTTTATTGATCTCACTTATCATGAGACTAAAAAAGCCCAGCTTAAACGGGGTAAAGAAAAGGTGAATGATTACAGGCTACAGGTTTTGGAGCAGGAACACCAGGTAGTGCGATCATTAAGAGACCGCGCCCATTTGATTGTTAATAAAGATTACCAGGTGGAGGAAGCCTAGAAAGTTCACCCCGTTAAACGGGGTTCAAAATCCAAAAATCAAAGCTCGAAATACATTCCAAACTTTGAAAACTCAAACTCAAAACAGCTTATAATGACCTGATAAGCATGAAGTTGGTTTTCAACCCCTGCCCAGGTAGGTTAAGCTTTCATCCGTCTGAGCCGGACCGTTTTTTTGGGTATTTGAATTTATTTTGAATTTTGAACTTGGGATTTTGAACTTGGCACTTTATTCCATGCTTTCTAAAAGCCAATTTTTTTTCAATCATTTATTAAAATAGAGCCAAAAAAAAGGTGCGGAAGTAGAATCCACACCTTTTTTTATGAAATGCTGTTTCTTTATGCGGCTCAGCTCGCTGTCTTATTTTCGATTTTATCTTTCACGAACGGCATCATGGCAGCAGCAATAAACCAGGTAACACCTCCTAAAACGAGGGCATAAATCGGTTGCCCGTTAAAGAGGCTCTTAACGGCAAAACCCAGCAGGCTGGCTGCTAAGATCTGAGGAATCACAATAAAGAAATTGAAAATTCCCATATAAACCCCCATTTTGTGCGATGGGAGGGAACTTGTAAGTATGGCATAGGGCATGGCCAGTATGCTGGCCCAAGTCAGTCCGATACCGACAAAGGGTACCAATAGGCCGATGCCGGTGCTGTTGATAAAGTAAATGGAGATCATACTTACTCCGCCTATTGCAAGGGAGATGAGGTGAGTCAGTTTTCTGTTGGTAACCTTTGCCAGCCAAACGAGCAGAAAAGCAAAAACTGCCGCAAAACCATTGTATACGGCAAAACCCATTCCGACCCAGTTACCTCCTTCATTATATTCTTGCTGGATTCGATCAACGACATTTCGGGCATTTTCACTCATTTGCATTTCCTCTGACCGATCCTCGTCAACAAAGAATTTTACAACATCCATGCTTGCCACAACTTCCTCCTGGCCTGACTGAAGTTTTTTATTGTACTTTTGGAGTTCTTCCCCTATTGATTTTACTTTATCCGTATCTTCCGATTTATCAATATTTGCTACAGCACTCTGCAACTCATGGACAACATCTTTTTCCATTTTCATATCATAGATATGGCTTGTAATACCTGCCACGGAATAAATCCATAAGGTAAACAAAGCGAACCATGAGAAAAACTGAACCACTGCAAGCTGACGCATGGCCAGGGGCATCATGTTAAAGTCATTAATAATCTCAGCCAGTCCGGCCTTACTCTTTTTATGCTTTTGCATAGCTAAAACCACCATCTCGAGTATTCCAAAAAGCGATAAGCCAATGGTCAGGATATACAATTCCCACATATAGCTATTCAAATAGACAAGTAAAGTCGTTCCCAATCCAAAGATCGTCAGAGTGATTCCCAGAACCTTTGCTCGCTTTTTGAGGTTTCCCAGTGAAGTAGTCTCAGTATTTTCTTCTCTTGCTGTGTCTTTTTGTTTTTCATCTTCTTCTTCAGCGGCATCAAATTCTTTCAGCTCTTCCGGGCTATATTCTTTCGTGGAAAAAACCGTCCATGCCACAGCACCAAAAAAGGCCACGGCCCCTGCATAGAAAGCGAATTTGACGGAATCGGGAATAACTCCCTCCGGGGCGGTATTGGACACTCCGAACCAATTCGTCAGCACCCATGGCAAGGCAGAGGCAACTACGGCACCAATGCCGATAAAAAAGCTCTGCATAGTGAACCCCCTGGTGCGCTGATTTTCCGGTAACAAGTCTCCAACAAAAGCGCGAAATGGCTCCTGCGAAATGTTTATGGAAGCATCCATAATCCACAGCATCCCGGCAGCTACCCACAATGTGGGCGAATTGGGCATCACAATGAGCGCCAGGGAAGCCAGTATGGCACCTATCAGAAAATAAGGTCGTCTTCGCCCAAGACGCCCCCAGGTTTTATCACTATAATGTCCTACAATGGGCTGTACAATTAAACCTGTCACCGGTGCAGCTATCCATAGTATAGGTATGTTTTCAACATCAGCTCCCAGTGTTTCAAAAATTCTGCTAACATTTGCATTCTGGAGGGCATAGCCGAATTGAATTCCCAGGAATCCGAAATTCATGTTCCAGATTTGCCAGAACGTAAGTTGTGGTTTTGATTTCATAAGCTTCTTATTTAAGCACATCCAAAATTAAAATTTTTTTATACGTGTAAAGGATGATTTATAAATGCAAACGTTTTCAATCGAAAAATAAGATTTAAAATAAGAATATGTCCGAATAGCCTGTCAGTGAATCATAAAAATTGGATTTCTTGATTGTTTTTCTTGAAAATAAAAGAATTATTGTATATTTGCAATCGAATTT
>JAIPBX010000134.1 GCA_021738485.1 Bacteroidales bacterium | reverse complement strand
GTACAAAGATCATCTGTGCATATTTAAAGCATCAGCATTTGAACTGTCAATGGATGGATATACGGGAAAATTTAATTACCGATGATGTTTACCGGGAGGCCTCGGTAGATTGGGAAAGCAGTCAAAACCGAGTAAGTAGAAATTTAGTGCCTACAGGTAGTGAAATTCTCATAACCCAGGGATTTATTGGTGGCACATATGATGGAGTCAGCACAACCCTGGGAAGAGAGGGCTCGGATTATAGTGCTGCCATTCTGGCGAATATACTGGAGGCTGAAAAGATGATAATATGGAAAGATGTACCGGGAGTGATGAATGCTGATCCCCGTTACTTTCAGGATGCCAGTAAGCTGGAGAAGATTTCCTTCCAGGAAGCTATTGAATTGGCCTATTATGGGGCAAAAATACTTCATCCCAAAACCATCAAACCTTTGCAGAATAAAAAAATTCCGCTCTATGTAAAATCTTTCCTTGAACCTGGAAACAAAGGCACCTTGATTGGGGAATACAACAGATATGATGAGGACAAACCAATTTATATCCTTAAGAAAGATCAGATTCTCATTTCTGTGCTTCCCAGAGATTTTTCATTTGTGTTCGAGGAAACACTTAGCAAAATTTATAGTCTTTTTGCAAAATACAGGATTAAGATCAACCTGATGCAACATTCAGCCATCAACTTTACTTTTTGCGCGGATATGAAAAACCCCTATGTCTTTCAGCTCATAGAAGATTTAAAAGAAGATTATAAAGTATTATATAATACAGGATTGGAATTATTAACCATACGCCATTATACCGAGCAAATTATCAGGGAGGTTTTAAAAGATCGTCATATACTTGTAGAGCAGCGGAGCCGCAACACCGCTCAATTTCTTATGGAAGTGCAATATTAGAGGGTTCTTATAAAACAGTATAAATGGAAGATAGCAAGAATATAAAAATTTTATAGTTATTCGTCCACCGATTCATTCAGGTAAACCTTAAAAGCCGGTTTATAACCCCTGAACGCTCCATTTTCTTTATAAACCTCATAGGCCAGCATTATAGAATACACTTTTTTTATCATTTGAAGCCGATTGGTATCAAAATACCATCTTTCCTTAAATTGGATTTTACCGACTTTTGATCTCTCAAACTCCTCTTTATTTTCCAGTTGTTTAATTTGTTCAATTGCTATGGGTTTGTCATCAAAATAATCATAAGGTTGGAGTTTACCTGAGTACACGGCTTCAAATATGAAATCTACCAACTCTTTACGGTCAAATGAACGCAGCCATTTCTTTTGCCAATCATCTGCATCGTTTCTGGCTTTAATCACTACTCCGTAATTAATGGAGTCGGCAATACTGATAAATTCATTGCTGATGGAATCGGTCTGAATGGAATGTTTTTTTTCTCTTTCCCATGGATGTTTGCATCCCATTAGCAGGAGTCCGGCAAAAAGCACAAACAACAACCAGCCCTGCCGGTAGCCGCTAATCGGTGATTTATCTTTCGAATGTGAGTTTTCTGGCATTTTTCTCTTCATTGATCTGCCCGTTTTGGTAAGCAATTTTTCCGTTGACAAAGGTATGGGATATCCTGGAACTGAATATTTGTCCCTCAAGGGGTGACCAACCACATTTATATAGTATATTTTCTTTATGAACCCGGTGGGGTTTTATCGGATCAATTAACACAAGATCGGCCCAATATCCTTTCCTTATATAACCTCTTTTGCTAATATTAAAAATATCGGCAGGTGCGTGGCACATTTTCTCCACTATGGTGTTCAGGGAAAGCTTTTTTCTATGGTGAAATTCTAGCATTGCCAGAAGGGAATGTTGTACCATTGGTGCTCCTGAAGGGGCTTTTAGATAAGTATTATTTTTTTCTTCCAGTAAATGAGGAGCATGATCGGTAGCCACTACATCAATGGCATGAGTATTTACCCCTTTCAATAAAGCTTCCCTGTCGCGGGCCTTTTTTATTGCGGGATTCCACTTGATGCGGGTACCATAATTGTTATAATCCTTATCATCAAACCACAGATGATGAATACAGGCTTCGGCGGTGATGTGCTTATTGGAGTCAAATCGTGTTCTTTCCAATAACTCAAGTTCTTTTGCCGTGCTCAAATGGAGAAGATGTAAGCGGGCCCGGTATTTTCGTGCGAGTTCAACCGCCATTGAGGAGGATTTATAACATGCTTCTTCGCTTCTGATTATAGGATGGTATGCTACAGGGATTTCCCCGCTGAATTGCTCACTATAATGTTGTATATTGTTTTGTATCGTTTTTTCGTCTTCGCAGTGCGCGGAGATGAGCACAGGGGATTCGACGAATATTTGCTCCAATGATGAGCGATTATCCACCAGCATGTTGCCGGTAGAGGCCCCCATAAATATTTTTACTCCACATATCTCCCGGGGATCAATACTTTTTATTTCCTTAATGTTTGCATTGGTAGCACCCAGGTAAAAAGAGAAATTGGCAAATGAATTTTTTTCGGCAATTCCGAATTTTTCCTTCAGTTGACTCATAGTAACGGCAGGAGGTTTGGTGTTTGGCATTTCCATGTAGGAAGTAACCCCCCCGGCAATGGAAGCTTTCGACTCTGAATAGATATCCGCTTTATGAGTAAGTCCCGGTTCCCTGAAATGCACATGATCATCAATTACCCCGGGTATCAAAATTTTATTTTCTGCATCGATCACCTGACTTTGTTGTAAAATGGCTTCAGGTAAATCTTTTTCGGTATATACTTCACTGATCTTACCGGATTCGATGAGAACCGAACCTTTCTGTTTTATATGCTCATTGATGATGAGGGCATTATGTATTAGAATGGGGTTCATATTTTTTGTACTTTTTGAAAATACTTCTGATCTTTATAGAAATTACTCCCCAAACTGCTTCATTGAAGATTCCGCCGCTCATCTTTGAGGTGCCTACGGCTCTATTCGTAAAAATAATAGGAATTTCAACCAGCTTAAAACCATATTTCCATGCTGCAAACTTCATTTCTATCTGGAAAGCGTAACCGACCATCTTAATTTTATTCAAATTTATGGTCTCCAGAACCTTCCGGCGGTAACATACGAATCCTGCTGTGGGATCTTTTATTTTCATCCCGGTAATGAATGCCACATACCGGGATGCAAAGTAGGAAATAAGTATTCTCCCTATTGGCCAATGGACCACGTTGGCACCGTTTTTATAGCGTGAGCCGATAGCCACATCTGCTCCGTCGTACGCGCATGCATTATAGAGCCGGGGGAGATCTTCAGGATTGTGAGAAAAATCTGCATCCATTTCATATATATAATCGTAACCGTGATGGATTGCCCACTTAAATCCAGTAATGTAGGCTGTTCCCAGACCCAATTTTCCTTTTCTTTCAATAAGAAATAATTGTTCCCTATATTTTTTCTGAAGTTCTTTTACGATCCGGGATGTTCCATCAGGAGAATTATCATCCACCACCAGAATATGGAAAACTACGTTTAAAGAAAAAATTTTTTCTATTATCCGATCTATATTCTCTTTTTCTTTGTAAGTGGGAATTATCACGAGATTCTTATCCATTGTCATTTCATTCCTTGATTATTAATGTAATCAGTTAATATATTTGGCTAATATAAGATAATTATTTAGAAATACAGTGTTTATAAAATGAGATTCTTAAAAGAACATCACAAATAATAATTGGAAAACAGCTATTTATACATTTTTTTACAAAAAAAGCAGTAAAAGTGTTGGTGAATCTAAAATCTACACTATATTTGCACTTCGCAATAACGATGGTTCTTTAAATAATTAGGCGGGGAAAGCACAATAAAAACGAAATATATCGTTAGGTGAGAGTGGGGAATTACAAGAGATTGTAAAAAAATATTTAAAAATTCAATTAAATATTTTGGATAGAAATTTACAGTTATTAATTTTGCCCTCTCTTTTAAAAAGAGGAAAAGAAAATTGTTCTTTTAAGATATTTAGGGTTCTTTGAAATGTTGAGATAGAAGCCAAAGGTGGAATAAGAAAGCTCCGTCAGACAGTCAGGGTCAAGCAATTTAATTTTTTAGCTACAACGAAGAGTTTGATCCTGGCTCAGGATGAACGCTAGCGGCAGGCTTAACACATGCAAGTCGAGGGGTAATCCCGATCTCCGGATCGGGAACGACCGGCGCACGGGTGAGTAACGCGTATGGAACCTACCTGCAACAGGGGTATAGCCTCCGGAAACGGAGGATAATCCCCCATGAAGTTTACCGGTGGCCTCACCGGTAAATTAAAGCTTCGGCGGTTGCAGATGGCCATGCGTACCATTAGTTAGTTGGTAAGGTAACGGCTTACCAAGGCGACGATGGTTAGGGGTCCTGAGAGGGTAGTCCCCCACACTGGTACTGAGACACGGACCAGACTCCTACGGGAGGCAGCAGTGAGGAATATTGGTCAATGGGCGCTAGCCTGAACCAGCCATGCCGCGTGCAGGAAGACGGCCCTACGGGTTGTAAACTGCTTTTCTGCGGGAAGAATTCCGTGTATTTGTTACATGGTTGCCGGTACCGCAGGAATAAGCATCGGCTAACTCCGTGCCAGCAGCCGCGGTAATACGGAGGATGCAAGCGTTATCCGGATTCATTGGGTTTAAAGGGTGCGCAGGCGGTGGAGCAAGTCAGTGGTGAAAGCCCGAAGCTCAACTTCGGGATTGCCATTGAAACTGTTTCACTTGAGTGTAGTCGAGGACGGCGGAATGAGTTGTGTAGCGGTGAAATGCATAGATATAACTCAGAACACCGATTGCGAAGGCAGCTGTCCAGGCTATAACTGACGCTGAGGCACGAAAGCGTGGGGAGCGAACAGGATTAGATACCCTGGTAGTCCACGCAGTAAACGATGATCACTCGTTGTTGGCTACTTGGTAGTCAGTGACTAAGGGAAACCGTTAAGTGATCCACCTGGGGAGTACGTCGGCAACGATGAAACTCAAAGGAATTGACGGGGGCCCGCACAAGCGGAGGAACATGTGGTTTAATTCGATGATACGCGAGGAACCTTACCTGGGCTTAAATGCAGGTTGCATTCCGGTGAAAGCCGGATTTCCTACGGGACCGCCTGCAAGGTGCTGCATGGTTGTCGTCAGCTCGTGCCGTGAGGTGTCGGGTTAAGTCCCATAACGAGCGCAACCCCTATCGCTAGTTGCCAGCATGTTATGGTGGGGACTCTAGCGAGACTGCCGGTGTAAACCGGAGGAAGGTGGGGATGACGTCAAATCAGCACGGCCCTTACGTCCAGGGCTACACACGTGTTACAATGGCCGGTACAGAGGGCAGCCAGACGGCGACGTCGAGCTAATCCTAAAAGCCGGTCCCAGTTCGGATTGGAGTCTGCAACCCGACTTCATGAAGCTGGAATCGCTAGTAATCGCGCATCAGCCATGGCGCGGTGAATACGTTCCCGGGCCTTGTACACACCGCCCGTCAAGCCATGGAAGCCGGGGGTACCTGAAGTCCGTAACCGCAAGGAGCGGCCTAGGGTAAACCTGGTGACTGGGGCTAAGTCGTAACAAGGTAGCCGTACCGGAAGGTGTGGCTGGAACACCTCCTTTCTGGAGCCGACTGTCTGACTTCAGTAAGGTTCGGCTCATATACCTCAAAATTTATTTTTTTATCTTATTGAATGCTAAATTCCGTTTAACGGAATTTTTAAGTTTACAATGCAAGTGGTTGTATTTCATAAGATGAAAGAAATATTATAGTCCCGTAGCTCAGTCGGTTAGAGCGCTACACTGATAATGTAGAGGTCCGCAGTTCAAGTCTGCGCGGGACTACAAAAAATGTTCTTTCTATAAGGGGAATTAGCTCAGTTGGCTAGAGCACCTGCCTTGCACGCAGGGGGTCATCGGTTCGAGT
>JAIPBX010000133.1 GCA_021738485.1 Bacteroidales bacterium | reverse complement strand
TCTTCAACCGGTTCTTCATTCATGTTGACAACCGTTGCGGTTATTTTCCCCGAATTGGCTATCGGGTAGGCTTCCACGGTTTTGTTTTCACCGGCAATAACCTGGGTGTACGTTTCTGTGCGGTATACTCGTTTATCCATAACTTTGAGTGAGATTTTTTATTCCTGCCGGTTAGTTGTCTCTTTAAAAATCCATTCTCTTATGGATTCAGCAACAAAGTTGTTTAACGACATCTTTTCATCACATTGGCAGGTGGGCGTTCGTTTTTCAGTTCATTGGCCATAAAGTCCATGGCAGGTTTTGCATGATTGAAAAAATGGTAAAGCCCTTCGCATAAATAACTTATTGGTTTTCCATCCTCAGAAACAAAAACAAACCGGTGTTTGGGGCAATCGCCATGGCAGGCAAAACGTACAGGGCATTCCATGCATTGTTTTGGAAGGTTCCGTTTTTTCTCCTGGCCAAATTGTACTTGTTCCCCAGAAAAATACATTTCCTTCAAATGTCCCTCATGAATATTACCCCTGTAAAAATCGGGGTAAACAAAGTGATCGCAGGCATACACATCGCCATTGTGCTCGATGACCATGGCATCCCCGCAATAATCTTTATGAACGCATAAACCGGGGTTTTTGCCCAGCCAGTTGGCCAGCGTTGCATCAAACAACTGAACAAAATATTTCCCAACGTCCTTTGTCACCCACTCATCAAAAATCCGGCTTAGAAAGCGACCGTAACCCATGGGCGTAACAGACCATTTGGTGACTTGCGCTCCTTTGGTGTTGGGATGAGTAAGTCTCAAACCCCCGGTATTCGCCGACTTTTTCTCCCGTTCCACTGCGGGCAGGAACTGCATAAAACGGCTTCCAATATCTTTAAGAAAGCCATACACTTCCAGGGGATATTCCTGACTATACCTATTTACAACCGAAAGGGTGTTAAAGTCTACCGTGTGTTTTCTCAAAACTTCCACGCCTTGCATCACCTTGTTAAAACCCGGCTTATCGCTTTTCGTTTTCCGGTAAAAATCATGGACATGCTGAGGACCATCTACCGATACTCCTACCAGGAAATCATTTTTGCGGAAAAACCTGCCCCACTCATCATTAAGAAGTGTTCCATTGGTTTGGAAAGCATTGGATATTTTTTTATTTGATTGATGCTTCTGCTGGAACCGGAGCGCTTTTTCAAAAAAGTCTATTCCCAATAGCGTAGGCTCGCCACCCTGCCAGACAAAATTCACCTCTTTCGAATCCTGGGATTGAATGTATTGTTTGATAAACACCTCCAGGGTTTCATCTTTCATTTGTAAAGCATGACCTTTGTAAAGTTTATCTTTTTCCAGGTAATAACAATAGGTACAACTCAAATTGCAAAGGGAACCTGTCGGTTTAGCCATCAGGTTAAAATATGAGGGTACGGGATAATTATTCACAATCAGATTTTTTATTTCTGCAAAATTAAAAAACCAGTAAAACGCTCCGACTCATCACTCCTTACTCACCAATCATTACTGTTTCAAATCCTCTCTCAATAATTTTTGCGTTAGCGAATCCGAATCACCATATACCTTCCGGAGACTATCCAGCTTCCGGTGCATCATCTTTCGAACTTCTTTGTATTCAGGTTTGTCATAGACGTTCTGCATTTCATGGGGGTCTTTTTTCATGTCGTACAGCTCCCACTCGTCCACATCATAGTAGAAATGGATAAGCTTGTAGCGTTCGGTACGGATGCCGTAATGGCGTTTTACCATGTGTATAGTCGGAAAAGCGTAATAATGATAGTACAGCGCATCACGCCATTTTTCAATTTCGCCATCAAAAAGAGGCACCAGGCTTCTTCCCTGCATGTTTGATGGAACTTCCACGCCTGCTGCGTCCAGGATGGTTTCGGCAAAATCGAGGTTCTGCACGAGGTTGGAATCGACAGTTCCGGGCCGGATGTGTCCCGGCCAGCGAGCGATAAGTGGCGTACGGAATGACTCCCTGTACATAAACCGCTTATCAAACCAGCCATGTTCTCCCAGATAGAAGCCCTGGTCGGAGGTATACATCACCAGCGTGTTTTCTTCCAGCCCGCTTTTTTCCAGATAATCCATAAGTCTTCCGATATTGCGATCGACCGAGCGAATGCAGGCCAGGTAATCCTGCATGTAGCGCTGATAGCGCCATTCGAGCAGTGAATCGCCCTGCGGTGGTCCTTTTTGGAATCTTTCGTTAATCGGGTCGTAAACGGAATCCCATTTTTGGCGCTCTTCGTCGGTAAGGCGATTGTACTTTCGTTTAAACACCGGCCGGTACCAATCCATAAACTCTTCGATGCCCAGCTCATCCAGGATTTCGGGATGAATTTTATTGTCGGCCGAATAACCCATATGGTCTTTGATACGCATTTCGGCTTCTTTAGCGGCTGTCCCACGACCGGCATAGTCGTCAAACAAGGTTTTTGGTTGAGGAATCTTTTCATCCATGAACGCCCCGAGGTCTTCCTGCGAGGGCCACCACTCGCGATGCGGAGCTTTGTGCTGGTACATCATCATAAACGGCTTGTCGCTATCCCGGTTTTTCAGCCAGTCGATTGCCTCATCGGTAATCACGTCTGTCACATACCCCTCCGTTTTCTGCTTACCTTCGGGGGTGCGAAATGTCGGGTGGTAGTAATTCCCCTGCCCCTGCAACACTTTCCAGTGATCGAAACCGGTAGGTTGTGATTTGAGATGCCACTTACCGACCACAGCGGTTTGGTAACCTTCTTCCTGCAACAGTTTGGGGAAGGTTTGCTGCGAGCTGTCGAACACCGCCACGTTGTCGCGGACGGCGTTTTTATGGCTATGCATGCCGGTAAGGCATACCGCCCGGCTGGGCGAAGAGATGGAGTTGGTAACGAAAGCCTGGTCGAAGCGAATGCCGTCTTCCGCCAGCTCATCGATGTTAGGTGTTTCGATAAGGTCGGAGCCGTAGGCACTAATCGCCTGGTAGGCATGATCGTCGGTCATGATGTAAATGATGTTGGGCGGCTCCTCGTCTGTCCCGCCCTGTTGGCAAGCGGTCAAAGACAAAGCTGCCGGCGCAAGCATCCACAGGTTTAAAAATTTCGCAGGTTTCATTGGGTTTGGTTTTATCTGTTTATAGGACCTCTATACAAATTTCTTCTATTCCTGGTTGGCTCGAGCAAATGCGGGTTTTCTTTCAGCAGTTCAAAAAAGTGATTTGTCTCCTTTATAAATTCGCTAATTTCTCTATCAGTCCAGTTTTTTTCCAAATAGTTAATAATCCGATCATAGCCCTTTTCGGCTCTTTGTGACCAAACCAGTTTCAAAGCCATTTCTTATATTTTTTCATCACTTCTTCATGACCCGTCACCTCGCCTCTCTCAGCTTCTTTCAGGCCTTGTTCAATCTCCTGACGTTCCTCCTCGCTGATAGTATCCCACCAATCGGTTTGTGTTTCTGCTTTCTGCGATAGCAAGGTTTTTACAGCATGAAGCACTTCTTTGTCTGATATCTTATCTATCATCCTGTGAAGGTCGATCTTTAGCTCTTTGACATCCATAAGTTTCTTATTTCAACTCTACAAATTTAACGAATATTTTATGTCGCTCTATTCTAAAAAAAGATTGGTTTGCAAATTAACTTATAATGTCTTTAAATATGCTGTGAAAGTCCAAAATCCAAATCATACATCAAGTTCTCAATGCGACTCAATCATTCTATTAAAAAGGGCGAAGCCCTGATCCGTAAAAGCACAGGGTGAAATGAAATGGAACCCTGTGTATATGGAAAAACATATAATCAGAGGGCTGAAAGCCCGACACGTAAAATCGATTTGGATAATGCGAAGGGGTATGGTGGTAGGAAATTACGTTACGCTCTTTCAGAGCTTTTGTCATAACGATGCTCATTCTATCACAGGGTTCCGCTGCGCTTCACCCTGTGCTTTTACCTGAATGCCTTTCAGGCATTTTTCAGATTGCACAATGAAGGTTCATATTGTCATAAAATACTTACTTACCTCAATAAGAAATCTGTTATAATAAGCTGTACCTCTGTATCATTTTTCGAGAAAAAGCTACACCGATGTAACTTTATTAATAACAATAAGTGGCTCAATCAATTTAAGCACTTATAATATTGGATAACCTTAAAAGAACTAAGGGAACAATTCATAAAAGACTCAAAGGGAAGAAAAGTGGCTGTATTATCACCCATAGAAAAATACAACAAAATGCTTCAGCTACTGGAGGATATCGAAGATATCAAGGCATTTAAAGAGGCTAAAGAGTCGGAAGATGAGGGCATCTCTTTCGAGCAGGCTTTGAATGAGATTGAAGCTGAGCGGGATGACCTATAAAATCAAAAATCCCTTGCATAAACTGTTAGTTGAATCAGAGGATGAGAATATTTTACATAAAATAATATGGTCTCCACTTGCAGAGCAAACATATCTCGAAACACTGTCTTACATAATAAAGGAATGGTACATTAAAAAAGCCGAGGATTATTGTATATTTGTAGTAAAGTTCAGATTATGGAAACCATTTTAATAAAGTTGACAACCGACGATTCGTTAAAGGCATTAAAAGAGTTAGAAAGAAAGCGATTGATTCAGATTCTGGAAAGTCCTGATTTATATTCTTATGCATTACCCGGGGAAAAAATCAGTGAGGAGTCCTTTAAACAAAGGATTGAATACGCAGAAGAATCCCCTACTGTCAGTAAAACTGAAGCAGAAAAACAATGGGCAAAACAGAAAAAGAACATTCAAAGGCATACTCGCTGAGAATAACACAAAATGCGCTTCAGAATATTAAAGAGATTACCGGTTACATTGCTTATATTAACCATCAACCAAATAATGCTATCAAAGTAGGTGACAAGATATTTAAGACAATAGATAGAATTCATATGAATCCATGCATTTCGTGAATGCAACGAAATACCTACCAAAAACAAAATTTATCGCCAGGCAGTATGCATGAGCTGGTTAATTATTTACAAAATCAAAAAAGAAGATAATATTGTTCCTGGAGTTATTCACGCTAGTCGGAAAAGCTCGAAAATTAGAAGCCTAAAAAAACTAAATAGAAAAGCACAGATTTCAATGCTATATCAATCTGTGCTTCACTAATTCTCTATTCACTTTCCGATTTTACTCCAACTCCAGAATTAACGACGACCTCGCCGGCACTTCCAACTTATCCAGCGAATAGCTTTCGCCGGTTAACACATCCGTCCCTTTGGTGAATCCATTCATCATCTCGTAATAGTAATCCCTGTCGAGTTTTTTAGATTCTTCCGCTTTGTTCAGGATCACCATGACGGTCTTTTCTTCGTTGTACCTGAAATAGGTGTATATCCCGTCGTGTTTCGGGGCATAGTGCTTTAATTGCCCATTATGAATCACGGGATTCTTTTTTCGCCAGTTGACCAGTTTTTTCACAAACTGTTGTGCTTTGAGTTTCTTATCCGGCATCCCTTCCCCTGTAAAGGCATTCTTTTTATCCGAAGCCCATCCTCCGGGAAAGTCCTCGCGAATCTGGCCATGGTCGCCGGGCTTTTCATTGCTCATCAGCAGCTCCGTACCGTAATATATTTGCGGAATACCGCGCATGGTGAGGATATAGGTCAATCCCATTTTAAACAGATCGTAATCCTGATTCACCTGGCGGTAAAACCGGTCCATGTCGTGGTTATCCGGGAAAATGACCAGGTTGTAGGGGTCGGGATAGAGAAAGTCATTGGACAACTTTTCGTAAAGTTTGACAAAACCGCCTTCCCAGCCCTCCTTTTCAGTCAGGGCTTCTGACAGGGCAATCTGTATCGGAAAATCCATAAGGCTGGGCAGGCAGGAGGAAAAATCCGTCGGTATCCGGCTACCCCGCTGCCACTTGGCAATAACGGCAGGGTTAGGACTCCACTCCTCACCTACGA
>JAIPBX010000037.1 GCA_021738485.1 Bacteroidales bacterium | reverse complement strand
AAGGTGCAATGGCCGAACCTGTGGATAAAACAATGATTACTCCGAACAGCAATAAAACCATTATAAGCGGAAGCAACCAAAATTTCTTGCGTTCTTTAAGAAAAGCCCATAAATCTTTTAATATTTCCATAGCAATTTTAGTAAGGTGTTTCTAAATCTTTTGAAATATAATTATGCTCCCGGTTTTGAAAAACCGATGTTTTATCCTTCCCAAATCTCCTCAGCTGGAGTGCATCTCTGCCTACGGCCTGCCTTATCAAACCCACAGGAATCACAAAAACCACATAAATCGCCGAGAGAATGATGCGTGAAACCACATTGCCCAAAAGATGAGCCAGCCCAAACCACAATACCCCAAAAGGGTAAAAAAACCTTGGAACAATCATTATCAGGATAACTACCGGTATGATGATGTGAAAATAAATCACATTATCCGTAAAGTAGCCTATTAGTGACAATATCAGCACCGCTGCAAGGCCGGCATCGATACATTGTTTTGTGGTTAATTTCAAAAACTGTTGCATATTGTTTTACTCCTCAGTATTATATAACCTTCCTTCCACAAAAAGGTTTACAAATAATCTTTAATAAATTCATAAAGCCGGTAGGAGTACACCGTATTTGCCCAGGCGTTGGGATGGCCATCCCAGGGCAAATTCTGATACCTGCCGTCAGGGTTCTTCACTCCTATATTTACGGCCGGGATATCCTTTTCCCGGCAATATTTCAGCATCTTTTTGGTCCGATCGGATAGGTTGATTCCTGCCACCACCAGCTTTATATCATTCTTTTGGCATATTTGATGTATTCGGTCGATAAGGCGCCGCGACACTTCGTGGTTATCCATCATTTTGGAATTAAGGATATTAAAAGCTTTCTCTGTACTATTGACCAAGGCTGAATAACCGCTAAGGGGCCAATGCTGATAATCCACCGTATCCGCACGATGAATAACCAATTCGCCGTCATCTCCAATACGAGCATAGGGCTGGATATGCGGTCCTAAAAAGTTCCACATCTCCGCTTCCTTTTTCCGCCGGTCATTATAGGTGTTGCGGTCGTCATGAAATCCCGCATAACCAAGGATAATCATCTCCGGGGGGGGCATGGTTTTCAACCGCTTTTCGATTTGAAGCAGTGAGTGGATTGTTCCGAAACCTGCCATTCCAAAATTAACCACTTCATAATCCTTTATTAACTCCTGTAATTTCCACGGATAGGTTTCCTTGTCATCCAGCGACCAGCCATAGGTACATGATCCCCCCATAACCCATATTTTTTCCTTAGGCTTATATATGCTGTCCATTTTGGGCGGATGGGTGCGCCTGAGCTTACCATACATGGTGTTGCTGACATTAAAAACAAGCGTATCCTTTATGGTAATCTTATAATTGCCTTTTAAATGCGAGTAGCCAAGTACACTGTCACGGGTATAAAAGCTGTTACCCGGTTCAACTTTTATATCAGGCCGGTTGCTCGGATGAGCTGACTTGTAACCCAAATATCGCACTCCGGCTTCACCTATCGCAAAAAAGACCATTAAAATAATTACCGCACTCAAGCCATAAAAGAATAACTTTCTTTTGTTCGATCGTTCTTTCATCGATTTTCAGGTATAACCTTTTACTATTAACGTGATAATAACCGCTCAGTAACTATCTTGTTTCGACAAAAATAGAATATTTTTTCAGATATATATGCTTATGGATAAGTCTTCTCCTTTCACGACCTCAGTTCACAATCAGAGTATCATTTCATAAATCGCATTCATACAGATTAAAAAGTAAGTTTTTGCATTAAAATCCCTGATTTTTGATCATTTCTCGAAATTCTCTGAAAAAAAAATCCCAGCGAATGATCATTTTTTCCCGACGAATGATCATAAAACCCTAACGAATGTCCTTTTTGTTTTGGGTATGTTCTAAATTGTTTGGTATTTGTAAATTAATGCTTTATATTTGAACCGTTTAACAATGAGGGAAATCAAATCAATCAATATCGATAATAATTAAAAATCTAGTATTATGAAACTTTTTACACAAAAGAAGGTCACGGCCTATGTAATAGGCTTGTTATTTCTATTTTCTGTAAGCGGATACGCGCAACATTTTGGAGACGTTAACGGTAATGCCCTGGATGACACCTGGACAGCTTACCTTGACAATGTCAAATTGGACGGGAATAATCCCGCTGCCGGTGATGAGATAGGTATTTTCGATGGAAACACACTCGTGGGGTCTTACACTTTTGACGGAAGTGAAGATTTTACTGGAAGTGGACAAACCGACTACCCAACGGTATGTTTTTCGGAAATGGGAACCGGAAACGGCTATGATGCCGGAAATGAAATTACTTTTAAATACTGGGATGCTAGTGAAGGGGTCGAATACACTGCGAACTTTGACGATAATAATATTTATGTGAATACCGGCGGTGGCGAATATACCGATGACGGAAACGGCACCCCGGAATTTCCTGCAGGAGCTAATCCATATAGCTTCATGGATTTAGGCTATAATTCGGGATACTCAGTTTCAGGAACTATTACTCTTGGAGGTAGCTGCAACGGTGATGTGACTAATGTCACGGTAAGCGTTTATGATAATGGGGATAACTTAGTATCTACTGACAATCCTGATAGTGACGGAAATTATGAAGTAGGTGGAATACCCGGGGGAAATAATTATGAACTGGAAGCCACACTTAATAATTATACACCCGATGCATGGAGCGGCGTTAATATTTGGGATAACCTTAATCACAATTTTACACTTAGTCCTTATACAGGTACAATCACTATTGACGTCATAAGTGCGGGTAATGGAAATACTATCGGAAACGCTACGGTAGAACTGTTTGACGGTCAGGGTAATTCTATTGGAACAGATAACAATAGTCCATATAAATTTTATAATTTATGTATGGGAGATTACTATGCCGAGGTTTCTCATAATAATTATGAAAACGAATCAACAGATATGGTTACCTTAAACCAGGACGGACAATCGGAAACAGTAACCGTTTACCTTGACCCGCTTCCCGGATCGATATCCGGGCAAGTAACGGATGCCAATACAGGTAATCCTATATCCGGAGCGAATGTATCTGCATGGAATTACAATGTAGATCCTGCCGAAAAACTTTTTGAGGTAGTCACCGATAATAATGGATACTATTCGGCAGCTGAGGTACCTAGTGGGACATGGGATGTAGTTGCTGATGCCCCAAACTATATCGCCGATTCTATCTCGGTAACTATCCAAGCTGGACAGGCGAACACTGGAAATGATATTGCACTGACTCCTTCACCAGGAGCATTAGAAGGCACCGTCAGGATTAGTACGACCAATGCCTTGCTTTCAGGTGTAACTGTCAACGTGCTTGGTGAAAGCACAACACCTTCCACTGCTTCTACCAATGGCTCTGGTGTTTATAGCTTCTCGGAAGTTCCCGCCGGGACCCACGATGTTGAATTTACCAAAACTGGCTTTGAAACCACAACCGTTTCGAATGTTACCATTAACCCGAATGGAACTACCACGGCTAATGCCTATTTAGACTTTGAGCATGGTTGGATAAATGTTACATTAAACAACCTGAATGAAGGAATAGAGGCCAGTGTCACTATCGGAGATGAATATACTGCCACTTATTATAACGGCAGCGATATCTATAAATTCTCCGACATACCGGCCGGGCAATACGACATTGAAATCTCCCATCCTAACTATCACGATGCTACTATACAGGATGTTCAGGTAGTTTCAGGGCAGCCTACAAACAAAACATTTGATATGGTAACCTATCACTGGACATTTCCAGGTGGTAACAGTATGGAATCGGTATGGACTATTTACCTGCAGGATATTAAGGTTGATGGCAATGCAGTAGATGTCACCGATGAAATAGCGATCTTTAATGATAGCGATGAAATGGTTGGTTTGTATTATGTTTCAGCTCCCCTGTCATCAGGCAATGCCACAAACCAAGTACTTAAAGCTTATGCAGAATTGAATGACGGCTCCACGGGGTATATACCCAATAACTCCTATCATTTCAAGTTGTATGACCAGAGTGCCGGAGAAGTATTCACCATACCCCAGGTAACTCTTAACGATCCGAACAACGAAGGAGCCTACACGGGTAACGTTTTCCCATCGGGTATGGCACCATTCAGTTTTGCTGAGATTGAATTCTTTACGTACGTGGATATGACGTTTAATCTTCAGCAGGGCTATCAAATCATTTCATCACGTGTAGAGGCAGATGATATGGACATAGCAACCATCTTTTCAGGTTTGCCAAACAATGGACTCGATTATGTCAAGAATGAAGCCGGACTTCAATATCGCAAGCTCGGTAGCTGGACAAATAATATAGGGAATTGGCAGGTCACTGAAGGTTATCTTGTTAAGATGAATTCCTCCAATACGCTAACAATGACAGGTACTCCGGTTTATCCACAAAAGAAGATTTATCTTGAGCAAGGGTATAACCTGATAAGCTATCTGCCCGCTAACGCCATGAATGCCAACACGGCTTTCAGCGGCATTAAAAATAATCTCACGTTCGTTCGTGATAGCGATGGCAATCATTTGTGGAAAATCGGCGGAAACTGGGTCAATAATATAGGTAATGTTAAACCCGGGGAAGGCTATTTTGTAAAAATGTCAGACAATGATTCCCTGGTTTATCCTGCTACCAAAGGCGGAGCAGAACTGACCGATGAGAAACAGCCACAGCATTTCACTTTCAGTGGAGGTGATGCCACCGATACGGTCTATACCGTCTACATCAATAGCAACGATTTGAAGCCCGGTGATGAAGTAGCTGCTTTTGACGGTGACAAAATGGTAGGCTCTACTGTCATTACCAGCCAAACAAAATCGGAAAGCAATGACCTTAACCTCTTCAGGGTAGTGAATGGTGGTGAAGGTTTCCGCAGTGGTAATGAGATTGAATTCAGGGTATGGAGTCCGAGAACAAGCAATGAGTACAGCAATGTAGAGAAAGAATACCTTGATCCGCACAATACAGCCTATACGGATAATACATTCCCTGTCACTAATGGCAATTACAGTATCATAAAACTTTCTGTCAACGAACTTGGCATTGGGGATCAAGCTCAATCGATTGACCTCAGTGTTTATCCCAATCCAGCCAATGAGGTGCTTAACATTGAAAGTGAAAAGAAAATCACTGAAATAAAAGTCACCAACATGGTAGGGCAAGTGCTCAGGCATAAGCGCATCAATGACAAAAAATACACAATAAAAACCGCTAACCTTGAGCCTGGGATTTATATGCTGGAAACCACTATCGACGGACAAAGGTCAACTATACGATTTATAGCTGAATAGTAATTATTATTGGAATTTGATTGGTTCGCGCGTTTAAAAAAGAGTTCTCTTTTCAGAGAGCTCTTTTTTTTATTTAAAATTTACTATCTTTGGATGTTTAGTTGTCCTTGAGCATCACATCTATGAAAAAAAGCAGTAAACATATTTTTATGAACCAGGCGTTGGTATTTATGCTATTAATACCTGTAGTTATGGTGACACAAGCTCAAAATAACTTAACAGCTCCCGAAAATTTGCGCGTTGAGATTATTAATGACGGCGACAATGAAGTTTTTGACGATGATGATGTACTTATCAACTGGGAGTTTACTTCTCCCCCACCCGAAAATTTTAACGGTTTCGCACTATTCAGAAACGATGTACAAATTGCATTTAACAATTCAGTTAATGAGACTTCACATACAGATTCCGATTTGCCCTCCGATTCTACATATATTTATAAGGTATGCGCGGTATATAATAGTTTTTCTGATACTTCCTATTATAGCAATCGAGGGATCATTACTATCAGGGAAAACTATTATTTTCAAATGGGATCTGGAAATGCTGTAACCGGTAATACCTGGAGTGTTTACTTTGATTCAGCTATGGTTGAAAATGCGCCAGTGAGCCCAGGCGATGAAATGGCAGTTTTTGACGGCGATACAGTGGTAGGACATGCTATCTTTCATCAACAACCGCTACCCGGAAATGATCCTCCCGAAGTGGTCATTGCTTTTGCCAAGATAACAACGGATTCAACAAATACAGGCTATACCCCCGGCAATCCATATTCCTTTAAATTATATGATGCCAGCAGAAACCAATTATACGAAAACTACGATACTACTCTTGTTCAGGTAGATTCTAATGCCTATATGGAAGGGGTTTTCCCTTACCCTGATGATCTTTTCAGTATGGTTCACATTGAATTCTTCCCTCAATTAACCAACCCGGAAATTCAGGAATTAACAAGTGAAGACCATAAAGTGACTTTATCATGGGTTCATAATTCTTCACAAAGAAATTTTATCGGGTATAATGTATTTAGAAATGGTGTCCAACAAAACAACCAACCAATTCCGGGTATGACCTATACCGATGACAGTGTACCATCGGAGGAATATTACTATTATGTAGATGCGGTTTATGATGAAAACAACTCCGTATCCTCTGATTCAGCCTATATCTCAATCGGAACCATTTTTTATGATCCGGTGACTAATGGCGATAATCCTCTAGACCCAATGGAAATTACTATTGAAGAAGCCATTCTCATGGAGGAGCCCCTTAAGTTATTCGATGAAATCGGTGTGTTTAAATACATGAATAATGACACTATTTGTATAGCCGCAAAAAGTTTAACTGAAGAACTCACTGAAAATGCCGAGGAAATAATTAGTGTACCAACTGACACTTCTAACAATCCTATCAATGGTTTTGAAGCCGGGGATACACTCCATTTTCATTTTTATGATTACCAAGCTGATATGGAGTATGAAAGGGTCATGGTATCAACAAGTGCAGAAGGCGAAAGTGAGGTGCTGACTTTTGTTCCAAACACAGACACCAATATATATCTCCAATGGCTCCCTTATGAACCAATAAACCTATCGGCCGACAGTGTGGTAAATTATGATGCATATTTGTCCTGGAATGAAAATCCAGCCAATGATACCCTCTCATTATCAGGTTATAATATTTACAGAAACCAAAACAGGATTAACCCGAATATTCTAACATCCCCTTCTTATACAGATGACAGTTTGTACATTGATGACTATGTGTACCGGGTAGAAGCAGTTTACGAGGAAGCGACATCAAGAAAGAGTGATTCGTTGAATGTGACCATACCAATGCAGCAGTTTATTCCTGTTTCAGAGGATACTTCCTCGGGAACTATGGATTTCTATATCACAGAGGCAACGATTGACGGGCAAAATTTAGAAGCCTTTGATGAAATTGGCGTCTTTGCCCTTTCTGATAATGGAGATATATGCGTAGGAAGCAATTCATTAACCAATCAAGTAAATAGCAACAATCCACTACATATCAGAGCTTATCAACATGATTCTTCTATCTCAGATACAAAAAACGGGTATCTCCCCGGGGATACGATATCCTACAGATTTTGGAAGGAAGATGATGACCAGGTTTTCTCTGTAATCGCTCATTCGTTTCCACATCCCCCGGAGCAGAACCACAATTTTGAGGTTTTTTCCAGTGGTGACACTTGCTTTGTTAATCTCTCGTTTACCTCGCCTCCTCCAGTACAATTTAGTTATCAAACTCAGTCATATTGCGAACAAAGTGAGGGCCATATTCTTACTACGGTATCTGATTTTAATTATGTCTCGGGATTCAGCCTCCACATGGTTCTTGACTCCGATTATTATCAATACGATACGATCGTTGCGGAACCCGATTTTATAAATGAACTGGACATATCTCTTGAGGCAGACACGTTATCGGTGGACTGGACATCAAACGAGCAGTTTAGCTTACCTGACGGTAGTAATTTACTTAACTTAACTATCCAAACCACTGCGCCGGGTCAAACAAATATCGGCTGGTTGGATAACACATCAGAGGTATCGGGTATGGAAAATCTTGGAGCAACCTTTACAGCTTCAGATTTTTTTATAGATTATTTGCCGGACACTCCGGATAATATCAATGGCGACGATGATGTTTGCCAGAATACGGACTCTTCCATTTATACGGTTTCCGATACTCCTTATGCCAATGATTATGTATGGGGTTTAGCTCCTAATCAGGCAGGGACAGTTGTCGCGAATGGGCAAACTGCTACAATATTCTGGGATGAAAGTTTCTCAGAAACTAATGTAACATTAAGCGCTGCCGGAATTAATGATTGCGGTGAAGGTGGAGCTATTTCAAAAAACATTGAGATAAAAGATGTGGTTGTTGTGGATGTATCCATTTATTCCCAACCGCAAGAGCCATGTGAAAATGACACTATAATATTTACGGCAGATGCTGAAAACGGGGGAAATAACCCCAATTATACCTGGTTTATAAATGATATTGAACAAAACGAAGACTCCGATACCTTTGCCATGACGGATTTTCAGAATGAGGATGAAGTATATTGCATTTACACTTCCTCGCAACCCTGTGCTGTAAACAATCCGGCTACCTCCAACACTATTGTTCTGGGTATCGATCCCCTGCCCGAAACACCGAATTTGATCTTGGGTAATACCATGATGTGTACTACGGTTGGCAGCTCCGAGTATACTACCCCAGGCTCAGCATACTCGCAAAGTTATGAATGGGTAGTTAACCCTTCAGATGCCAAGGATACTATTATTTGCCTGAATACTTCCTGCCAGGACATTGAAATTGACTGGAATACTAACTGGGAAGGGGTAGCTCATTTATGGGTAAGAGGTATAAATGATTGCGGTAGTGGATCTTACATTGATACCCCGCTTAGTATCACCCGCAACTACTGCACATCCACCCCCCAAGCAACCCAAGCCCAATGGCACTTCTACCCCAACCCGGTGGAAAAACGCCTTACTATCGAATCAATTTCCGGAGATAAACTTCAATGGCAGTTGCTGCGAGCCTCGGGTCAGGTTCTGAAAAGTGGGATTCTAAATGATGAGCAGACGTCAATAGATGTTGAAGCCTTATCGGGCGGTATCTACTTTTTGAAAGTCCAAACCCCGAAAGGCACGGTGGTGAATAAGGTGATTAAGAAGTAAAAACAAAAGATTCAAAAGATAGACCTTACCCGGTTAGGGAATTTTTTGAAATCCATTACCAAGACCATAACCTGCCAGCTCTTGGCGAGGGCTTTGCGGGGGATAGAGATGGCAGGTTTTATGAAGAAGAACCTTCAATGTGCAATTTAAAAAATGCCTGAAAGGCATTCAGGTAAAAGCACAGGGTGAAGCACAGCGAAACTTCGCTAAGAATGACTGCGTTTGATGGGAAAACAAAGGGAAAAAGGCCGCGCAGACACCGTGTTTTTATTTTATCTGAGTCCGCGCGGCCTTTTTCCCCTGCTACCCTTATACTCCGGTCATTCCGAAGTACCAGATCAAAAAAAATTGCTCCACATCACACAATGACAACTAAAATTCATTATCCTTTGGAGTCTGTCCAAAAACCGACCGGAAGGATATTCAGCAACTTTTACCCTTAAATTCCCTAAAGGGAAGTTGCTGAATATCATTAAGTTTTAATTTTTATTTGTGTGTATCGAATTATTTCAGCGATGTAATTTTACTTTTTGGACAGCCTCAATTGGATAATGATAAAATTTTCAGGGGCTTAAGCCCATTATACATGAAATGATTGACAGCGCGCAAACCACCGAATGGGCGTTATAAACGCCAAGAGCATTGCCACGCGTCGCAGACGCACGGCAGCTTGAGTATCGGATCAATCGATTCGGATTCATACATTTGCCAACGACAGATTCTAATGGTTTAGTTCAACCAATTACCATACAGCCATACAGCCATACAACCATTCAACCATACATCCATACAGCCATTCAATCATCCAACCTTGCATCCCCTACTTCATCAAAAAGCTTAAATCATCGTTCTTTTCAAGCTCTCTGTGTTCATGACCATATTGGAAAAGGCGCATTGTTTTGTCTCCTTTAAGCATCAGTTTATCCCCTTCGAGTTCAAGAAGGCAGCCTTCGCGAAGTCCCACAACATTAATATCGCGGTTCACCAGCAAAAACTCTTCGATTCGCTGCTGTCGTGTTTCCCCGCCATGGCCTTGTGGATTGGCATCCAGGTAATGGGGGTTTATCTGGAAGGGTACCAGGTTTAAGCAATCAAAGCTTTCGGGTTCGATAATCGGCATATCGTTGGTAGTGCGAAGCGTAGGGCAGGCTACATTAGCCCCGGCACTCCAGCCCATGTAAGGTGTGCCTCCCAGTGCTTTTTCTTTTATGGCTTTCATAATGCCGGTCTGATACATCTTATAGACCAGGTGAAAAGTATTTCCGCCTCCTACAGCAATCGCTTCGGCTTCCTCTACTGCCTTAACGGGATCAGGTTCATTATGTACCGAATAAATCTCATAGCCCAACTCTTCATAAACACGGCCTACCTTCTTTTCATAAGCGTTGAAAGCTGCTTCTACGCCTTCTTCTGAAAGCCCTACCCCTGCATAGGGTATGAATAATATTTTTTTCACTTTAAATTTTGCCAGAAAATCGCCGATGAACTGGCGGGGCCATCCTAAATATTCTCCGCCCGCAGTGGTGGAATTACTGATGAGTAAGAGATTCATATTCATAATATTTTTCTTATTTTGATGATTCAGCTTGTAAAAGTAATAAATCAAAAAGAACTTTCAGCACCCGGATAGGCTATAAAGTAATACTCTTTATTGGATTTGTAACACTCCTCAAATTCTTTTAAACTCAGCGAGAGGTCATTATTCAGGAAGCTCTTAAGCAAAGAAATATGTAATCCGAGATCATTGACTACAAACTCATACATGTTAGCGGGAAGCGTGCCATAATAATCGCTGGCTCCCAGCCCGTATTCAAAAATTATTACCGGCTTATCTCTTTTGATAACCTCTAGCCCCCCTTTCAGCACACCAAATTCCCCTCCTTCCACATCAATTTTTATGAAATCGATGTGTGTGTCTTCTCGTATGATGTTATCCAGGGTCTGCATCTCCACCTCAATTTTTTCAATCTCGGGTGCAGTGGTATCATACTTCCGCTGTTTTATCCCACTGTAGGCCGGAGCATTTTTAACGTAATTAAAAGTGGTGGTGCCGGTTTTATCGGCAAGAGCATAAGGGAATACCTCGGCATGGTGAGCATAGTTATTTTTAAGGTATTCAAAAAAATCCGGTATCGGTTCAATGGCATAATGAAACCCTTCGGGAGCAAATTTAATCATCAAATCAAGGATCTCTCCTTTGTGACATCCTACGTCAATGCAATTTGAATTACGTTTGATGACCCTTTTTAACACTGCCTTGGTAAGTCGGTCATATTCAAGATTTTTCGTTAGATCAAGGTGAAACAAGTTTAATGTGGAACGAACCAGATTTTTGATTTCCATGATATTTCGTTGTATAATTTCGTACAAAAATACCAAGGATTGATTTATCCGGCAAACCGAAAAGATATTCACAACAAGATTTCTGAGGGTAGATAGCAAAATAAAAAAGTTCCAGTACATTATAACCAACTAAAAAAAGCCCCAATAAACAAATATTGAGGCTTTTATGTGCCCAGGGCGGGACTTGAACCCGCACGACCATACGGTCACTACACCCTGAATGTAGCGCGTCTACCAATTCCGCCACCTGGGCAAAAAATACATGGTTAAGAAATTTCGCGTTAGCGCTTCTACTTCCGAAATTCCAAAATCAAATAGATTTCTGCTTTTTCGGGGCAAGTCCGCCACCCGAACGATTATCATCCATACAAATCTAAAGAACTCTGTGCCCAGGGCGGGACTTGAACCCGCACCAACTAAACGTTGACATGGCCCTCAACCATGCGCGTCTACCAATTCCGCCACCTGGGCAAAAAATATGTTTAAGAACTGTCGTGGTAGCCTGTCTGTTTACGAAATTCCCAATTCAAATAGATTCCTGGAACTTCGTGCACCCTCGAAAAAGTACGAAAATGAAAATTTTTGCTTTTTCGGGGCAAGTTCGCTACCCGGGCGTATTTTCATAACAAGTGTTGTTAGCTGCATCAAAATGCCAGCCCTATCCAAAACAGCGATGCAAATGTATAAATATTTTAAGAGTTCCAAATGAATCTGATCAAAAAATCGACAAACTTTTCTAAATTTGAAAAAAAACACAAACCAATTTTTATGAAGAAAGCAGCTATACTTTTACTGATTACTCTTTTCTTTTTTCCTGTGTATACTAATGCCGGTAAAACAAAGCCTTATGCCCGTATGCCGGCCTTGAATAGTGATGGATCAAAAGTTCTTTTTGCATACCAGGGAGATGTATGGATGGTAGAGACCAAAGGGGGCGAAGCCAGGAGGTTGACCGCCCACAGGGCCAACGATACGAAACCACTCTGGGCACCGGACAACAAAAGCATTGCTTTCAGTAGCGACCGGTACGGGAATTATGATGTCTACATACTACCATTGAACGGGGAGCCCTTGAAAAGGCTCACACATCACTCCAAGAATGATATCCTCTCCTCATGGAGGAAAGAAAACCTTTACTTTACCAGCGAAAGAATATTCCCCCAGGTTGAAAGGGAAGACGAAATGATGACTATTAAAGAAACCGGCGGGACACCATTACGTTTTGTCGATGCCGTAGGTTATGAACCAATCCCCGCCCCCGGAGGTAGATTGGTGGCCTTTGTGCGGGGCTCCTGCCGCACCGCCAGGGAAGACTACCGCGGAGCAGCCAATCGCGACATCTGGATTTTTGACCGGCAAACCAAAGAATTTCATAAGGCCACCTCTTTTGAGGGAAATGATTTTAATCCCCAATGGAAAAATGACAGCACCCTTCTTTTTATCAGCGCAAGAAAGGGAACGTATAACATTAATAAACTTGGCCTGGATGAAAACGGAACGCCTACAAAACAAATTAACCAGTTAACTACCTATGATGATGATGGGATAAGAAATTTTTCAGTGAATGAGCGTGGAGATGTAATAGCTTTTGAACGGGAAACTTCTCTTTTCATCAAAGAAGAAGGAAGTAAGCCTCGCCGGCTCAGCATCAGCATGCCCGCCGATCAGTTGATGAGTGAGAAAGAATTTAAAGTGTTCAAAAAGAAAAGCAATAAATTTAAAGTCTCACCTGATGCCAATTACATAGCTTTCCTCATCCGCGGAAATCTTTTTCTGAAGCTTAATCACAAAGAGGGGACATTTACCAGGGGATTGGTCAAAGACTCCTTCCGGGTAAAATCATTTGACTGGCTGGATAATAACACTTTGATATATACTGCTGATAAGCATAACCAGTATGACCTATACACGGTAGATCCCCTGAAAGACAAAAAGCTGATAAACAGTCATAAATTCAAACATATCCGGCTTACAAACACTCCCATTGATGAATCGCAACCTGTGGTTTCTCCGAACCGGAAAAAAATAGCGTTTCGCAGGGGAAACGGGGGCCTGTTTACAGCAGATATAAAAGATAACCGGCTAATCAACGAAAAAATGCTGCTGGAAGGATGGGCTGAAGCTTCGCATATTTCGTGGAGCCCTGACAATGAATGGCTGGCCTACTCAAAAAGAGACCTAAACGGGAATCGAGAAGTTTTTATCCACAAGGCCGACAATACCCAAAAACCCGTTAATGTCAGTTTGCATCCCCGATCGGACAGCCATCCGGTATGGAGTCATGATAAGCTGGCTTTTTTATCAGAAAGAAACAATAACAGCAGGGATGTTTGGTTTGTCTGGCTCAATGAAAAAGACTGGCAGCGTACACGCCGGGAATGGAAGAAACTGGAGTTAACTGATAGTACTTTAGTGGACTCCTCGGATATTCGAATCGATTTTGATAATATTCATGAGCGCATCACCCAGGTAACTGGTCTGCCAGGGAATGAGTCCGATATACAGGTATCTCCCGATGGTAAAACCTTCTATTTTGTAACCAACCGCGATGACCGCAGGCATTTTAAGGCCAGGAATAACCTATATAGAATTCGTTGGGACGGCAAAAAGTTAAAACCCTTGCTGCGGGGCAAAAAAACACCTTACAGCGTAAAGCTTGGTCCTGAAGCTAAATACTTATACATGCTTCTAAAAGGAGGCAAACTGGCCAGGGTCTCCCCCGATAAGAAGAAGCTTAAACCCCAACCCTTTGAAGCAAGGGTGGAAATTGATTATGACAAACAACGGGAACAAATATTTAACGAGGCCTGGCGCAGTCTTGAGAAACGTTTTTATGATCCGGATTTCCATGGCAACGACTGGCAGGAACTGAAAGAAACCTATAAGCCACGTGCATTGGCAGCTTCAACAAATCGCACTTTCCAGTATACTTTTAACCTTATGCTGGGGCAGGTCAACGCCAGCCATATGGGATTAAGAAATGTCAAAGACAGATACGAAACCCCCGATTTTAACACGGGATTGCTGGGGATTGACATCACTCCGACAAGTGAAGGTATTGAAATAAAGCGTGTGCTTGATAATACGCCCGCCGACCGGGAAGAAAGTCTTCTGCAAAAAGAGGATTTGATAACACACGTTGACGGACGAGAAGTAAATCTTGATAAAAACTTCTATGAGCCCCTCAATAACAAAGTCAATCAACAAGTCCTTCTGACGGTTACCAGAAATGGTGAGGAAAAAGAGATTGCGATCCGTCCAGCAAAAAGCATAAGAAAACAGCTCTACAAAGATTGGGTGGATACCCGGAAGCAGCTCACGGAAGAGTATTCAAACGGTAAGCTGGGGTATATTCACATCCGTGGCATGAACTGGAACAGCTTTGAGCGTTTTGAGAGGGAGCTGGCGGCAACAGCCTACGATAAAGAAGGATTGGTAATTGATGTGCGCTTCAACGGCGGCGGATGGACCACCGATTACCTGATGGCTATCCTCGATGTCAGGCAACATGCTTACACTATACCCCGCGGCGCTGCCGATAACCTGGAGAAACAGCATAAAAAATTCAGCGATCATTATCCTTTCGGGGAACGCCTGCCTTTTTACCCCTGGACCAAACCGTCCGTCACCCTGTGTAACCAAAACAGCTATTCGAATGCTGAAATCTTCTCCCACGCATTCAAAACTTTAGACCTTGGAAAACTGGTGGGAACACCTACTTTCGGAGCTGTCATTTCAACCGGCGCAGAACGACTTGTTGACGGCTCTTACGTGCGCATCCCTTTCAGGGCGTGGTATGTTAAAAAAACAGGAGAAAACATGGAACATAAAGGAGCCGTACCCGATATTATAAAACACAACGCTCCTGACAGTAAAGCCAAAGGAGAAGACCCACAATTGAAAAAGGCCGTTGAAGAATTGTTGTACGAAATTGAAAAAAACTGATAACCATGGAACAGTTCAATCAAAGTGATCTTCATCAAATAAAAAACAGAAACCTAACACCTGAAGATATAAACCGGCAAATCGAGCATTTTAAAAAAGGTTTCCCCTTTATAAAACTCGACCGGCCGGCAACGGTGAATGATGGAATCTTTGCTTTCTCTGAAAAAGACATAGATCAATTGACAGACTTCTATGACGAGGAGCAAAAAAAGTATGACATCATTAAATTTGTACCGGCTTCGGGAGCCGCCACCAGAATGTTTAAGGAGCTTTACAGCTTCATGCAGGATTTTACGGGCTCAGAAAATCAACTTGAAGAACTTGAAAAACAACAAAACTTTCATTCGGTCAAATATTTTTTTGATCATCTTCATGACTTTGCATTTTTTGATGCCCTGAAAAGAATAATGAGGGAATCAGGTTACGATATCGAGGATCAATATCGCCAAAAACATTACAAGGTTATATTGGAATACCTTTTAACTGAGCGGGGATTAAATTATGCCAATAAACCTAAAGCCCTTTTACTTTTCCACAAATATGAAAATTCAGCAAGAATGGCTATGGAAGAGCATTTAATTGAAGGGGTTCATTATGTGCAAAATGCCAAAGGGAAGGTACAGATTCATTTCACGGTTTCCCCTGAGCACCAGGAGGAATTTAGTCATGAGATAGAGCAGCGAAAGATTAAACACGAGAGTGAGTTCAGAGTACAATTCGAGGTTTCCTTTTCACAGCAAAAACCTTCTACCGATATCATAGCCGTAACCCCTGATAATGAGCCCTTCAGAAATGAAGACGGCGCGCTTTTGTTCAGACCCGGAGGTCACGGAGCGCTGATAGAAAACCTCAACGAATTGGAGAATGATATCGTGTTTATAAAAAACATTGATAACGTAGTTCCGGATCGCCTTAAAGATTCCACTTATCGTTACAAAAAACTCATTGGAGGTTACTTACTCAGAATTAAAGCCAAAGTAGATGAATATATGGAGCTTTTGGACGAAGGCAGTGCTACCAATGAAGAGCTTGAAGAGATGAGGGATTTTGCTGATAACTATCTTAACATTCATAACAATCCAAAAGCTTTTAAAAAGAAAGAGCATATCGAGAAGGTAGACCTGCTCTACAATCAGTTAAACAGACCCATAAGGGTATGCGGCATGGTTAAAAATGAAGGGGAACCCGGAGGAGGACCTTTCTGGGTAAAAGAACCTTCAGGAAACAAAACGCTGCAAATTGTCGAAAAAGCGCAAATTAATTTTGACGATCCCCAACAAGCCGATATCGTCAGCCAATCTACCCACTTTAACCCGGTTGATTTAGTTTGTGCGCTAAATGATTTTAAAGGGGAAAAATTTGATTTAAAAGAATTTGTGGATACCAATACCGGCTTTATCAGTGAAAAATATAAAGAGGGTAAACCTCTAAAAGCCCAGGAATTACCAGGCCTTTGGAATGGCGCTATGGCCGGTTGGATTACGATTTTTGTGGAAGTGCCGATCATAACCTTCAATCCGGTGAAAGTAATAAATGACCTGCTGAGGGAGAATCATCAGTAAAGAGGAATTTATTTTTTGCTTTTGAGGATAGCTGGGCTTTGTGGGATCCCACTTTCAATGAATGAAGGAATTTCGAAAAATCCTTTTACAGAAGCCGGAGTCCCGCTTATAAAAAACGAGTATGCTTAAAGAATGGAAGAAGGCGAAGCGAGGACGCTTCGCCTAACGTTCGGAATGTATTTACAACACTAGAGAGGTTGGTCAAAGCGTCTTCGCTTTGACCATAGATTCTTGCAGCCTCTGGCTGCCAAACTCCAGTTGCAAGGTTCTATTTCGCCTCCATAATGCCTTCGCTGATGTTGGGCAGGTATTACTTCAAATCATCGTAAATCGCTGAGAAATCATCATCCCCTCTGCCATTATCGATTGCATTACGATAAGCCTGCTTCACCATATCATTCACTTTAAGCTTAACACCTTGTTCTGAGGCAGTTTCTGAAGCCAGCATCAAATCCTTCTGCATCCATCGCAGTGGAAACTCAGGTGAATATTCCGAATTTTCCATCTTCTGCCTTTTTAACTTAACGAAAGGTGCTACTACCGGAGCTTCCAGTAACACATCGAAAAGCATCTTTTGCTCCATATTCAGCGATTCGCCCAATTTCATAGCTTCACTAAAAGAATACATGGCATGGCCTAACAGCAAATTAAAAACCATCTTAAGCGAAGTACCTTTTCCATTGTCCCCTACATGAATGGTTTTCTTCCCCATAATGTCAAACAAGGGATTGGCTTCCTGTACATCCTCTTTATTGCCGCCTACCAGGAATAATAACTGGCCTTTTTCTGCCGGGACTTTAGAGCCTGCAACCGGTGCATCGAGAAAACGAATACCTTCTTCCTTAGCCATTTCGGCCATCTCTTTTGAATAGTATGGGTTAACCGTACTGCTGTCAATCCATAGAGCATTTTTCGTCATCGTTTTAAAGAAACCGTTATCTTCCAGAGCCACCGCACTGACAGCACCGGGTTCGGAAAGCATGGTAATGAGTATGTCGACATCTTTCCCTGCTTCGGCAGGCGAATCAGCCCATTCCGCTCCTGATTCCAGTAAAGGCTCTGCTTTCGCTTTGGTCCGGTTATGTACTTTAAGATTATAACCCTTGTCTAATAAATTGGAAGCCATTCGGCTACCCATAATTCCGAGTCCTATAAATCCAATCTTTTTCATAACGAGGTTGCTTTATTTTTTGTAAATCTAAATATCAGTAGCTTAAAAAATTAACCATTTTTATCTTTGTTCATGCTTAGAAAGTTCACCCCGTAAAACGGGGTTCAAAATTCAAAATAAATTCCAAATTTTAAAAATCAAAAACAATATTTCCGGGTTCCCGGAATTATAGCATCATTTGACTATCAGCTTTTGTTTTAGTATTCTTTTATCAAAGATGACATTGATGAAATAAATACCACTACTTAAATTACTAACATCGATTTGATGATCCCTTTTTAAATTTCCTGCAGAATAAACCGTATTCCCTTTAACATTATTAATCAACATCTTATAAGACTTATCCTTTCGGGGAATGGACAATTTAACCACATCACGGGCAGGATTAGGATAAATTTGAAACGTATTTTCTGGAACCGCCTCTCCGGCCTCCAAAACTTCTTCATTATCAATATCCGGGAGCCTATCAGGTTTATTTCCCCACATCCTGAATATCCCCTGTGCAATTTCTGTATTATTAAGGTAACGGCCCCGCACAAAGTCGATTTCATCGGCATAATCATTAAAAAGCGTGCTTCCCTCTCCTTTACTGAAAAAGGGAACCAGCCTGTTAGTATTGCTATCGCTAAGGAATTTCATTCCGGGAATATTGGATGTTCCCAGGTCTGTTATGGGATAAGAGTCAATTATATCCCCTCCCTGCCCATAATCCGGTCCCACGAGGTAGCCTGTCTCATGGTTTCCGGTAACTATAACCAGCGTTTCATTCCAATTGCTCTCCTGTTCCACCCATTCAATAACGGTATTGACGGCTTTGTTAAAGTCGTTCTGTTCCTCGATAAGTCGTCCTTTTTGATGCTCTTTTGCCGCCCATCCGATAGCTCCGCCTTCCACGGTCAGAAGGAATCCATTCCTGTTGTTATCCAGCACATTAAGAGCCGCTCCTGTCATATCGGCAAGTGTAGGAATCCCTGTGTTTAACTCCTGTTGATAAGGCGCGACATCATCCCTTTGTGAGGAACATGTGCGTTGCTGTTGCAGCGTCGTAGCTACCTTGGGGATTCCCATAACCCGCATCGGTGTCTGCCCTTCCGCCATGTCAACAAACTCCAAACTATCGGATATCATCGTCCAGGAATCGGCAAGACCATCTCCATTTACATCTTGTAAAGTTCTGTTGCCGTTAACTGTAACCGAATCAAAAGTAACAACCCCCTCCTGCAGGTTCTTCCACGTCCCCTTTCCTCCAAGATATTGCCGTCCTTCCTCCCATACAGAATTTGTAACGTGCTTCCCGTTATCGGTATAATACGGATGGCCACATCCCATCATTACAGACAGCCGGCTGTCAATGATCAGTTCATTGGCCAGTTCGCTGTAATGATTCCTGTCAGTATTATGCGCTGCCAGGGCGGCCGGAGTAGCTGATGAAACAGGAACGGAAGTTACCACTCCGGTTGATTTTCCGGTTTCAGTAGCGCGTTGGGCAATGGATGGTAAGATTGTACTATCAACGGATACTCTTACGGCTTCCCGGGCCGTCTTGACCCCTGAAAACATAGCAGTAGCAGCAGAGGCGGAACCCGCCGGTGCATTCCTGACGAATTCGGTAGCAGTCCATGTCTCAGCCGGATTGTACCAGGTATTATAATTTTCAACATCCTGGTTTCCCCATACCGGAGCGGATATAGCCGGCCATGTACTCATGGCTTTTGCTACCGGCCAATCCTGGTAAGGCGGGGGCTGGTCAGAATAATATTCTGCGGCTCTTACGTGGTTTTTGCCCATTCCACCTCCTATCAATATCACGACATTCTCCGGATCGGGCTGAGCCTGCTCCGGAGAAGGCCATAAATCAAACATGACATTCGCGATTTCGGTATTGTTTAAAAAACGCCCCCGCACATAATCCTCTTCGTCGGCATAAGAGGTAACCCTTTCAGCCCCGGCTCCATTGGCATACAAAGGGACAAGCTGATTGGTATGGCGGTAATCATTCCATTGATGTCCGGGAACATTATGCAGGCCGTTATTCGCCACATTAAAATTATCCACCGTGTTATCGCCCGGATAATCCGGGCCTGTAAGGAAGCCACATTCATGATCGCCGGTAACAATTATTAAGGTCTCTTCCCAGTTGCTGTTTTCCTCCACCCACTCAATGGCAGCATTCACAGCTTCATCAAAATCATGCTGTTCCTCAATCAACCGGTCCATCTGATTATTGTGACCCGCCCAGTCTACTGCTCCGCCTTCCACCATCAAAAAGCTACCCTCATCATTACCGTCAAGGACATTCAGGGCAGCCTTTGTCATATCCGAAAGCTTAGGTACATTATTTAAAAAAGGAATTTCATAGGGAGCTGCTGAGTCCGTATCGCCGGGATAATCCCTGGCTTGCTGCAGTGTAGTGGCGGTTTCGGGTATCCCCAAAACACGTTTCGGTGCCGGGCCTGAGGCCAGGTTGACAAACTCGGAGCTATCGTGCAGCAATGTCCATGCATCGGGCAGCCCATCCCCGTCAATATCCTGCACAACGTGATTACCGTTAACGGTTGTAGAGTCAAAAACCGTATTTCCTGCCTTCAGGTCGTTCCAGGTTCCCATCCCGCCAAGGTATTCCTGGCCCTGCTCCCAGACCACTGTATCAGTATGATTTCCGTTATCGGTATAGCAGGGATGCCCGCATCCCATAAGTACTTGCAATTCAGAATCTATAATCATCTCATTGGCTATGGCGGCATAATTATAGCGGTCGGTATTGTGCGCGGCAAAAGCTGCGGTGGTAGCATGTGAAACAGGTACTGAAGTAACAAGACCGGTCGATTTGTTCAAGGCATTTGCCCTGTCGATGATGGTATAAAATTCGGAGCTATCAATATCTGTACCTAAGGCATTTTTGGCGGTTTTTAAACCGGAGGCCATGGCTGTTGATGCAGCCGCTGAGCCAGTAGTATGCTTTCGCAGATATTCGGGTGAAGTCCAGGCACTATCGGAACAATAGCCGGTTGTGTATTTGTTTAAATTTCCGCTTTGCCATACTTTCCCATCCAGAGCCGGATAAGTACTTACATAATGCCGGATATCAAAATCCCGGTAAGGTTGAGCTTTTGCCTCCCCATAATGATAATATGCGGTAGCATCTATCTGATTTTTTCCCCATCCGTCACTTACAAAAAGAAAAATGTTTTTGGGGATGTCCTGAGCATATACACCCATAGAAACAAAAACATAATTAAAAAACAAACATGCAATAGCAGCTATCCTTTTCATTATCAATATCATTATGTAAAAATAACTCTTAAATATAATAAATTGTTTCCCTTCGTAACCTCAAACAGGATATTGTCACGAATCAACTTTTCTTTTTAAATATCGCTATAATTATTTAATTTTGGATGCAATCAAAAAAAAAATATGATATGGCCGATCTCACGACACACTACATGGGTTTGGAACTAAAAAACCCTTTAATTGCCAGCAGTTCAGGATTTACTGATTCTCTTGATAAATTAAAAACACTCGAAGAGAAAGGTATTGGTGCAGTAGTACTCAAATCGCTCTTTGAGGAAGAAATTATGCACGAGATGGAAGAGACTTTCACCAAGATGAAATCTGAAAACTTCCTCTACCCTGAGACCCACAATTATTTTGAATATGAGGACATTGAAGACACACTAAGCCAGTATATCAAACTGATAAGTGATGCCAACAAAGAGCTCTCCATCCCAGTGATTGCCAGTGTAAATTGTATCTCCAATCAAAAATGGACCCATTTTGCCAAGGAATTGGAAGACGCCGGAGCCGATGGCATTGAACTGAATGCTTTCATACTCCCTTCTGATTTTACCCGCTCTAGCGAGGAAAATGAAAAAATGTACTTTAACATCATCAAAGAAGTACAAAAGCACGTATCCATACCTATTGCCCTGAAAGTAAGTTATTATTTCTCCAGTCTCGCACCTACGCTCAAAGAACTTTCGGAAACTGGAATTAAAGCCCTGGTGCTGTTCAACAGGTTTTACAGCCCCGACTTTAACCTGAAAACCATGAAAGTCACTCCTTCGCATGTATTGAGTAATGCCAGCGATATAGCCATTTCATTGCGCTGGATTGCAATCATGGCTGGCCGTGTTAATTGTAGTTTGGCGGCCAGCACAGGTGTCCATGACGGACAGGGTTTTATCAAACAATTGATTGCCGGAGCGGATGCCGTACAAATTGCATCGACAATATATAAAAACGGTTATGATGTGATTCCCGGGATGCTGAATGTGTTGAATGAATGGATGGATGAACAGGAATTTGACACCATCAATGAGTTTAAAGGCAACATGAGTCAAAAAGAAATTAAAAATCCCGCAGCGTATGAGCGCGTCCAATTCATGAAATATTTTAGTGAAAAATAACAACTGATAAGTATTGAAATCCGGAAAATCAAATATTTCATTTTTGGGAAGGAGTTAAATGCTTTTTTCAGAAAGAATTTAAATAATAGGCTTACGATAGGATATTTGTGAACTATCTGTAAATTTGTCTGTCAAAGATTTTTTCGGATTTTTGATAATATAAAACATACGCAAAATGGCTGATTTATCGACAAATTACGCAGGTCTTGAGCTGAGAAATCCTATAATTGTGGGAAGTTCGGGGCTAACTAACTCCATAAATAAAATAAAAGAAGCCGAGGAGAAAGGGGCAGGAGCCGTAGTCCTGAAATCCTTGTTTGAAGAGCAGATCCTGTACAACATTCACCAGGCAAAACAAGAGAGTATTCCTTCAAATTATCCCGAAGCGGCTGACTACATAGCCAATTACACCCAAAGCCAGCAGGTCGATAAATATCTTCAACTTATCAAAGGAGCGAAAGAGCAAACCGACATCCCGGTTATTGCAAGCATTAACTGTGTATCGGATACGGAATGGACCTCCTTTGCCTCGAAAATTGAAGATGCCGGGGCTGATGCTCTGGAGTTAAATATTTTCGTTCTTCCATCTGATAAAAAAAAGGATGGAACCCAAAACGAAAAATTATACTTCAATATCATTGATAAGGTATTAAAACAGGTGAATATTCCGGTCGTTGCCAAAATCAGTTATTACTTTTCGGGACTTGCCAATTTTACGCAGAAACTAAGCTGGACAGGAATAAAAGGATTAGTCTTGTTTAATCGTTTTTACTCCCCGGATATCGACATCGATAAGTTTTCGCTGAAAGCCTCAAATGTTTTCAGCTCACCTGACGAGTTGCCCGTATCATTGCGATGGGTTGCTATGTTGAGTGATGTAGTGCATTGCGATATATCTGCCTCTACCGGTGTACATAGCGGAGATGCCGTGGTAAAGCAATTGCTGGCAGGAGCTGCTTCCGTTCAGATGAGCTCTCTGTTGTATAAAGAGGGTTTTGGAAAAATCACCGAGGTTAGGGATTTTTTAAGCCAATGGATGGATAAACACGGCTTTGAATCTATCGACGAATTTAAAGGCCGAATGAGCTTCAAGAAAGCCGAAAACCCGGCCGCTTACGAGCGGGTGCAGTTTATGAAACACTTCAGCGGGATTGAATAACCTTGGTTAAGAAGGAACTCGCTGCTTCTTCAAATCATCCATACCAGGCAGAAAATTAAATAATAGAGTCTAATACCTGCCAGACAACGTATAGCACATAAATGCCAATAAGGATAATGCCGGTTTGTTTGCGTATAATCCAGCGACGCCAGGCCAACAGAAGGAAGACGACGATGACGGAGCTGAACAATACAATGACGCTGGTGAAGAGGTTTTTGCTGATGACTTCTACCTCTTCCCCGTAAAATAGTATCGAAATCAGCCATGGCAGCCCCAATCCTATAAGTACATCGAAGATATTGGAGCCGATAGCGTTGCTGATGGCCATGCCGCCTTTGCCGTCTTTGGCCACCAGGTAGGAGGAAATCAGGTCGGGGACGGAAGTGCCGATAGCCAGAACGGTGAGGGCAATGATGGCTTCAGGAACGTTCAGGGCATGCGAAACATGTATAGCGCTCTCGACTAATACCCACGACAAGATACTAATCCAAATGATAGAAATAGCAAACACGGCCCAATGATAGCGGATGCGGGGATAGGTAACCTTCATCAGCAAATCAAAAGGTTTAAGCAACCACCGCAGAAACTTAAACCGCTTGACCTTGTCAACATCCACCTGGTGCTCGATTTCCTCGGCATCATCGCGGTAAGGGAACCACTTCTTCCACTTGATGACAGCAAAGATGTAGCCTATATATAAAACCATCAGGATAATCGCCTCGGGAATAGTGATGGAATTGTTGAAAAACACCCATGCCAGCACACCAATACCCAAAAGGTAAAAAAGCACATCCCTGAGAATGGGTTGCCAGGAGAGCGTGGCCTTTCTTGCCAGCGCCGCTGCCCCAATTATCACCAGGATGTTGAACAATGCCGAACCTACAATCGTCCCCATGCCAATCTCCTCATGCCCGCCGGGCCTGAAGACCGCTATCAGCGCAATAAAAAGCTCCGGGGCACTCGACCCCATCGCCATAAAAGTAGTCCCCGCCACATCGGAAGGAACGTTGTTCTTTTCGGAAATCCGCTCCAGCGCTGGAATAAAGTAAGCATCCGTTACCTGCGCCAGCATGTAAAAAGAAATCAATATCGCAAGAATAAAGGCTAATAGCTCCATAGTCATGCAAAAATAACAAGTTTTGGGATTGGAGGTTTGGAAGTTTGGAAGTTTTTAGGTTTGGAGGTTGGTTAATTGGTTGATTGGTTAATTGGTTAATTGGTTGATTGGTTAATTGGTTAATTGGTTGATTGGTTGATTGGTTGATTGGTTGATTGGTTGATTGGTTGATTGGTTGATTGGTTGATTGGTTGATTGGTAATGCCTGAATAAGGTTGACCGTTTTTATTCAATTCTCAATATCCAAACACCCATAATTTTTTTCTTCGTTTGTGTATTGGGTTTTGGTAATTTCTTGGAATTTAGATTTTGTTATTTGGGATTTTGACAATTGAATAAGAAGAAAGCGCTGCTTACGCCGCTTAGCGGAATGTACCGTAGATAAAACTATCCACTTTTATTTATCCCTGATTCGAGTGAGACTCTGTTCTACATTCCGCTTAGCGGTTGGTAAATAAGGTTTGGGGGAAACTAAGGCCTGTTGCCTTGCTCTGCCCCTCATTCCTTAATCCCTTCCCGAAGAATCGGGACACGTCTCCCTAGGGAGAAGGGAGATTTGGCTTCGCTCTGTTGCCTTATTGAAGAACCAGCGACGTTAACCGCGATAAAATTTATAGCCTTGTCGTATCAGCCTTAAGATTCTGAAACTACAAATCCCAGGCACCAAATTTCAAATAAATTCCAATTTTCAAACCCCAAACATCTTCTCTTTTCTTTTTTCTTCTTTTGAAAATTGATTTTTGGAGCTTTTTTGGGATTTGTTATTTGGATTTTGAGATTTATTACGAATGTTGAGCTTGCGCGCTACACAATAGCTCTACGACCGAATAAGGCGTCACAGACGCCAAGATACTCCGCGCGCGAACTATCGAACAAAAAACAATCAAGGAACACGAAACAAATACCGAAAATTTTTGGCAAAGTATTTGAATGTATAATCATGAAGTTATTTTTATCAAAAATCATAAAAATATATTCCGTAATGGTCTGCAAAATCACCAAATATCTCTTGACTCCCGCTCTTTTGATGCTTTCTCTGGTGAGTGGCGCTGCGGAATTTGAGGTGCAATCTTTCAAAAGAGCTCCCAAAGATCTGGCGGCAGTTCGTCATTCACGAACAGACATTAACGGAAAATCATGCGCTATCATCAAGGTTTTTACCGATCTTTCGCAAGTGCATTTTGAGAGCAACATGGGGTTTACCGGGGATGTGGTACAGCAAACGGGAGAGTACTGGCTATATGTTTCCCCTGGCGAGCGAAGAATAAGGTTTATCAAAGAAGGTTTTGTGCCTCTGGCTTTTGATATTCCGGCAAAAATCAAACCTTCGGAAGTTTATCACCTGGTATTACGTAAAAAAACCGGTTTGGAATATGAAAAGGCCCGGGGAAGTATCACAATCCATTCAGAGCCAAATGGTGCTGAGGTAAAAATTGACGGTTATCCGGATGTAAAAAAACATACTCCCTGCTCTTTTGATAATTACCGCGTAGGGACTTACCGGTTTATTCTCAATTTACACCGTTATAAAAAATTAGACACTTTACTGAGCATCAGGAAAAATACCAAGAGCGAAAAGCTTTTCCGTTTAACGCCTTCCTGGACTAATGTGATTTTAAATTCAAATATCAACAATACTCGTTTTGCCATTAATGATAAGGACATAGGAAAAAGCAAAACGTTGAAGTTAAAGGGAAAAGAAGAAGCTCCGGAAACGGGTGAAACAAAGATAACCGCTGATCATCCGCAATATTTCAGCAAAACCAAAACCAGACAATTAAAACCGGGGAAAACAACAACTATTGTCTTTGCTCTGCGACCAAGGACAGGGGGCCTGAAGGTAAGCAGCAGCCCTTCAAAAGCCGGTGTGTACCTCAACGGAGATTTTATCGGCTATACACCTCTTGAAAAAGATTCGCTGATTGTTGGCGATTACGATCTCAAAATCGAAAAAAGAGGGTATGTAACATATCAGTCGGATTTCAATCTTAAAACCGGTCAAAATAAAAAATTCAAAGCAAGTTTGAAAGATAAAAAAATGGTGCAGATAAAAACAAAACCATCGGAAGCGCGCGTTTATATCGATAAAAAATTCGTAGGAAAAAGCCCGCTCAGGATACCTTTGGGATTAAAACAGAATAGGTTAAAAATCCGAAAAGAAGATTATGAGACTCATGAAGAATCTTTTGAAGTGGACGAAAATACCAACTCCATTTTTCAGCCTTTGAAAAAACAAAGGCAAAAGGTGAAAATTTCTTCACAACCGGTTAAGGGAACTGTGACCATTAATGATAAAGAATGCGGAGAAACGCCGGTTGATACACTTCTTCGTCCGGGAAAATATCGTCTGACGATTGACAGGTGGGGTTACCGGGAGATTTCCCGCAGACTGAAAGTAAGAGAGTGCAGTAAAAACAAATCCTACCGGATTAAGCCCAATAGTTTTATGGCATTCGGATACAATTACGGTATGAGATCGGAAGGTTTTAAA
>JAIPBX010000132.1 GCA_021738485.1 Bacteroidales bacterium | reverse complement strand
CTGCCAGGGCATCGATATATTCTTTGCCTTCGCTGTCCCATACCTTTGAGCCCTTGCCATGAGTAATGGTCAACGGAAAACGTTTATAAGTAGGCAAATAATGTTCTTCATCTATTTTTTGATAATCGGTCATGGTTTATCGTTTTATTTTCGTTGCCATTGGATATTCTTTGTTTTGTATGACTTCCGTCAGATAATCCGGTTTTGTCCCGTTCGTTATGATAGCACTTTCGGCCCCAAGCTCCAGGGCTACTTTGCACGCCTCTGTTTTGGGGATCATTCCACCTGTTATCGTGGTCCCCATAAGGGCTTTCAACTCCTGCAATCTCAACGACTGCATTAAGGAGTTTGGGTCTTCCGGGTCTTTCATTAATCCATCCACATCTGTTAATAAAACGAAATGATTGGCTTTTAGTTTACCGGCCAAAAATCCGGCAAACATATCAGCATTCACATTATAATCGATGCCCTCATCACTGTATGCCACGGAAGTAATGACAGGGTAGTAGTTGTTTTTAAGCAATATCTGAATGAGGGAAGTATCCATGTCCACCACATCCCCTACCTGGCCGATGTCAATTTGATCTCCTGAATCGTTGGTGAAAAAACGTTTATTGGCCCGGGCAATTTTGCCGTCTTTGCCGGAGAGCCCGACAGCCCTGCCTCCAAGTCCATTAAGGATTCGCACCAGGCGGCTGTTCACATCTCCTTTCAGAGCCATTTCGATATATTTCATAGCTTCGGGGGTGGTCTTGCGATGCCCTCCCGCAAATTCAGATTCTATTCCAGCCCTTGCCAGGTTTTCCTTGATAAAAGGGCCTCCTCCATGGACTAGTACCACTTGATAACCGTGAGCGGATAACTCGATAATCTTATGGAGGATTTGTTGAGTGAGCTTATCATTAAGCATGGCATTGCCTCCATATTTGAGCAATACCACTTCTTTGTTATTATTTGATTTCATTGATTATTCTGATTGTTGATAATATATCTTTTTAAAACGGATAAAGATAATGCTTATTCAAAAAAGTTCTTCACTGCCCCGATAATTTCATTCTGGATATCTTTTGTCAGCTCTGTATGCATCGGAAGTGAGATAACGCTTTTTGAAAGTCCTTCCGTCACCGGCAAGTCACCTTTTTTATAGCCGAGATGATGATACGCATTCTGCAGATGAATCGGCACCGGGTAGTATACGGCGGAGGCGATGCCTCGCTCACTGAGATGTTCTTTGAGTTTGTCCCGGTCAATATCTTTTGTAACCAGTGTGTACTGGTGATAAACATGAGTGGAATCCTTGCCTGTAACAGGCGTCTGAAGTTGAGGTATCTCTTCAAATGCCCGGTTGTAGTATTCGGCGGCCTTTTGGCGACTGGAAGTATAGGTGTCCAGGTGCTTCAGTTTAACATTCAGTATGGCTGCATGCAAGCTGTCCAGCCGTGAGTTGACCCCGATATCATCGTGGTAATATCTTCGTTTCATTCCGTGATTGGTGATGCTGCGGCATTTTTCAGCCAATTCGTCGTTGTTGGTAAAAATGGCGCCGCCATCACCGAACGTTCCCAGGTTTTTCGATGGGAAAAACGACATGGCTCCTAAATCGCCGATAGTTCCCGCTTGTTGGGTTGAGCGGTCCTTAAGCGTGTATTCAGCGCCTATTGCCTGGCAGGTATCTTCGATGACAGAAAGGTTGTGCTTTTCGGCCAGCTCCATGATGCGGTTCATATCGGCACACTGCCCGAAGAGATGGACAGGGAGGATGGCCTTAGTTTGGGAAGTGATACTTTTTTCCACTTCATCCATGTTTAGCGTAAAGGTGTCGGGATCGACGTCGACAAACACCGGTTTTAACCCCAGCAGAGCTATAACTTCGGCTGTAGCAATGAATGTAAAGGAAGGGGTTATCACTTCATCACCGGGCTGTAATCCCAGCGCCATCATTGAAATCTGGAGGGCATCCGTGCCATTTCCGCACGGGATCACGTGTTTTACATCAAGGTATTTCTCCAGGTTGGTCTGGAACTGCTTAACGGCTGGACCTTTGATGAAAGTCCCCGTTTCCATTACTTCTTCGATTGCTTTGTCGACTTCCGGTTTAATGTTGTGGTATTGACCGACCAGGTCTACCATTGGTATTCTGGGCATAGCTGTGTGTTTTTGAGTTTTGCGTCTCAAAAATAGAAATTAATGGGGAGAGAGTGAAATTTTGGTTGTATGGGTTAAAAACTTTTGTAGATTTTAAGGAGCCTGCTCTTCCGGTTAAAAAGTAAATCCAGCTTAGTTATCTGTTAAGAGCCTATGAAATAACCACTTTAAATCTTATTTTTGCAAAAATTTAATAGAGGGAGAAGACGTGAAAAAAGACGCCAAAGAACAGATGAAAAATATCCGCAACTTTAGTATTATTGCCCATATCGATCATGGTAAGAGTACGCTGGCCGATCGTATGCTTTTGATGACCGATACGGTCACCCAGCGCGATTATAAAGACCAGTTGCTGGACGATATGGAGCTTGAACGGGAGCGGGGCATTACCATTAAAAGCCATGCCATTCAGATGGATTACAAATACCAGGGTGAATGGTATCGGCTCAATCTGATTGATACACCGGGACACGTAGATTTTTCCTACGAGGTGTCCCGTTCTATTGCCGCCTGCGAAGGAACTCTCATTGTGATAGATGCTACCCAGGGCATCCAGGCTCAGACCATATCCAACCTGTATATCGCCGTTGACCATGAACTGGAAATTATACCGGTACTTAACAAAATGGACCTTCCGCAAGCTAACCCCGAAGAGATCAAAGACCAGATCGTAGAGCTGATAGGTTGCGAAAGAGATGAAATTATAGAAGCCAGTGGAAAGACCGGAGACGGAGTGGAGCAAATCCTCGATGATATTATCAATAAAATTCCGCCGCCAACAGGAGAACCGGACGCTCCATTGCAGGCGTTGATTTTTGATTCCGTATATAATTCCTACCGTGGGATATACGCCTATTTTCGGGTGTTTAACGGTTCAATCAAGAAAAATGATCATGTAAAGTTTGTCAATACCGGAAAAGATTACGGAGCAGATGAAATCGGTGTACTGAAGTTGCAACAGATCGAAAAACAGGAATTATCAGCCGGGGACGTAGGTTATATCATCTCAGGAATAAAATATTCGAAAGAGGTTAAGGTGGGCGACACCATTACGCATTATCATAAGCCTTGCGAGAAAGCTGTTTCAGGTTTTGCCGAACCCCAGCCTATGGTTTTTGCCGGGATTTATCCGGTGGATGCCGATGATTATGAAAATTTACGGAATTCGCTGGAGCGGTTGCAGCTTAATGATGCGTCCCTGACGTATCAGCCCGAATCATCGGCTGCGTTAGGTTTTGGTTTTCGGGCCGGATTCCTGGGCCTTCTCCATATGGAGATTGTGCAGGAACGCCTCGAAAGGGAGTACGACATGGATGTAATCACTACGGTTCCCAACGTCTCCTACCATGTTTATACCACTGAAGGGGAGGTGCTTGAAGTGGACAATCCTTCCGGCCTACCCGACCCCAGCAAAATCGACCATATTGAAGAACCTTATATCTATGCTACCATTCTGTCGCGGGCCGATTATGTCGGAGGTATCATGAAGTTGTGTATCGATAAGCGGGGAATTCTTAAAAACCAGGTATATCTTACGGATCAACGCGTAGAGCTTTCATTTGATATGCCATTGGCTGAAATTGTCTTTGATTTTTATGACAAATTAAAAAGCATATCCCGCGGGTATGCTTCGCTGGACTACTACGTTTCTTCATATAAGCCTTCCAAGCTGGTAAAACTTGATATTCTCCTTAACGGCGATAGTGTGGATGCCCTTTCCACGCTAACTCATCAGGATAATGCTTATGGACTGGGGCGAAAGATGTGTCAGAAACTCAAAGAACTTATCCCGCGTCAGCAATTTGATATAGCTATTCAGGCATCTATCGGTTCAAGAATTATCGCCCGCGAGACCGTTAAAGCCCTGAGAAAGGATGTAACCGCTAAATGTTATGGCGGTGATGTTACCCGAAAACGAAAGCTCCTGGAGAAACAAAAGAAAGGCAAGAAAAAGATGCGCCAGGTAGGAAATATTGATGTGCCGCAATCTGCTTTCCTGGCCGTTTTGAAACTTGATGAAGGTAAGAAATAAGGTTTTAGATTTCATCCAGAGATTTGCGGGGGTGATCATCCCGCGATTTGAATTCGGATGGAGAAAGTCCCGTGACTTGCTTAAACTGACGGCTCAGATGTGATACGCTCGAGTAGCCCAAACGATAGGCGATTTCTGAGAGGGTTAGTTCGCCGTAAGTCAATAGTTCTTTTACCTTTTCAACCTTTTGCAGGATAATATATTTTTCGATTGTAATGCTTTCTTTGGAAGAGAAGATTTTGCTCACCTGGTGATAATCTTTATTCAGGTGGTTTTGGATGTATTCCGAAATATTTTCATTAAGGGCTTCTTCATCCGAATGATGGGTTAGTTGGATAACCAGCGATTTTACCTGGTTAATAATTTTTACTTCTTCATCTTCCAGAAGTTCAAACCCGTTTTTTTGCAACTCCTTACTGATTATCGCCAGGTCCACATCTTCATCCTCTGCCAGAAATTTTATTTCGCCCAGCTTAACATTAATGACCTCATAGCCCAGTTCGAGAAACATGTCTTCGACTGCCTTAATACACCTGGGGCAAACCATGTTTTTGATATGCAGGGTTTGTGTTTTCATATGGTTTATAACAGGACTTTACTTTGTATTGTTTGCTACCAAATATAGTAAAAGTTCTGACATGACCTTAAAAAGTTAGAAGGAATAAAAAAACCACCTGTTTCCAGGTGGTTTTTTTAGTAGCTTTTAGGATTTATTCATTCCATTTTGGAACTCTATCCGGTGTGTAGGGAGCTTGCAATGATTCCAGTTTGTCTTCCAGCGGGATAATTTGCTGGTGATAAACTTGTTTCAGCTCCTCAAGCACTGGGGGAAACTCCTTTTGCAGGATATTGTAGAGTTTCTTTTCTGTTTCTGTGATATTTGATGTAGAACGCCAATGAACCCAGACCATCGAGCTGAGTCTTTCGTTGAGTGCTACCGGTGCCGGTGGATTTTCTTCGCGGCTGGCCGGGGGTGTGCGTCCTTTAAATTCGTATATCAAATCGGAAAGCTTCTTGTCGATACTTCTGGCTTCCTTAATAAGCTCAGGGGGAGCCTCCGGTGTACGATACATCACTTGTCGTAAGTACTGGACGCGGTCTTTCAAATCATTGGCCCATTTGTAACCCCCACGCACCTTACGTGCCATTTCATGCATTTTTTCCTGAAATGCAATCATCTGGTTATGATCTTCTGCCGGTAAAGTAGTGTTTCGAAGCAGTTTGCATTGGAATGATTCAGGTTCTGTCAATTCTGTTATCTCCCCGTTTTGATAAAGAGAAATTTTTACACTATACTCTCCCGGCATAGCAAGTATGCCGCTTTTTCCGTCTTTTAGCGGCTTGAAATCGTCGTTTTTCTCGTCAACCGGTGAAACACTCTCATATTTTAAATCCCAGGTGATGCGGTGTATACCCTTGGAAGCTTTTTTGGTCAGGCGCCGTACCCTATTGCCTTTAGCGTCGGAGATGTCAAAGATGAGATGAGGTGTTTCTTCAAATTTTTCATCCCTCAATCTTTCCTGCGAGGGCATAGGGATTGGCTCCGCTGTCTCATCTATTTCTTTTTCTTTCTCTTTTCTTTTTTCCTTCAGGGTTTTGGGAGAATCCTTCATGTAATAGGTAAAGGTGGCCCCGAATGGCGGGTTATCGCCACGGTACTCCGTGGCTCCTTGCCCAGACTTGTTGCGCTTTTGGACGTACATCAACGCATCAGGTACATTGAAAAGATGCGCTTGTTTGTCCAGCGTTTCTTTAGCTAATTCAC
>JAIPBX010000036.1 GCA_021738485.1 Bacteroidales bacterium | reverse complement strand
CCAAATCGCTAACCAAAGTGTTGAAATATTTAAACCCGAGTTGGAGAAACGATTCAATGAGGAAGATGTTGTCTCGCATAACCAAAATGCCCTCTCGTCGGTTCCGGTCAAAAGCTCTTCACAAATTTTATTGATGGCCTCTGAAGTTGAAGTCGTAGGAATTGATGAAGCCCAGTTTTTTGATAACGAACTTCCTAATGTCTGCAATCAACTGGCAAATAATGGAGTGCGGGTGGTCGTTGCCGGTTTGGACATGGATTTTAAAGGGGAACCTTTCGGACCCATGCCTTATATTCTGGCTATCGCAAATTTTATAACAAAAGTTCACGCTATCTGTATTCAATGCGGCGCACTGGCTCAGTTTTCTCACCGGAAAGTTAAAGGGGACCAGCAGGTAATGCTGGGAGAAACCGATAGCTATGTGCCCCTGTGCCGGAAGTGTTTCAATGAAAAGTTTCATAAAAAGTAAGACACGAAAAGTAAGGCCTTTATGAATGGATTATAAACCCAGCCTTTCAAAATCCGTTATTAAATTCTATTTTTGCAAAACTCAGGCTACTATAAATATTTGTAGGACACAGAAATACCATTTTATGAAAAAAATTATCTTTCTTTCACTGGCAGCTTTAATGCTTTTAGCTTGTGAAAGCAACAAAGAAGAACAAAAGAAGGTCCTTATTAAGACTTCTTATGGCGACATGAAGGTGAAACTCTACAACGAAACACCTAAACACCGGGACAACTTTGTGAAATTGGTTAAAAAGGGCTTTTATGACAGTCTTAAATTTCACAGGGTAATTGAAGATTTTATGATTCAGGGTGGCGACCCTAACTCCAAAGATGCAGATTCAGCTGCCCGCCTGGGAGAAGGCGGTCCGGGCTACAAATTGGAGGCAGAAATTGTGGACTCCCTTTACCACAAAAAAGGAGCTCTGGCAGCTGCCCGTCAGGGAGACCGGCAAAATCCTGAAAAAAAATCATCAGGTTCCCAGTTTTATATTGTTGATGGGCGCACCTATGAAAAAAAAGAGCTGGATCAGATTGAGCAACGCATGAATATGCAAAAGAAAAACAAAATTTTCCGGCAGATAATTCAGGAAGAAGAGTATTCTCACATTAAAAAAACCTATGACAGCCTGAGGCAAGCCCAAGACCGGGAAGCTTTTAACAAATTTATCCAGGAAGAAGTAGAGCCGCTAATTAATAAAAAATTAGAAGAAGAGGGTAAATTCGATCTATCGGAAAAACAAAGAAGAATTTACCGGGAAATCGGTGGGGCTCCCCATCTTGACGGAAATTATACGGTGTTTGGAGAAGTATATGAAGGACTTAACGTGATTGATTCTATCGCAGCCGTTAAGACTACAAGTCAGGGGAATAGACCGGTAAAAGATATCATTATGGAGATGGAAATGATCGATTAAACTAATTATAAGCAAATTAAGACGTATACCTCCATTGGAGGAACACCGAACCTGGACGGAGAATACACTGTTTTTGGGGAGGTGGTGATGGGATTGCAAATCCTGGAACGTATTTCAAAAGTAAAGACAGGCAAAAAGGACCGGCCGGTGAAGCCGGTGACAATGGAAATAAAACTATTGGAATAACCAATACCCATGAAAGACAAAATCAACGCACTATCCGAAGAGATAGAACAATTTAAGGCGGAAAACAAAGACGAGCTGGAATCATTCAGGCTGAAGTACCTAAGTAAAAAAGGAGAAATCAATAACCTCTTTGCCGAGTTTAAAAACGTCCCTAAAGAGGAACGTAAAGAGCTGGGTAAACTGATTAATGATCTGAAAAACAAAGCCCAGGAGAAATTCGATTCGATGAAGGCATCGCTCGAGGAAGCAGAAGAGACCCAGTCGGAATATCACGATTTAACCCTTCCGGTGAATCAGGAAGAGATAGGTGCACGGCATCCGATTTCGATTGTCCGCAACGAAATCAATGACGTCTTTGCCCGTATCGGATTCACCATTTCCGAAGGACCAGAAATTGAAAACGACTGGCACAACTTTACCGCCCTGAACTTCCCGGAAGAACACCCTGCCCGCGACATGCAGGATACGTTTTTTGTGGAGCAGAATCCGGATTTGGCGTTGAGAACCCACACGTCCTCCGTTCAGGTAAGGGTGATGGAAAATAACAAGCCACCGATTCGTATTGTAGCACCAGGCCGCGTTTTCAGAAACGAAGCGATCTCAGCCCGCGCTCATTGTATCTTCCACCAGATTGAAGGCTTGTACGTGGATAAGAACGTTTCCTTCGTCGATCTGAAACAAACGCTTTACTACTTTGCCCGCGAGTTTTTCGGGGAGCAAACGAAAATTCGTTTCCGGCCGTCCTATTTCCCTTTCACCGAACCTTCTGCCGAGATGGATGTCTCGTGCAACATTTGCGGAGGCAAAGGCTGCAACGTGTGTAAGTACACCGGCTGGCTCGAGATCATGGGTTGCGGCATGGTTGATCCCAACGTACTGGATAACTGCGGTATCGATTCCAGCGAATACAGTGGTTTTGCCTTTGGTATGGGTATCGAACGTATTGCTATGCTCAAATATCAAATCAACGACCTGCGGCTGTATTTTGAGAACGATGTAAGGTTCTTGAAGCAGTTTAAATCGGCGTTGTAAGATTCAAAAGAAACTACTGTTGAAGCGCCGGGAAGTTTGGTTCCGGCGCTTTTTTTATGTGTAAAGAGGTTATCTTGCCGAAGCCTTCCTTCAAAATTCCAAATATCAAATCTCAAAATTCAAATAAGTTCCAAAACACCAATTTTCAAATTCCAAAAGAGATTCACATTGTAAACCTTTGTTGATTATAATGAACAAAAAGGTGCTTATAGCTAAATTTTGTTGATCATACTGAACAGAGAAATCTTTAATAGCCGTAATGCAATCTTGAGATTTCTTTTTTGTATTTTTACCTGACAATTTTGACTTATGAATCAAGAGAATCAGGACATCAGGTGGCAACAGCGATACATCAACTTTGATAAAGAAATAACCAACCAAGAATAATAGGGATGTCTGAGATAAAAACACAAATTGGGCTTGATCAATCGGATGTCAAAGATATCGTGGCTATCCTTAAAAAAAACAAGAAGATTCGGAGTATCATTCTTTTCGGTTCAAGAGCCAAAAGCACCTACTCCAATGGTTCTGATATCGACATCGCCCTGAAAGGCCAAAACCTACACACCAATGACGTCCTTAGTTTGTCAGTGGAATTGGATGAACTTGACTTACCCTACAAAATCGACCTGGTGATATACGACCGAATCGAAGAAACGTCCCTGAAAGAACATATCGACCGGGTGGGAGTCGTTTTGTTTGAAAGAAAATAAGCTCATGAAAAACTTAACCCACAAAATTCACGTGAATTTTGCGGGTTTATCGGCAAAATTTGCGTTAAAAATTGGCAAACTTTCTTCCAGAGCATCTGAATTGCATTCAATTTCAGATTACAAACTCCTGGTAATTATTTCTGTTGACTACCTGGAATTTGCTGTTTGGGTAGGTTTCCAGCCATGTTTTGGGCGGCCTGGCCTTACCTGTTTGATGCTTAATTTCATATCCTCTTAACTCTCCACCGTCTTCTTCCAAATAATCCACTTCACCTCCGGTATAAACACGCCAAAAGTATTTATTGACCATTTTCTGCATATAGCTCAAATACTTCATTCTTTCAGCAATCACAAAGTTTTCCCAAAGCTGCCCCACATCGTTGCGATAGGGTAGTGCATTAAAATTATTGATAAGCATATTTCTTATTCCATTATCATAAAAGTAAAATTTATCCATTTTTGAGATTTCCTTGCGGAGATTGCGGCTAAATCCGGTTAGCCGGAAAATAACAAAGGCCTGCTCCAGCAAATCAATATACTGGTTTACTGCATCCCGGCTAATCAATAATTTTTTGCTTAGTTCGTGAACTGAAACTTCACTGCCTATTTGAAACGCCAGTAAACGAAGAAGATCAATCAGTTTATTTTTATTTCTTATCCCGGTCAGTTCAAAAATATCTTTGTACAAATACGAATTCCCGATCTCTTCCAGCAAAACCGCCTTCTCCTGGTAACTGTCTTCTGTAAAAACCTCAGGATAGCTTCCATAAACCAATATGTCATCAATCTTTTCATCAATTTCAAAAAGGGTAAAATGATTCCGAAGCTCGGTTAGCGCAATCGGGAACAGCGAGAAAACAAATTTTCTGCCGGTTAGTGCCTCCGATACTTTCGATGCGATATCAATGGATGATGACCCGGTAACCAGAATACGCAATCCTTCAAAACTTTCATGCAGAATTTTAAGATTCAGGCCCACATCCGGAATGCGTTGCGCCTCATCAATGACTAATAATTGATAGTCTCCAATTAAACCCTTGAATCGGGTTTCATCTTTACTAGACAAAATATCAATATACTTCTGCTTGTCTGCATTAATATAAAGGGTTTTTAGGCTGAGCTCTTTAGCAACGTCATTTGCCAGTGTTGTTTTTCCTGTTTGCCGGGCCCCATATAAGACAATAATTTTATTTTTCTTATCCCTGAGTCGTTGAATAATCGAGTTTTTTAGCGTTCTTTCTATCTTCATGTTCATGGCTTTACTCACAAATGTAAGCAATTACTTGAATTAATCCACAAAATTCACGTGATTTTTGCGGGTTAATCGGCAGAATTTGCGCAATATTTTAGTGGTGATTGCTTCCGGTTATTTTTGAGGTTTTAATCACGCTAATGCATTTAAAAACTTCATACACTGAAATATTATGTAGCAGAAAAATAATGTTTCAGCTACATAATAACAACATATTAAGCGTCTTAATACCAAATTTTACATTAGCAAAAAACAGACGGTGTGGATTTTAGAACCTAAAGACATACGAAACTGAACCTAAACACCTAAGCACTTAAACACATCTTTCATCAAACTTTCTGTTAAAAATTCCGTTTAGAGTTGGTAATTGATAAAAAAATACCATTTTTGCAAAATCAAATGAGACAACAAAACGCACATAGCACTATGCATCATCACCACCATACCAGTGGAATGGGAAAATAGTGCGAAAACGTGCAATAGATATTGAAAGGCTTGCAAGTTTTTGCAGGCCTTTTTTCGTTTTGGAAACAAATAAATCAATGAATAACAAGAAGCGACATACCGTACATCATCACCACCATTTGGAGAAACCTCCGGAATGGAAGTGCTGTAGTATGTCGTGAGAAAAAAATCAAAGTATCACCAAAGGCCTGCGGACTTCCGCGGGCTTTTTTTTTAAATAATTTTATGGAAAAACTAAAAATTGCTATTCAAAAGAGTGGCCGCCTGAGCGAAAAGTCGATGAAACTTTTCGAAGAGTGCGGCATCAGCATGAACAACGGGAAACGGAAGCTGGTGGCTACATCGCCGGATTTTCCGGTGGAATGGTTGTTTCTGCGTGACGACGATATTCCTCAATATGTTTACGATGGGGTAGCTGATATAGGAATTGTCGGGGAAAACGAAGTGGCCGAAAAGGATTACAACATAAACATCGTGGAAAAACTGGGCTTTGCGCGATGCAGAATGTCGCTGGCTGTACCGAAAGAATATGAGTATTCAGGGATTGACTGGTTTGACGGAAAAAAGGTAGCCACCTCCTATCCGCGCATTCTGGAAAACTATTTCTCGGAAAAGGGAGTCCGGGCTGAAATTCACCAAATCAGTGGTTCGGTGGAGATATCGCCAGCCATAGGACTGGCCGATGGGATCTTTGATATCGTCAGCAGCGGGAGTACACTAATCAGCAACGGACTGAAGGAAGTAGAAACCGTCATGAACTCCGAGGCGGTTATTATCGGTAGAGAAGGTCTGAATGAAGCGAAGCAGGCTGTTCTCGAAAAGCTGCTCTTTCGTATCAATGCCGCACAAAAATCCAGAAAAAATAAGTACGTGGTGCTAAATGCGCCCAATAACAGACTTGACGAAATTATCGAAATGATCCCCGGAATGAAAAGCCCTACGGTCATGAGCCTTGCCGACGAAGGCTGGAGCTCCGTGCACTCGGTACTGAAGGAAGACGAATTCTGGGAGGTGATCGATGCACTGAAGAGTAAAGGCGCACAGGGCATACTGGTGATTCCGGTTGAAAAAATGATTGTGTAAAGAAGAGTGTTTATGTTTTTAGGTGTTTAAGTTTCATAGAATATTGCTTATGACAAAGTATAAATCCAATCGCTCAGTATTTACCAATAAGAGAAGAGAATAAACTAGCCTTAAAAAAGTCCCCTTTAGGGGATTTAGGGGTGATGCGAAAAGTTTATAATCAAAAAATAATTGCACCAAATAAAAATCCAACAATGCAAATAATAAAATATCCTGATAAAAATGAATGGTCCGGCCTACTGGCGCGACCGCAGATTGACCAGGCGAGCCTGAGGGAACAGGTAAAAATCATTCTCGACGATGTGAAACGCAATGGTGACGAAGCTTTGTTACGTTACACCAAGATTCTTGATGGTTTTGAAGTGGACAGCTTTAAAGTGACCGGGGAGGAATTCAAGAAAGCAGAAGAACAGGTTTCGGATGAGTTAAAAGAAGCTATAAAAACCGCTTCAAAAAACATTGAAAAATTCCATAGAGCGCAGTGGCCCGAAGATGTGGTCACGGAAACCACCCCTGGCATTGAGTGTCGCCAGAAGGCAGTCCCGATAAATTCCGTCGGACTCTATATTCCTGGCGGGACAGCGCCTTTATTCTCTTCGGTGCTGATGATGGCCATTCCGGCCCGCATCGCCGGATGTAAAGACATCGTGATGTGTACTCCGCCAAAGGAAGATGGTAGTGTTGACCCAGCCATTCTTTTTGCAGCAAAATATGCGGGCGTAACCAAAGTTTTCAAGGTCGGCGGAGCCCAGGCCATAGCCGCCATGAGTTACGGCGCGGAGAGTATCCCCAAAGTAAGCAAGATATTTGGTCCGGGCAACCAGTACGTAACCCTGGCCAAGCAGATGGTGTTCCTCGACGGGACGGCCATTGACATGCCTGCCGGACCTTCGGAGGTGATGGTAATTGCTGACGAAACCACTAATCCGGAATTTGCCGCCGCTGACCTGCTCTCACAGGCTGAGCACGGTCCTGACAGCCAGGTGGTGTTGGCTTCAACCAGTGAAAAGCAGGTCGAAAAAACCAGGGACGAATTGCTGAAAAGGCTGGAACAAATTCCGCGAAAGCGAACGGCAAGAGAATCCCTGAAAAAAAGCCGCCTGATAGTTTTGGAGGAAAAGGATTTACCGGATATCATCAACTATTATGCCCCCGAGCACTTGATTATTGCGACAGAAAATCCGGAATCGCTGGCTGAAAAAGTCGAAAACACCGGTTCGGTTTTCCTGGGATCGTTTACTCCTGAAAGTCTCGGAGATTATGCATCGGGCACCAACCACGTCCTACCGACCAATGGCAGCGCCAAAGTTTTTAGCGGAGTTAACCTGGATTCATTCATGAAAAAAATTTCTTTCCAGAAGGCTACGCAGGAGGGATTAAATCGGATTGGCCGCGATGTGGAAACGATGGCCTCTGCCGAGCAACTTGAAGCTCACAGGCTGGCGGTATCCGTTCGAACCCAAAATACCGATGAAAAATGATGCAACCAAGAGAAAATATCAGCAAGCTGAAGCCTTACACCTCGGCGAGGGACTTGGTGAAAGAGGAAGGCCTCATTTTTCTGGATGCCAACGAAAATCCGTTTGATAATGAAATGAATCGCTACCCGGACCCTCACCAGCATGAGCTGAAGCAGGCTTTAGGGAAATGGTTGAAAGCAGAGCCTTCGCAAATCTTTGCCGGGAACGGGAGTGATGAGGTGATCGATTTGGCGATCCGTGCTTACACGCGGCCGGGGAAAGACCGCATTATCACGCTGGGCCCCACCTATTCGATGTACAAGGTTCAGGCAGAAATCCAGGATGTGGAAGTCAAAGAAATCGACCTGGACGGAGGTTTTCAACCCGACACGGAGAAAGTGATGGAGGAGGTCACAGAGCGGGATAAAATCATCTTTCTCTGTTCGCCCAACAATCCAACCGGAAACCTGATGGAGCGGCAAAGGATTATCTCGCTGGCCGAAAATTTTGATGGGCTGGTTTTTATTGACGAAGCATATGTGGATTTTGCCCCGGAGGGATCAGTCATTGATTTAGTGGATAAGTACCCCAACTTTATGGTATCCCGCACCTTCTCCAAAGCTATGGGAATGGCAGGAATCCGTCTGGGACTGGGAATATCCAATCCCGGAATCATACAAACGCTATCCAAAATCAAATACCCATACAATGTGAACCGGCTGACGCAGCAAGCTGCGCTGGAAGCTTTAAGCGACCTGAGCGATTATCGCGAACAAATCCGAATCATCGTCAAAGAGCGGGATAAGCTCGGCATCCGTTTGGAGCGACTTTCCTTTGTAAAGCATATCTTTCCTTCGGATGCTAACTTTGTTCTGATGGAGGTGAAGGATGCCGCCTCGCTGGTACAATTCCTCAAAGAAAAAGGAATTGTAATCAGAGACCGCAGCGGCTTGTTAACAGGGAAAGAGCTGGTTCGGATAACGGTGGGTACGCCTCAGCAAAACAAACAACTGATTGAAGAACTTAAAATTTTTGACAATGGATAAAATACTATTTGTTGATCGCGATGGGACCCTGATTCGGGAGCCTGAAGATGAGCAAATCGACTCGCTGGAAAAACTGGAATTCCTGCCAGGCGTATTCCGGAACCTATATTTCATACGGCATCTGCTGGATTACCGGTTGGTGATGGTTTCCAACCAGGACGGGCTGGGCTCAGAGAGGTATCCCAGGGATACCTTCAACAAAATACAAGACAAAATTCTCAGGGCTTTCAAAAACGAAGGGATTACTTTCGATGAGGTTTTGATCGATGAATCGACCCCGGCGAACCCCTCTCCCGGCAGGAAACCTGGAACCGGCATGGTCAGAACATATCTCGATAAAAATGACTGGGATCGGGTTAAGTCTTTTGTCATCGGCGACAGAGTTTCGGATATCGAACTGGCAAAAAACATGGGCATCCGGGGCATCCTGATGAGTAATCAGCAAGTGCCTGCCGGGCTTTCCAAAAAAACAGTCCTGAAGAATGCCACATGGGATGAGATATTCCATTTTTTGCAAAATGTGGATAAAAGCGCGGTGATACAACGCAAAACCAGTGAAACGGATATCAAAGGTGAACTTTATCTTTATGGCTCAGGGCAGACTTCCGTAAACACCGGACTGAAATTTTTTGATCACATGCTGGAGCAATGGCCCCGTCACGGTGGTTTTGACCTTGAGCTTTCCATTAAAGGAGACCTGGAAGTGGATGAGCACCACACGATGGAGGATACGGGCATTGCCCTTGGTGAAGCTTTTGCTAATGCGATCAGCAACGCTAAAGGCTTGCAGCGATATGGGTTTGTTTTGCCGATGGATGAGAGCCGGGCTGAGGTAGCCCTCGATTTCGGCGGCCGGGCAGAACTGGTTTGGGAAGCCGAATTTTCAAGGGAAAAAATCGGGGACGTCCCTACCGAAATGTTTCGACACTTCTTCAAATCCTTTGCCCATGCCGCAAAGTGCAACCTGCACATCGTGTGTAAAGGCGACAATGAGCATCACAAAATTGAAGCGATTTTTAAAGGAGTAGCCAGGGCCATAAAATCGGCAGTCAGGCAGGATTTACTGGATGTTTCACTCCCCACAACGAAAGGCATGCTATGAAAACAGCGATTGTTAAATACAATGCCGGGAATATTCAATCGGTGGCGTTTGCCCTGGAGCGCCTATGCCGTGAAGGAGTCATTACCGATGACCCAAAGCAAATCGAAAATGCCGATAAGGTTATTTTTCCGGGAGTTGGCGAGGCCTCTTCAGCCATGCGATTCCTGGAAGAAAAAGGGCTGGACCGGGTAATTAAAAACCTCCGCCAGCCGGTTTTGGGCATCTGTCTGGGCCTCCAGTTAATGTGTGAATTTAGTGAAGAAAATCACACCCAATGTTTGAACCTGTTTCCTGCCAAAGTCAAACGATTTGACACCAATCTGAAAATCCCGCATGTAGGCTGGAACCAGGTTTACAACCTGCGCTCTCCGCTTTTTGAAGGGGTTGAAGAGGGAAGCTTTGTTTACTTTGTGCACAGCTATTTTGCGGAGTTGAACCAATATACGATAGCCGGGACCGAATACGGCAACCGGTTTTCGGCGGCCATTCAATTCAACAATTTCACTGCTACACAGTTCCACCCAGAGAGAAGCGGAAAGAACGGCGAACGAATCTTAAAAAACTTTTTAGACTTATGATAGAACTCATCCCAGCCATGGACATTATGGACGGCAAGGTCGTCCGGCTAAAAAAAGGACTTTTCAATGAAAAAACCATTTATGATGATTCACCCCTGGAGTATGCCCGGAGTTTTGAAAACGCAGGACTGAAACGATTGCACCTGGTGGACCTGGACGGCGCTAAATCCGGCAAACCCCAAAACCTCAGCGTTTTGGAGGAACTTGCTTCCAACACCTCCCTGTATATTGATTTTGGCGGAGGAATCAGGGATATCAGTGATGCGGACAAAGCCTTAAAGACGGGAGCAGCGTATGTGAACGCCGGTACGGCTGCAGCCACATTTCAGGAGGCCGGCATTTTTCAAACATGGCTAAATGAATACGGCCCGGAGAAGTTTATCCTGGCGGCGGATGTCAAAAACGGGAAGGTCGCCACCAGCGGCTGGCAGATGGAAAGCACGATGGATGCCGACCGGCTGATCAGTGGGTATTCCACGATGGGCCTGCGCCAGGTGATGGTTACAGATACCAGTAAGGACGGCACTTTAACCGGGATGAACCCGAAATTTTATGAAAAAATCAAGGTCAACAATCCGGCCATTTACCTTATTGCCAGCGGTGGACTGAAATCACTGGACGAGGTAAAGCCATTGGAACACGTTGGCGTCGATGCGGTGATCATCGGGAAAGCCTTTTACGAGGGAAAAATCACCTTTAAAGACATCAAAAAATACCTGAACGGATAACCATGTTAGCGAAAAGAATCATTCCCTGCCTGGATATCCGAAACGGACGAACCGTGAAGGGTATTAACTTTGAGAACATCACCGATGTGGGCGATCCGGTGGAAATGGGACAGCTTTATTCGGAACAGGGAGCTGACGAGTTGGTTTACCTGGACATTACAGCCACTCACGAAAAACGCAAAACTCTTCCGCAACTGGTCAGAAGGATAGCCAAAAACCTGAACATTCCGTTTACGGTCGGCGGTGGAGTTAGCGAGCTTTCCGATGCCGAAGTGCTTCTGGAAAACGGCGCCGACAAGCTTTCCATAAATTCAGCGGCGGTCACGCAGCCGGAAATCATTACCAAACTGGCCGGAAAGTACGGCAGTCAGTTTGTGGTGGTAGCCGTGGATGCCCGTTTCGAAAATGGCGAATGGGAAGTTTACGTCAATGGAGGACGCAAACCGACCGGTAGGGAGCTGTTTTCCTGGGTCAGGGAAGCGGAAGAGCGCGGGGCGGGCGAAATCCTCTTCACGTCAATGAATCACGACGGGACAAAAAACGGTTATGCCGTGGAAGCGCTAAAGCGAATGGCAGCAGAAGTCTCCATTCCGGTGATTGCCTCCGGAGGAGCAGGGCAAAAGATTCATTTTAAGGAAGTTTTTGAAAAAACGGAAGCGGAGGCAGCGCTTGCAGCCAGTGTTTTTCACTACGGTGAGATTCCGATACCTTCGCTGAAAAAGTACCTGGCAGGAGAGGGTTTGCCGGTGAGGGTGTGAAGATGTGTTTAAGTGTTTAGGTGCGTATGTGTTTAAGTGAAATGTGGGAAACAGTTGGCAAAAGGCAGTTGGCAGTTGGCAAAAAATTTTGACTGCCAGATTAAAAGAGTAGCTGGCGAGGGTATACCTAAAATCAACAAGTTTAGCCGCGAATGTCCACCTGACTTGCAAGGGCAAACACGAATAATTAAGGCGTTAACTAGTGTTTATTTTTATCTATTCAGGTAAAAACAATTCGTCTTAAATTCGTGAATTCGTGGCATTTTCAAAAATGACCTGCGGATTTTAGGCTGTGACGCGTGCCAAACAATCTTCTCGTCTGTGACGAGACGGAGCAGCGTTACAAACGCTAAGAAGTACCCGCACTCGATGAAATCGAGCGCGATAGAAAGAAACCCCTCAACCCCTGACCCCTTCTCCCCAAGGAGAAGGGGAATTATGGGGTGAGGTGAATTAGTGAAATACGCGGATTTAATCCGCGTAATCTTAAATCAAAAGATATGGATATAGATTTTAAAAAACAAAATGGCCTGGTTCCGGCAATCATTCAGGATGCGAAAACGCTGAAAGTTCTGATGCTGGGATATATGGATGAAGAAGCTTTAGAGGAAACCCGGGAGACGGGCAAGACAACATTTTACAGCCGTTCGAAACAACGGCTGTGGACAAAAGGGGAAGCCAGCGGGAATTACCTTTACGTTGAAGAGATAAAGCCCGATTGCGACAGTGATGGGCTGCTCATCAAAGCGCATCCGGAAGGAAACACCTGTCACCTCGATCGCTATAGTTGTTTTCAGGAAGAAAAGAAGAGGGGTATCTCTTTCCTTCTGAATCTTAAAAAAACCATTGAAAGGAGAAAAGCGGAGATGCCGGAGGGGTCGTACACTACTAAACTATTTAAGAAAGGCATCAATAAAATTGCCCAGAAAGTGGGCGAAGAAGCCACCGAGCTGGTCATCGAGTCGAAAGACAACAACGACGAGTTATTCCTGAATGAAGCCGCCGATTTGATGTATCACCTGCAAGTGTTGCTGACCTACAAAGGTTTTTCGTTACAGGATGTCACGGATGTTTTGGAATCTCGCCACAGTGAGAATAAAGAGGTGAAGAGGAATAAGAAGCTTTAAGAAGCGGGGAGAGATGAGTGGTGAGTTTTGAGTATGGAAATTGAAAATTGATAGCAAACTACCAGAATTTCTGTAAAAATTGCTAGTTGACTGTCAATTTTTAAAGGATAAACAGGATTTTACTAGTGAAGTATCACTCTACCGAAACTTTTAATGGGTAAATGTTTCGATAGAACGAAACTTTTTAATAATCTTATGTATCTACGAAAACACAGAATTTTCACATTCTAAAATATTTCTTTGTTAAAAATACAACATAACATTTTGTTAATTAATATTTTATATCAAGTTAGCTTTTTAGCTGGTCTGAAATCCTTTATCTTGAGAAACCAAATTAATACTTATAGAACTTATCATCAATTGTGAAACAAACTACATCGAAAATACTGGTAGTTCGCAAAGCAGGGACTTACTTAAACAGCCAGGAATTTTAGGACTATCATGAAAGCTTTATGAGAATTCAAAAAAAATAATTGAAAGAAGTGAACACCTTATAAAGCCTGACGGATTTAAAATACCTAAGAAAACATCCAGGATTAATGGCATAACAACAGAAATGGCCAAATAAAAAGGCTCTGAATTAAGAAAAGTATTAGAACTCTTTAATCAATCAGTTGATAAAACTTATCTATAATAACTCATAATGTAGATTATCATTTTTACCCCATTATGGCAAAAATTTAACGACTTATAATAAAAACAAATCTAAGTCGAAAACTATGGCTATGTATGATGCATGCATCGAAATATCTATTAAAACTATATAGCCCGATAGGTTATAGAAACCCAAAATCTTTAAAATTATATTGGAAATTATTCGAGAATAAGACATATAATAATCAGATTCAAGTTGACATGATTTTAAAATGTTTTTGGAAAATGCGCCAATAAAAACTAATTTAGGCAAACTATCAATCAAATTCAAAATAAACTATGAAAAAAGATTTATTTAACTCATTGCGAAAGTACCCCATAACTGAAAGTAGAAATCCTATCGAAAACTTTCTAACTGAGGCTTTTGCTTGGCTTTTAAGCAGTTACCCGGCATTCTCTGAATATTTTCTTAATGTTTTTATAAAGGATAAATTAACAAATAATATTAAGATTTCGAATAGTGGTTATTGGTCCACTCAAAAAAGCTTTAATCAATATTACCCTGATATGGTTTATGAATATAATAGGAATGCTTTAATATTTGAACATAAAGTCTGGAGTAACCTGCATGAAAGCCAATTAGAAAACTATCGCAATTATGCAAGTAAAAACTATGATAACTATGATATAATTTTAATAACGGCAACTAAAATACAGCATGATCAAAAACCTGATTTAGCTCTTTGTTGGGAAGAATTGTATTATATGATTGATAAATGGATTAAAAATAGTAATAGCAAGGATGTGTTTTTATTTGAAAGTTTTCAGAATTTACTCCTAAATGAAGGAATAGGACCTCCTGCTCCTATATCACATGCATCTATTCTCTATTATTACATTTCCAAAAATCTGGAAAATAATATAGTTAAACTCATAAATAGAGTAATATCTAATTATCAAATAGATAACCTATTCACTAACAAAAACATCAATCAAATAAATGATTTTGCACTCAGACCATACAAAAAAGAAAAGTGGGGTCGCATTGGAATAGAACTATTCGATGATTGGAAGCCAAGTATATTTATTGGATTTTTACTTGATGGGCAAGATCATTGCACAACACTTCTATTAGGTGAAAAAAGCCCTGACTTCTCAATCATAATATCATTTGAGGAAAAGTATCATAGTATATACCCGAACGACGAAACCTATAATAGTCTTGTAAAGCATCTAAAAAAGAAAGTAGAAGAGCTGAAGAGCGGCTGGGATTTTTATCATCACATTGAGGATGATAAGGTTAAAGAGAAAAACTTTTGGCATCCAATACATATTAGAAAACCTATGTTACATTTATTTCAAGGCACTGAAAAAGGAGAAGAACAAGAACAAAGATTTATTGATGCTACAAATGAGATAATTGCAATCATAGACGATTCAGAATATTTTCATGAACTAAAGGCTAAACATTTGTAGTAAATGCAATCTGATTCTTCAAAACACACACGGAATCATCCTGTGTGTTGCTTTCATGTAATCGGGATAACCGCTGAAATGGGCTTTCAGCAAGCCTTCCTCGAAGATTTGTTTGACAACCAGGTTGATGGTGAGTACAATCATAATTGAGAGGCGGAGATAGGTGAAATGCTCTATTAGCAGAGGATACAGAACTAAAAGTATGGCGGTGTACATCGGGTGCCTGATCAAGCGATAAGGTCCGTGGGTTACAAGCTGGCCGCTTTCCTTTACAAGGGGCCGGACATTAAAATTCCCGGGGCGCATGATGTAAATGGCATAAAGCCCCAGCAATATGCCTGCTGCTTCCACGACTACAAGATACCATGCCGTTGCTATCCAGGGACCCGTTAAGGCCATAGCTCCTATCGCTCCAAACTGAATAGCAACCAGACTATTTGATATTGTTTTCTTCATTAGTAAGCCAGTTTGAGTTTTTCATCGTTAAACAGAATATGTCAACCTGTATTGTCTTATCCGCTGGCATGCATTAATATTAAAGCCAACCAAATTTTTCAATAAACACACAGATGCAAATAAGGTTTTCACACACTATTTTGCATAGAATATTTTTATGCGCATTATTCTCTTTTTATTATACACAAATGCGATTTTAACAGATTATTAGGAATCTTTTTAAAAATATTTTCTATATTTGATTTCTACACGAAATACTTTTGTTATGCATTGGATAGACGGTGCGATATTTTTCATCTATATGGTGCTCATGCTCAGCGTGGGCTATTTCTTTTTAAGAAAAAACAAGAATCCGGACGACTACTTTGTCGGAGGACGTACGATGGGAAGCCTCCATGTGGGACTGTCGGTTGTGGCCACTGATGTGGGTGGAGGCTTTTCCATTGGCTTAGGGGGTCTGGGTTTTGTCATGGGTATTGCCGGTTCATGGATGCTTTTCACCGGCCTTATCGGAGCCTGGCTCACCGCTGTTATTCTGATCCCTAAAGTCAGCAAACTTAGCCAGAAATACCATTTTTACACTTTTCCCCAGATTTTTGAGCATTACTACGGTCGTAATGTGGCCTTAATCGCGGGTATTATTTCGGCCATAGGATACATGGGCTTTACCAGTAGCCAGATACTGGCCGGAGCCAAACTGGCATCAGCCACTTTTGTGGGTTTGAACCTGGATACCGCCCTGCTCCTTATGGGTATTATTGCTGTAATTTATACCGTTATGGGTGGTCTGAAGGCCGTCATTTTTACCGATACCATCCAGTGGATTATCCTTATGGGCGGATTGATTTTTATTGGAATCCCGATAGCCTACTCGGCAATAGGCGGCATGGACGCAATAAGAGCCACTGTATCGACCGGTCATCTCAACCTTTTCAACCTATCATGGCAAACCTTCCTGAACTGGCTGGTGACCATTATCCCTATCTGGTTTGTGGGGATGACGCTTTACCAGCGTATTTATTCCACCCCTGATGAAAAAACCGCCAAACGAGCATGGTACACGGCCGGTTTGTTTGAATACCCGGTTATGGCTTTTATGGGTGTGCTGCTTGGCTTATTCTCCCGTGTAGCTGTTGACCAGGGGATGTTTACGGAGCTCGGTTACGCTTCCGCTGAAGGGCTTGACTCGGAAATGGGATTACCCATGTTGTTGAGAACAGTCCTCCCTGTCGGATTAATGGGGCTAATGATGTCGGCATACTTTTCGGCCATTATGTCGACGGCCGACAGTTGCCTGATGGCCTCTTCAGGAAATATCGTAACCGATATCATCGGCCGCTTTAAAAAACTTACGGGTCAGAAAAAAATCCTGCGCCTTTCACAAATTGTAACCCTTGTTATCGGGGCAACAGCCCTGTGGTTAGCGTTAAGTATGGAAAACGTGCTTGATCTGATGCTGAAATCTTATGCCTTTATGGTTTCAGGCCTTTTTATTCCGGTGCTGGGAGCTTTTTATGGCAGACGTCATAATCCTTATGCGGCGTATGCAGCCATGGTTTTCGGAGGCGGAACAACCTTAACGCTGATGATCCTCAACCAGCCTCTTCCCTATGAGCTTGATCCCAATATATTTGGCATTAGCTTGTCTGCCATACTATTTTTTGGAATAAATCTGGTATGGAGAAAACAACCAAACCCGCCACATAGAGATAAAGCGATGCAGTAGGTAACTCTGCTATAATTCGGCTTTAGAAATAGAATTAAGTGGCAAAGGGCTGATAAAAAGAAAAAAGACTAAATCTTCATGAAAAGACTGTTCTTGTAAATTGTTCTTTATAGTAAGACTCTTAGGACGATTCCTGTCCTTTTATTTTATTCCCTTCCTCTATTCTGTTTGATGAAGACTTCTGTCAGGTGCATCTCAAGGTCGGCGTATAACAAATCAATCTTTTTTACTTTGGTAATATCCACTTCTGAAGCCAAGTTTAAGCCTTTTACCTTTCGCATTTGTTGCGCCAAAAGTTCCTTATCTCTGGATTCCATCAAATCATCAATCAATAGAAAAAAATCCAGGTTTTTATACTGAGGGAGCACGTATTCATTTCCTGAACTTCGGTTCGAAAAGATTATCCAGTTATTATCCGAAAGGTCATGAAAATAATGATAAAGCGGCACGGTTAGCTTACGAGAAGAAGTAACATAATATTGCAAATCCGGGATTTTAGCAAAATCTATCCGCATTTGTTTATTAAAATAATGGATAAGCTTGTAATCTTTTACGGCTGATGAAATTCCAAAGAGGGTTATTTCCTCAGGGGAGCTGCTTTCCAGTTGTAACTTCCTGACGCTCATATTTCCTTTGCTTCATCTGCGGGCACTTAAGATAAGGTTATTCCTGAATATACCCCTTTTCCTCCAAGTAATGCCAAGTGTTTTCGGAAATTATTTTTTCCGCTCCTTTAATAGAATAATCCTTTGCTGTACCATAGGATTGATCATCAATTCTCAGCTCTACCACATATTGCTTGTTATGCCCGCTGCCTTCTTCTTCAACCACATTATATTCCACTTCGTACTTCTCTTTCTGGCACCATTCAATAAGGCGGCTTTTATAATTTGTCTCTTCTTTCTGCAGCTTATCCAAATCGTAATGCACCTGAATAATACGATTGATAATAATATCGCGGGTAAAATTATACCCTTTGTCAAGGTATAGTGCCCCTATAAAAGCCTCAAAAGCGTCACCTTTAAAAGATTTGGAGTGGGTCACCGAGTCGAGGTTCGATTGTATAAGATTTTGCAGACCTAATTTATGAGATAGTTTATTGAGTTGACTTCGGCTTACAATTTTAGAACGCATCTCGGTAAGAAACCCTTCATCTTTAAAAGGATAAATTTTAAACAGATAATCCGCCACGATAGCACTCAGGATAGCATCGCCGAGGTATTCGAGACGTTCATTGGAAATCAGGATCCCATTTTGTTTCTCGGCTGCCGACTTATGGCGAAAAGCCAGTTTATACAAAAAAATATTTCCGGGGTAATACCCGAAAATATTTTTTATAGCATGATAAAGACGTTTATGATTGGAGAAATAAAATTTTACCGGTTTAATCTTTTTCAAAGTCAACAGATTACTCCGTATATTTTTTAAATACAAGGGTGGCATTATGTCCACCAAATCCAAACGTATTACTCAATGCAACATTCACTTTGCGACTTATAGCTTTTTCACCAAAGCTAAAATTCAATTTATTATCAATCTCAGGATCATCTGTTGAATGATTAATTGTCGGGGGCACCTGATCATGTTTGACGGCTAGTATGGTAGCAATTGCTTCCACTGATCCTGCCGCTCCCAGCAGATGACCTGTCATCGACTTCGTTGAGTTGATATTGATATTATAAGCCTCGTCGCCAAAAAGCTTTTTAATGGCTTTTATTTCTGCGATATCGCCAAGTGGTGTAGAAGTACCGTGCGTATTGACATGGTCAATCTCTTTAGGATTAATGCCTGCCTCATCAATAGCCATTTTCATCGATCTCCGTGCTCCTTCCCCTTCAGGGTGGGGAGAGGTCATATGATGCGCATCGCCAGTCATACCGGTACCCACCACCTCCGCATAGATTTTTGCTCCGCGTTCCAGGGCATGATTAAGCTCTTCAAAAACTACAGCACCTCCGCCTTCTCCAAGGACAAACCCATCCCGGTCTTTATCAAAAGGCCGCGAAGCTGTTTTCGGATCATCATTTCTTGTTGAAATAGCATGCATGGCATTAAAGCCTCCAACACCTGCACTTGTAATCGCAGCTTCTGAGCCGCCGGTAACAAAAACATCTGTTTTGCCCAAACGAATCAGGTTAAAGGCATCGGCCAATGAGTGTGCCGAAGAAGCACATGCGGATACGGTGGCATAGTTGGGTCCCCGAAGACCATGCTTGATAGAAATATGCCCGGCCGCAATATCGGCTATCATCTTTGGAATAAAGAAGGGGCTGAATCGCGGTGTGCCGTCGCCGGTAACAAATTTACCGACTTCATCGGTAAAAGTATCTAACCCCCCGATTCCGGAGGCCCAGATCACACCCACCCGATCTTTATCAATACGATCCAAATCAAGAGTAGCGTCACGAATAGCTTCATCAGCCGAAATGATACCATATTGCGCATACGGGTCCAGCTTTCGGGCTTCCTTCCGGTCCAGAAAATCTTTCACGTTAAAGTTTTTTACCTCACAAGCAAACTTCGTCTTATACTTAGAGGTATCAAAATGCGTGATTTCGGCAGAACCACTAACTCCATTAAGCATAGCCTCCCATGTATCCGGAATGTTATTACCTAATGGAGTTACTGCTCCTAGACCTGTTACTACTACTCGTTTTAAACTCATGCAGTATTTCCGGTTTATTTTGAATTATCTTCGATGTACTTAACAGCATCTCCTACAGTACCGATCTTCTCGGCTTGATCATCGGGAATTGCAATATTGAATTCCTTTTCAAATTCCATGATAAGTTCAACAGTATCTAAGGAATCTGCGCCCAGGTCATTTGTAAAGCTGGCCTCGTTAGTAACTTCGTTCTCATCAACGCCAAGCTTATCCACGATAATGGCTTTTACTCTACTTGAAATATCAGACATTTTTCTCCTTTTTTTTGATTAACAGGCTGCAAAGAAATAAATTTATGTGATTAAAAACAAAGAAAAAAATAAAAATATTTCCTTTTTAAGCGTGTAAATGATTAATAATTAATTGTTTAATTTTGCCATTCGATCAAGCGCTAAAATAAAATATTTCATCTAGCTATAGGACATAAAGATACAATTTTTTCATCAAATGCATAAAAAACATTATAAATGAGACGAATAGCAGTTTTTGCCTCCGGTAACGGAACGAACGCAGAAAACCTCATCAAACACTTTTTCTACAATGAAAGTGTAATGATTGCGGCAGTTTTCTGCAACAATCCTGAAGCTAAGGTACTGGAAAGAGCCAGGCATTACGCCATCCCCACAGTAGTTTTTAACAGGGAGGACCTTTATGAAACCCAGCGCGTCCTGAGGGATCTGCGCGAATTTGAAATTAGTTTCATTGCCCTGGCCGGATTTATGTGGATGGTACCGGAGTACCTTGTGAGGGAATATCAGGACAAGATTATTAATGTACATCCTGCGTTACTTCCCAAGTACGGCGGTAAAGGCATGTATGGTAAAAAAGTCCATGAAGCGGTTATACAAAACAAAGAGAAGAAAAGCGGTATTACGATTCATTATGTGAATGAAAAGTATGATGAAGGAGCTATCATCTACCAGCACAAATGTGATGTAAGCCCGGATGATACCCCTGAATCACTTGCTGAAAAAGTTCACCGCCTCGAGTATGAACATTATCCGCAAGTAATAGAGGAGTTGCTGGCAGGAATTTAAGGAGCATAAACAGGCATTGGGTAATAGGCAGGTGACAAGCAAACCAGAAGTTCTCTTCTGTTTAATTCATTGTCAACTGCCTATTGCTTTTTGCCGACATGTTGGCTAAAAATACTGACTTACCATTATAGCTAAAGTTCTTCCACCGCTTTCTCCGAGGCTTTAATTAACGGATCAACAGAAATATCATCTCCAACAGCTTCTTTCATCCATACCTCGGGAGTAAGGCGCCCTTTGGTAAAGATACGCTGTACTTCTCCGGCAAAGTTGTTCTCATTGAGTTGCTCTTCGATCTGAAAATCTATAAGCATCCCCAAAGGATAGGCTGATAAATAGAGCGGATTGTCAATCATATGGGAATAAATGGCCAGAATTGGCGAATCCTTCACGCCAAATACATCAGCATAGTAACGGTTCCACACATCTTTTGCAATACGTGTTACTGATTCCTTAAGCTCTGCAGGTGTGGCTTCCGGGTGGTCATACATCCATTCCCATACTCTCATATCAACCAGTGAAACACCCATAATTTCATAGCAAGACCAAAGCTTATCCAATGCCCGCAAGTGATTCCTATCGGGGTTATTGCCCCCCGTTCCCATTAGCTGTAAATCCCTTTTCTGAAATATAAATGCCAGAGCCTCTGTAAAGGCCGTATTTGGAACTCCGTTGAGCATGTAATAATCTACGTCCTGCAAGGTGAGGGTTTGCTCAACATTATGACCGAATTCGTGTATGGCAATATTGTATCCTTTATAATTCATACCATCCTCCCCAATTCTTGTTCTCAACCTGGAGGCATCCGACCGCATTTCGGCTCCCCATGCATGGCCGGCACCGCGGGAAGGTTCAACCACAATTTTAGAGGCTATCTCCTGGGACTTTTCTTTATCGAAGCCCAGGTTTTGGAGGATGTGAGGCAAATCTTTATTAAAGGACTCCGCGGTAGGATATTTTTCATTAAGAATAGCATCCAGTTTATCTTCAGAGACACCGCTGCGGGCTTTGAATCCATCATACCAAATGTCATAAGGACGCAGGTCACGACCCAGCCGATCACTGATAAGCGCACCCACATCGCGTATTACCGGCGAAGAGACGAATGTTTCAAAAATACTTTTTACCTTGTTCTTCGCCATTTCATAATCCCCTTCAAATTTTCTTTCAATAAAATTTTCGTAATGAGGATGATAAGTGTCCTCCTTTTTCATTACCCTGAAATTTTTCAGCAGGGTTTTATATCGTGTATCCAGTTCCCTTTCAAAAGCTAGTTTCTCCCCATCCTGATAAAGATTATTACTGTAAGGATTCCATTTATACTTGTTGCTATTAATTACTTTTTGAGGGATGTTTTGATTAATGATACGCAACATCACCTTATAAATCATCTCCTGATTTTCCGGACCATTTTTATCGTTGGCGTATTGCGATTTTAATTCATCCCGCAACCCCCAATGCGCAATAAGCTTCAAATCTTCCGGGAAGGGTGTTTTACCCTCTTCGTTCAGCAATTGCCCCATGTAGATGTTGTAATCCGAAATATAGGCATCGGCTTGTGTGAGTGTGGAAGAAACCTCCTGTTTCAGATCTGCCGGAACACGGGAAGTAAAAACATCTCCCAGGCGGGCATAAGCCCATTGTTTGCGGCTCCAGCCGGTGCCTTTTTTCGATTTTTCTTCCAGGGTATAATAAGGAAAATTAAGCGCCGTCATAATCCCGATCTTATTTCGGTAAAGATCTTCGGTAAGATGGGCGCCCGGATTAAAGCTTCCGAACATCATATCCAGATCAGTTACCGGCGGACCTGCCAGGTGAAGAGGTTCCTTAAGAAGGACGTCCATTTCATGGAATTTTCCCCATAGTATTTCCATGTTCCGGGAGACTTTATCGAACATCCGGTCCAGTTTTTCGCCTTCAGGGATAAAGTTTTCCATACAAAACGTTATAAATTCTTCCTGCGTACCTTCCGTACTTCTCCAAAGTGAGGCCGCTTGCTTTACTCCGCGTTTTATTCGAAATTCCTTCTTCGTGCCAAATTTGTCCTTTAATTTGTGAATGGCTTCTTTTCGGGTTTCATCAGTTATTGTTTGCTTTTCCATACCTGTGATTTTTGCCTTCCCTGATGTCATAAAAAATAAAGGAATGAGCAATAGAATTATGTGTTTTCTCATAATTGTTTTATTGTTGGTTTGGTTTTCCAAAAGTAAAAAAAACCGGGAAGGATTGATTGACACCTTCCCGGTTATACGTTTTTTCTTTTTATGAAATAAATAGTGTCTGTCTATAGAATCTTGATCTTGTCAAATTCCTCCCCGCAACCCCTAAAGCCCCTAAAGGGGAATCCCCACACAACCAATAATTTAATTAGTTCTTCCGCCTCAGGTGGATAGTTAGAGGGGTGAATCCAAGCGATGATTTTATGGACGGACACTAATTTACTAAAGATAGCTTAATTATTTCACAAAAAGTTTTGCTGTTTTGGAATGTTCACCGGCAACAATGTGACAGAAATAAATGCCTTCATTTACCTCATTGGCATTCCATTGTATCTTTTGCGATCCGGGTTGCATATGGCCGCTTTCCGAATAAACCAACCTGCCTTTCACGTCATAAATCTTCATTGCAACTTCCGTTTCATTATCAAGCTCAAAGGCTATATTGGCTACATCTTTAACAGGATTCGGATAGATATTCATCGATAGCTTGGCTTGTCTATCCACGCCTGTATTCACATTGGTGGTAAAAGATGTTTCGAAGGGATCAATAGCCACATCGAAGTAATTCTCCAGCGTACTTTCTACAGCAAGATAATAGGTCTCCCCTTCTTCGAGGTCGCTATCGGGTGTGACGGTTATTATAAAACTATGCTCATTTACGATAGCATCAAAAGGCACATCCTCGCCATTTTCATCGCCGACTTTGAATATAACATGGTTATCCACGTTATCATCATTGAGTTCTGTATCGTCAAGCTCCCGAACGGACTGGTCGAAGTGGATTACAAAATTCGTATCCACAGGTACATCGTTAGCTTCATTTTCAATATTACATGAGATAGTGGGAGCCGGAGCGGCTTCTTCCTGCGCATAGGCCGACTGGAACACCTGTTTGGTGGCATCGTTTTGTGCAAAAATAACTACCGATAAATCATCAAACTCTTCAATATTGGTTTCCGAAAGATCCTGGATATATGATAGAGAATAAGATTCTCCTGCTACCAGGTCAACTGTGGTGCCTCCGGCATCAGGAAGCATTTTCATCATGACATTGAGAAATTCCGTTTCACCGTTACCACCGGTATTTTCAGTGGTCATTTCTTCGATGACAACCATATGGACAGTCATATCTTCAGCATTTATATAGGAATCCAGGGTTGCGGTGGCGGTGATGGTTGTTCCGTCAATTTGGAAATTTCCTTCTATGCTCATAAAAGCCGGTGTAGCCATTTGCTCATCAAAAGCATTATTTACCGCTGTGGTGTTAGTACCGGTAGATTCCCCGTCCGTAAACAAACTGGGGACTGCGCTAACCCCATAGTATTCTTGTCTTACGCCGCCCTCTTCAGTATAATAAGGGTCGCCCGATCCAGGCCAGTCCATTTGGTACTTTACCACACATATTTCATCATCGTGCTCTTCCATGAAAGGAGTGAAAGTTCCCGAGTTAAAACTGGCGCAAGGCCCGCATGTTGAGCTTGTAAACTCTTCATAGAGAGGGCGTCGCTGCACTGAATTCGTTGCTACGTTAATGGTTTTTTCACTCATATCATTATCCGGGTTGTCATCTTCCCCTCCATTAACGTTGGAAACCCAAACGCTAAGGGTATATGTACCGGTAGTCGCTCCCCAAGGGTCTTCTGCTGTAAACTCATACTCTTCCGTGGAACCAATGTTTACGCCGGTTTCTGTGGAAGTATGAACCGTGCCGTCATTTACCTGCCAGTTTACATCAAAAGAAGTGATTTCATTTGCTCCCATATTAAAAACGGTACCCGATATTTCAACATCTCCTTGCTCTACATATTTGGGAGTGGTTATAGTGCTCATGGCCAAATCCAGGTCCAGCTCATTGTATAGCATGATATTATCAATATACCAATCATTAATGTTATAGCTGTTACCATCGAAATATAGGCAGACCTGGAAATTATCATTGCCTACATCACTATTGTTTATAGTAATAGAAATCATTTCGGCGCTTACACTCGAATTGATGGTTTCCTCCCACACGGAATTCCAGTCTCCGCCATCTATTCGTGTAGCGACACCAATATCGAAAGTTCCCCCATAGTGATCGATCATATGATTAAACGTCATTTTGAGTTCCGAATAATCCGAAGCATCGACCTCAGGAGAAATAAACCTGCTTATGCCGTTAAATTCAGGGCTCCAGTAGAAATTTGCCTCAGGGCTTACACCTCCGGCATTGGTGGTGGAACTGGAAGACCAGTTTTGAGCGTGACTGTCAATACTCCATCCTTCCGGTGGAAAGCTTCCTCCTGAAAAATTCTCATCGATAAGTACTTGCCCGAAGCTAAGTATGCCGGCCAGTAAAAATGTGGCTAATAAGTAAATTCTTTTCATAATTGATAAGTTTTGGTTAATAGTTTTCGTCCAGTTTACAAAAATATTGTTCTAAAATGATAGCCTCATAATTAGGGATTAAATATACAGAATTTTATTTACGAATAATCACTTTCCCGGAATCCAAAATATTCTTAGATGTTTCAATGGAATAAAAATATATCCCGCCTGCTAGGTTGGGTGCGAAAGTCGTTTGGTCAGAAACAATCTTTTTACTCAATAGCTTTTTGCCGGAAATATTTCTGATAATAAATCTTATCCGGCCATTCCTTTCCCTATCCGGGGTTTCTATTGTAATCCTCTCTTTTGCAGGATTGGGATAAACCCTCCACATTTTTGAATTATTTGCTGTTGGCCGGGAAGTCATTCCTAAAATATTCAGCGGCTCCCCCCATTCTTCTTCTCCCTGGTGAAAATAAACGAGTTTGCGCAGGAGAATCGTGCCATAAAATGGCCCAAAACAGTGATAATAGGGCCCGCCTAATCCTTCATAATAATGATAATTATATTCCCCGCAGCCATCAAAGTAGGTATAGTAAATACAATCGTCACCAGCTTCCCAGCTCCAGTTGTCGGAATAAGCACCTGTTTTTTTTGCGTTTCTTCCAAAATCCGTTTCAGTAAGTCGATGATGAACAACCTCGGCATTGGTGGAATCTTCATTCCAATAATGCCGAATGGATTCGAAAGGCAAAGCATTCAGATAATCATCATCCTGGTATATCATAGTTATCGTATCGAATATTACACTCACACTAGAATCCTGCAACTGTCCCTGATCATCATATTCGATGTATTTATCCCGACGAATCCTTTCCATTTCATAAGTAACGAAATTGTCCCCGTCATTGCGGTTTAATACCCTGTATTGCATCCATGCCGAGTCGGTTGAATTGAAGGAAGCGAGTCTATTGGTGTGTTTTTCGATATGAAATTCATCTCCTGCCTCATAATCAAATATATCCTGTGTCTCGATATTATAAATCCCGGCATTAGGATTCGTCATCCCCTTAATTACAAATTCTAATCCCGATTCCGGATAGATGTAAGTACCGCTACCCGGCATTGGGTCCCGGGGAATATCAGGAAACATTACCATTGGAATAGCATGAATCATCTGGTGATGCTTACTAACTTTGATCTTTTTTCCATTGATAGCAGAAGAAATTTCCTCATTCTCTTCTGAATCGTACTTTTGGAAGGTAATGACTTTTACGGAATCAGTAAATCCTAAAAAAGATTCCTGTTCAATTCCAGTGATCGTGGCCTCCACATAACTGTCCTCATTCTCCCAGCAAATCCATGAGTCCTCATGAGATCCGGATCCCGGATTTTGTATTAAAATCTCTTCTCCAAATAAATTATGAAAGATGTAATTATTTGACGCTGTTTTGGTTATTGACACCCCCATCCAGGAAGGGCCATCCAGTTGCGGACAACCGGCACCTCCCGGTGAATTATATAAAGAGTATACAGTATCACTACCCTGAACAGACATTGAATCCACATGGATCAAGTGATACGTTGTCGCCTTTGATGAATTATTAAAAGTATTGGTACTTCCGGTTTTGACAAGCTCATAATTTTGAGATTGAGAGACCGTAAAAGCTAAAGCTACAAATGCGAGGATTAGTGTTAATCGTTTCATAGTATTAGAATTTAGGTTTCTGTAAATATAAAAAAACATCAACCCAACTCAAAATACAGGATAACTTTTTTTAATCATAAATCCTTTCCTAACACCAGGCTAACCCAACAAACCCTCATTTTTATAAGAATTATAAGAAATGATTTCTTCCAGCGATTTCCTTTTCTTTTCCCTGAGTTTATAATCATCAGGAGGATAGCCTACGCTTATCAATAGTGCAATGCTACGCTTTGCAGGGATATCGAGCAGTTTCTGCACTTTTCTTTCATTAAACCATCCTATCATACAGGTTCCCAACCCCAGCTCATCGGCTTGCAGGCAAAAATGCTCGGCGGCAATTCCAATGTCTATCAGAGGCCACTCTTTCTTTTTAATCGCCCTTCCAATCCTTGTGATGGTTTTCGGTGTTTCGAGGGTGATAACTACCATTGCGGGGGCTTTATCGGCGAACTTGTTAAACTTAATCACCTTATCATAGGTATGTTTGGCTACTTTGTCTTTCAGCTCGGGCTCATCCACTACAATAAATTTCCACGGCTGGGAATTGCTTGCCGAAGGGGCGAGGCGTGCCGCTTCTATACATTTTTCTATACTTTCGCGGGGTACCGGCTCGTTTTTGTATTTGCGGGTACTTTGACGGTGACGGACAAGATCAAGAAATGTCTTCATCAATTTTCTTTTTTATTGCTTCGGTTTCATTTTCAAAGCCGGGCTTTCC
>JAIPBX010000035.1 GCA_021738485.1 Bacteroidales bacterium | reverse complement strand
GAAAAAGAATATGAAAAGGGATTGAAAGTTAGTGATAAAGAACTTCAAAAGTTAAATCTTGAGAAGCACCAATTTCTTGGGGATTGGAATTACACCATTAAACCTGACAAATTGTAAATGTTATTTATAAACAGCTCCTTAAAACCGGAAAGGGATTGATATTCTTCTTTTGGTAAATCTATCATGAAATAATCATTTAAAAACCACATGTAATGAGTGGAAAAGACAGCCTTTTTATTATCGATTTTCAATTCTTCAATAAAATCGTAATAGTCAGGAGGGACGGAGTCTTCAAAGTAATTAAGCGCTTGATTAGCAGGTGGTAAGGAAGTTTTAAAACCGGCTCCTGAGTATATTATTTCAGCTTTTTCATAATCGACGAACCATTGCGGAAGGCTGTGAGATTCGAGATAATTTGTAAAAAAATGGCGTGTTTTATTAACAATTGAATCAGTAGTCTTTTTAATCAATTGATACGTAGAAGTTGAATTTACGGGTTTATTTAATGGTATTCTAATGTCGGTAAAGCCCAAATGGTTTTTCTTTTCCAGGTAATATTCATTAATCTTTTTTCCTTTCCCGGAAAAATGGAGAATGGGATTACTTTCAGTCATTTTTGCACTTATGTGAGACGTATCCTCCGGATAAAGAATAACGTTGTAACGATTGTCACCAAGGCTCAGTTGACTTTTGACCGGTCGGTCAATATAAAGCCTTAAATGATAGGTTCCGCTATCACTAATGGCCTGCATTTTTGCCTTACTCCCGGTAGGGGGGATGTTAGTAAGAGCCAAGGCTTTAACGTATATAGTATCCTGAGGCTTCTCGGGGCAATCTATCTCAATTGTGGCGATGGAAAATGGTTGGTATTCGTACGTTTTCTTTTCATCGCTGGGATTACATGAAAAGATAAAGAAGAATAAAGCTAAGATAAGATATCTTTTAAAGTGGATATTAATTCTCATATTTTTCATTTATTCTATTCATCAAAGTTCAAATCGTCGGGATTTCTTCTGCTATCCCAAATGTGTAAAATTCTTACTTCGTTTTTTGATCATATTATTTTTCTAACCATTTATCAATGATTCTATCAGCTTGTTTATCGGTGTAATACTCGCCATTACATATCTGCTGCTCAGACTCTTCTATTCTTTTTTCCTGTTGCAGGGTAAGCTTTGGAATCTCCGATGAATCATACTTTCTTGAAAGAATTTCGTTTACAGTCTTCAATAATTCATGGTCATCGATATTTTCAATACTTTCATGCAGTCTTTTTTTTATTTCCTCTGTACTCATCTTCACCAAATTTTAACCTAAGATAAAAAGAAATTCTGACTTAAAATAAAAACCTCCAACCCAAAAAATGGGTAGGAGGTTTTAATATGACTAACAAGGTGATCTTTCTACAACCCAAACGCCTTCTTCAGCTCCTCCACATAATCCAGCTTTTCCCAGGCGAAGAAGTCAACGGTTTTGTTTTTACCGGTGGTATCGCCATTTCCGTCGTACAAGGTTACTTCGTCGGTTTCGTGGTCTCTGCCCATGTGGCCGTGGGCGGCGGTGCGTTCGAAAATGGGATATTTCAGACCGAAACGCTCAACAATGGCTCTGGGGCGCAGGTCGAACAATTCCTTGACCTTTTGGGCTATGGCACCATCATCCAGGTTCACATTGGATTTTCCGTACGTGTGGACATAAACCCCCACCGGTTCGGCAATACCTATGGCATACGCTACCTGTACGAGCACCTCTTCGGCGATGCCTGCAGCCACCATGTTTTTGGCGATGTGGCGGGCGGCATACGCTGCCGAGCGGTCGACTTTCGAGGAGTCTTTTCCGGAAAAAGCCCCGCCTCCGTGGGCGCCTTTTCCGCCGTAGGTGTCGACAATGATCTTACGGCCTGTAAGTCCGGTATCTCCGTGCGGGCCACCAATCACAAACTTGCCGGTAGGATTGACGTGGAGGGTGTAATCATCCTTAAACAGGCCGCTCAATGAACCGGGCAGGCGTTTCTTTACTCTGGGAATAAGGATGTTTTGCACGTCTGTTTTGATTTGTTCCAGCGCCTTTGTGTCGCTTTTTTCTTCCAATTCGTCGTGCTGAGTGGAGATAACGATTGTGTCGACCCGACTGGGATGGTCTTTATCGTCGTATTCGATAGTCACCTGCGATTTGGCATCGGGACGGAGGTAGAGCATCTGTTTGCCCTCGCGGCGCAGCTTGGCCAGTTCCTGCATAAACATGTGGGCCAGTACTACCGGTAAAGGCATGTAGTCGCCGGTTTCCGAGGTTTCGGAGGTGGCATAGCCAAACATCATGCCCTGGTCGCCGGCGCCCTGCTCCCCTTCATCGCGCTGCACGCCCTGGAAAATATCCGGCGATTGTTCATGAATGCTGGAGATTGTTCCGCAGGAGTTGGCCTCGAACATATAGCGCGGGTCCGTGTAACCAATTCTTTTAATGACACGTCGCGCCACTTCCTGAACATCCACATAAGCTTCGGTTCTGACTTCCCCGCTCAAAACAACCAGTCCCGTGGTGACCAACGTCTCCACGGCTACTTTTGATTCGGGATCTCTCTGCAGGAGCTCATCAAGGATGGCATCTGAAATCTGGTCGGCGATTTTATCAGGATGTCCTTCTGATACTGATTCGGATGTAAAATAATAACCCATAGTTTTTTATGTTTTTAATATAACCGCATTGTTTGCTATTGACGATATAGCTATCAAAAGTAAAAAAACTTTATTTATAAGCCTTTGTTCCCGGCAATAATTTTTTGCTAATAAGCTGTCATGAGGCTTATAGCAGCTCATTTTACAAGAAGCGGCAGGGTTATTTTTTATTTTGTGTTAACCGGTGGAAGACTTCTTCAAGTTTTTCGGCTTCTTTGTTTAAAGAAAGGATTGTGATTTCTTTTTTTACGGCTAACTGAAACAGGGCCGAACGGATGTCCACACCGGTATCCGATTCAATAACCCAGGTAGTGGGGGCGGCCTGTTTTACATTTCTGACGCCTTTGATGGCTTTTAGTTCAGCCGCTTTTATGTCCTTATCAAATTCGACCGTGATGATAGCATTTTCGCGCTCTTTGGAGATATTCTCAGGTGCCTCGTCAGCCACTACTTGTCCGTTATTGATAATAATAACCCGGTCGCACACCGCTTCCACTTCCTGCATGATATGGGTGGAGAGTAGGATGGTTTTTTCTTTGCCGACGTTTTTGATAAGGTTTCTGATTTCTACTAACTGATTGGGGTCGAGCCCCGCTGTGGGCTCATCAAGTATGAGCACATCCGGGTCACTTAGTAGCGCCTGAGCTACTCCTGTGCGCTGTTTATACCCTTTGGAGAGGTTGCTGATTTTTTTGTTTTGTTCGGGGGTAAGACCGGTTGTTTCAATGATTTCCTCAATACGTTTCCCGGGGTCCTTAATTTTACGGATACCCGCTACAAAATTTAGGTATTCTCTCACATACATATCGTCATACAGCGGATTATTTTCAGGCAGGTAGCCGATCTGTTTTCTTACATCGATGGACTGATCACTCACGCTAAGCCCATTGACATGGACCTGCCCTTCGGAAGGGGGGATGAAGCAGGTAATAATTTTCATCAGGGTGGATTTTCCGGCTCCGTTAGGGCCCACCAATCCGGCCACCTCTCCTGAATTTATCGTAAGATTAACCCCGTCCAGGGCTTTCTGCTCGCCGTAATATTTGCTGATATTCCCAATTTCAATCGACATAGACTTGTGCATTTTACAGCAAGCGAATATATACTTTTTTGTCTACATTTGTGTAACAACTCCGGGGGGTCTTTCCAAGGAATTAACAAATTTTAAAAGCTTTGTATATTTGTTCATTTAAAAATATAATTCTACCTTTGCAGCCCATTTTTATAGGGTGTAAAGGAAAAGAAATATTAACGCAATGGATACAGTAAGTTACAAAACATTAAGTGCAAATGAGAACACTGTCCACAAGGAGTGGCTACTCGTTGATGCTACTAATCAGCCGGTAGGTCGCCTGGCTTCCAATATTGCTTACCTTCTGAGAGGCAAGCATAAGCCTGATTTTACTCCACATGTGGATTGTGGCGATAACATTATCGTTATTAATGCAGAAAAGGTTCGTTTTACCGGAAAAAAATGGACCGACAAGGAATACGTCCGTTTTACGGGATACCCCGGAGGGAAAAGGACGGAAACCCCCAGGGAGGTGCTGAGGAGATTTCCCGAACGTATTGTCGAAAGGGCAGTATGGGGTATGCTTCCAAAAAGCCGATTGGGACGTTCCATATTTAAGAATTTGAAGGTTTATGCAGGAGAAAAGCATAAACAGGAAGCACAGAAACCAAGACAAATAAAAATTAACGAAATCAAATAATAATGGAAGTAGTTAACGCCGTAGGACGCAGAAAGACAGCTATAGCCCGAGTCTACCTGAAGCCCGGTTCCGGAGATATTAAGATAAATGACCGGGGTTTTGATGAGTTTTTCCCACGTGAAAGTACGCGGAAGGATATCGTAGCTCCTTTCAACGTCACGGAAACCAATGGGAAATATGACGTTGTGGTGCGCATAGCAGGAGGGGGAAAGTTCGGCCAGGCAGAAGCCACAAGATTGGGAATTGCCAGGGCCCTGAACAAAGTCGATGAAGAATTTCGCCTGCCCCTTAAGGAAAAAGGCTTGCTGCGTCGCGATGCCCGTATGGTTGAACGTAAAAAGCCGGGTAGAAAGAAAGCAAGGAAGAAATTCCAATTCTCCAAACGTTAATATTATTCTTATCCGTTGCCAAGAGAGAATAATGTTTAGGATCTAAATTGTTAGGACTTCTCCGCGGGAGAACTACCTGACAATTGTTTTTTAAGGAATGTAAACATTTTAAAATTAATGAATTATGCCTCAAGTAACATTTGAACAATTACTGGATGCAGGTGTCCATTTCGGACACCTGAAACGCAAGTGGAATCCAAATATGGCGCCTTACATTTTTATGGAGCGCAATGGGATTCACGTTATCGACCTTTACAAAACGAAAGCTAAACTGGATGAAGCCGCCGATGCCCTGAAGCAGATTTCCAAATCAGGGAAAAAGGTGCTCTTTGTAGCTACCAAGAAGCAGGCCCAGGAGATAGTACAGGAAAAAGTCAAGAAAACCGGCATGCCATACGTTACCCATCGCTGGCCCGGAGGGATGCTAACGAATTTTGCCACAATTCGTAAGGCTGTTAAAAAAATGTCGAACCTCGACAAGCTCATGAACGACCCGAATAAGTACGGCAACATGTCGAAAAGAGAGCGCCTGCAGATAGAAAGGGAAAGAACTAAGCTCGAGACGCAGTTTGGCAGTATTGCCGATTTGAATCGTCATCCGGCTGCCATTTTCGTGGTAGATATTATTAAAGAACATATAGCCATTAAAGAAGCCAAAAAACTGGCTATCCCTACTTTTGCTATGGTAGATACGAATTCTGACCCCAACGAGGTGGATTTTCCTATCCCTTCCAACGACGATGCTTCCAAATCCATTTCCCTGATTGTGGATGTGATGACGAAAGCTGTGGAAGAAGGAATGATGGAACGTAAAGCAGAGAAAGAAGAGAAAGCTAAGCAGGAAAAAGAAGCCAAGCAGAAGGAAAAAGAGGCACAGAAGCAGAAAGAACAGGAAGCTAAGGAGCAGAAAGAACAGGAAGCTCAACAGCAGCAGGAAGAGAGTGCATCCACCGACGAAGGAGCAGAAACATCTGCCAAGAAGAAGCAAAAGCGGACGAGACTCCAGGATGCCACCAAAACCGCCGAGGCCTCCTCAGAACCTGCCGAAGACAAATCCGGTAGCGCCGATGAAGAAAATGAAAAGGGAGATGCTTCCGGCGAGGGTGAAGACGATAAGAAAACCGTATCGAAAAAGAAGTAAAGTAAGCAATATAAAAACTTTTCAAATAGACAACAAATGGCAAAAATAAGTGCTCAAGATGTTAATAAGCTCCGACAAATGACGGGGGCCGGAATGATGGATTGCAAAAAGGCCCTCCAGGAAGTTGAAGGTGACTTTGACCAGGCTGTGGAGATTTTACGGAAGAAAGGACAGAAAGTGGCCAATAAAAGAGCGGACCGCTCGGCCAATGAAGGGATTGTTATAGCTAAAACCACCGACGACAAAAAGTACGGTGCTATTATGATGTTGAATTGTGAAACGGATTTTGTAGCTAAAAATGATGATTTTGTGAATTTTGCCTACAAGATTATCGATTCCGTTATTGTTAATAAGCCTTCTTCTATGGAGGATTTGAACGCAATGAAACTGGACAATGACCTTACCGTGGAAGAGAATATTACCGATATGATTGGTAAAACAGGGGAGAAGCTTGTGCTTTACAAATTCGATGCCCTGAGTTCGGAGAAAGTATTTGCTTACAATCACCATGGTAATAAGCTCGGAGCAATTGTAGCGTTCAATAAAGACGGGAGTGAAGAAATCGATAATGCCGGACATGAAATTGCTATGCAGATTGCAGCTATGAATCCTGCCGGTATTGATAAAGATGATGTGCCGCAGGAAGTAATTGATCGTGAGCTGGAAATCGGACGCGATCAAGCCCGCCAGGAAGGCAAGCCTGAAAACATTATTGAAAAAATCGCTGAAGGTAAGCTCAATAAGTTTCTCAAAGAAAATACTTTGTTGAACCAGGAGTTTATTAGGGAAGCTAAAACACCGGTGAAGGATTATCTCCAGAAAGTGGATAAGGATCTTAAAGTGGTAGACTTCAGGCGTTATATGCTCGGAGAATAAGAGATTTCCCAGATATAAAATAAAAAAACCGTACGCTGAACGTACGGTTTTTTTGTGCTTTAACGATTTTACTTGATGATTATCAAGACAACAGTGTCTTTACTATTTCGGAAATTTTCTTATTATCGGCCTTCCCCGCCAATCGTTTTGTAGCGGTTCCCATGACTTTTCCCATGTCCTGCATGGAAGTGGCCCCAAGTTCATCGATTATGGCTTTCACTTCATTTTTGAGTTGCTCCTCATCCATTTGGTCGGGGAGATATTTCTCAATAATGGAAGCCTGGTATCTTTCCTCATCAGCTAAATCTGAGCGCCCTTGCTCCTCATATGTTTCTGCACTTTCTTTCCGCTGTTTTACCTGCTTCTGCAGCAGCTGCATCTCCACACTTTCCGGGATCTCTTCGCCTGAGGTTTGGTCTTTGTTTGTTTTTTCTATCAGCAAAGCGGATTTTATAGACCGCAAAGCGGAGAGTTTCCGCTGGTCTTTATCACGCATAGCTTGTTTTAAATCTTCATTGATTTTCTTTTCCAGTGACATATTTAGTCGATATTTTTGTGTATGTAACCGTTATTTTTTTTGATGACCGTTTCGTTGTTTTTGTTTTTCCCCAACACATATTCAGGGTCATTTTCCTCTTCTGAAGATTGCGTATCTTCGAGGTCCATGTTTTTACGCTTATAAGCGGGTATTTTTTCCATTTTCTCCCGCTCTTTCTCAGTGAGCCTGCGCTTCATTTTGCCTGTATAGGCTAATTTAGCTATCCTGTCCCGTGCCTTTTTTTCGTGTTTTTGGGTGTCACTATCCGGTTCAGTTTTTGGTTGACTCTTTCGCGTTTTGAACTGGAAGTTGCCCACCTGATCATCCTCATCAAAGAGGTTGCTATAACGGGTTGAGTTGTTTTGATTGTTTGTGTTTCGCTGATGGCCGGAATAATCGTCCTCCGAAACATTATCCTGCTCATTCTTTTCCTCTTGCCCGCTATCTTCCGGTTCCGCAGCTTCCTCTTCCGGGGTGTCCTCCGGGACAAGGTAATGTATTTTTCGGGAGCGGGACGCTTGCGGTTCGTCATTGGGTTCTGGCTCAGAAGCAGGGTCTTCATCCATATCCTCATTGTATTGATAATCTTCTTCTTCTTCCTGTTTCTTAATGTAAGGCTCTTCCGGGCTTTTGTTTTGCTCCGGTTCATTTTTCGGATTGTAGAGAGGTGTTACCTTTTTCTTTTGCTCGCGGGTTTGTTCTTTGGTACTTTCAAACCCCGTTGCAACAAGGGTAATACGTATGGATTCTTCAAGCGAATCATCGATACTGTTTCCAAAAATAAGATTGGCTTCACCCCCGGATTTTTCCCTGATGTAATCAGTTATATCATGCATTTCATTGACCGACATTTCTTTTTCGGGGGAAGAGGCCAGGTACAAGAGGATGTTTTTAGCTCCCGTAATTGTTGAGTCGGCCAGCAATGGCGAGGTGAGAACCATTTCGGCGCAATCTAAAGCTCTGTTTTCTCCGTCTGCCGTAGCCGAGCTCATAATTGACTTGCCGCCGTTTTGCATCACACTCTTTACATCTTCAAAATCCAGGTTGATATTCCCGGGCACGGTGACTAATTCGGCTATTCCTTTAGCTGCCGTTGTTAAGATATTATCGGCTTTTTTGAAGGCCTCCGACATTTTCATATCCTGGTGCAATTCGCGGAGGCGATCATTTACAATGACGAGGATTGTATCCACATATTTCCGAAGTTCGGCAATTCCGGCATCCGCTTGTTTTTTCCGTCGCGGGCCTTCGAAGCTGAAAGGTGTGGTAACGATGCCTACCGTTAGTATCCCTTGCTCACGGGCTATAGAGGCTATTACCGGTGCGCTGCCCGTACCGGTTCCTCCTCCCATCCCGGAGGTGATGAAGACCATTTCGGTCTCTTCATCCAGCACCTTTTCAATTTGCTCCTGGGATTCCAGGGCTGCCTCTTTTCCTACCTGGGGATTATTACCGGCTCCTTTGCCGCGCTTTCCAAGCTGGATTTGTACGGGTACCGAACTTTGTTCTAAGGCTTGGGCATCGGTATTTGCAACGATGAAATCAACATCTTTAATACCTTCGCGGAACATATTGTCGACGGCATTGCTGCCCCCACCGCCAACTCCAATAACTTTAATACTGTTTTTTATATTTTTCGTGTTGTTAAATTTTAGCATCGGCATAGTATCTATCAGGTTTTTATAAAAATATGACGAAAAAGAACTTGTTTGATTATGATATCCAACTATTTTTCAACAAGCTAACGTTAATTACTTTTTCTCTTCCTCATCAAAAAATTTAATGATGTTGGAAAGAAATTTTTGCGATATCTTGGTGCTTCTGCGTTCTTTTTCCGGTTCTTCTTGTTGTTCTTTTTTTTGATTCGGCATTTCAGCCTCCATTTCTTTTCTTTTTTTCGCATCCCTTACGCCGTCAATCACCAGGCCTATGCTTGTCGCATACATGGGTTGTTTTAATTCTTCGGGCACTTTCGAGGAGAGGTGTTCGGCAGGATAACCTATTCGCGTATCTTTTCCTGTCACATAAGCTGTCAATTGGCGCATATGTTTGAGCTGAGCGCCACCACCTGTTACCACAACCCCGCCGATAAGCTGGCTTTCATACCCCGAAGCTTCTATTTCATAACTCACCTGCTCAACAATTTCCTGCATCCTTGCTTGTATAATCGAGGCCAGGTTTTTCAGAGAGATCTCTTTCGGTTTACGTCCTCTCAGCCCGGGAATGGAAACCACCTCATCGTCGCTGTTTTGATTGGCAAGGGCCGAGCCGAATTTTAACTTGAGGTCTTCGGCATGTTTCCGAATAATAGAGCACCCCTCTTTGACATCGTCCGTAACAATAGAGCCTCCGAACGGGATAACAGCCGTATGACGCAGGATTTTGTCATGAAATATAGCAATATCGGTCGTGCCGCCTCCAATATCAATGAGCACAACACCGGCTTCCAGCTCGTCGTCGTTGAGCACGGCATCAGAAGAGGCAAGGGGTTCCAGGATAAGCTCGTCAACTTCCAGTCCGGCTTTCGTAATACATTTGTAAATATTTTTGGCGGCATGCGTCATTCCAGTGATAATATGGAAATTAGCTTCCAGCGAGCTGCCTACCATCCCTACCGGATGAGTAATTCCCGCTTCCCCGTCGACAGTGTACTCCTGGGGAATCACCGAGATAATTTCTTCCCCGGGTTTCATACCGATGTTGTACATGCTGTTGATAAGCTGGTTCACTTCATCGGCGGTGATTTCGGCCTCACTGTTTTCCCGGATAATACTGCCGCGGTGTTGATGGCTTTTGATATGCTGGCCCGCAATTCCCACTTTCACTGAAGAGATATTCACTTCAGAGGTTTTTTCCGCTTCGGCTACGGCGGTTTCGATGGCCTCTACCGTAGAGCCTATGTTATGCACAACCCCTCTTTTTACTCCAAGGGAGTCGGCTCTGCCGAAACCCAGAATTTCTATTTTTCCGTTTAGATCCTCCCTGCCGACAATGGCTGCAACCTTCGTTGTTCCGATGTCAAGGCCTACAATTATTTCATTGTCATTATTTTCCATAACACTGTTTATTTTGAGCAGATAACCTGATTTTCGTACTTTAAGTTGATGACTTCATAGGTTTCCCATCCTCTTGCGGGAATGGCTTGCCTATACAATGCCTCAAGTTTTTTCAATTTGTTTTTTATCAGCGATGCAGATCCAAAGATAATAACCTGATCGCCGATTTTGGGTATCAATTCATATTCATTTTCCCGGTTGCGATATATTTGTTCCACCTGGGCTTTGAGAAACCGGTTTTCTTTGATCTGTTTAGCTAAATTAAACAGTTCTTCAATACCAGAAAAGTCATTTAATTGTTTGTAGTGAAGATTTTGCGATAAAGCCGTGTCAGAGACGGATATCTCTAGGTTTCCGCTGGCAAGTAATACGTGGGAGGGGTGGTAGGGGTTGACCGGAATGATATATCCCCTGTGGTCGAGGTAGAAGGACTTGTGCCCATTAGAAATGATACGAAGCACCGGGATGAAGGAGCGTATTTTTAGCTTTAGCTTTCTGTTCATAGTTACATAAACATCAACGTCTTTCACATACGGACTGTTCCTCAAAGTTTGTTCTATCTTCAATAACGAGATATTTTGCAGCGAACGATTTTGCAATGAGTCAAAGTTGCTTTCAACCATTTGCCTTACTTGTGCTTCAGTGATCAGCGAATCGGTATCACCGGTCAGCACATTAATGTCCATTCCTTCACATTTACCTGAATGGTATGTTTTACTGGTAAGGAAAACCAGGTATCCAATACCGGCTACAATTATAAGCATTGCTATGGTCTTTAGCACTTTTTTCATGTATATCGCTTTTTCAGCATTGATTCCAGCGGCTTTACCAAACGGTCGATATCTCCGGCCCCTAGTGTCAGTATTACTTCGATGTCGAAGTTTTGTAATTTGTCTATCAGTTCACTTTTCTGGTAAAGGAATTTTTGGTCACAATGCATTTTATCATAAATCATTTTGGATGAAACCCCTGCAATAGGTTCTTCCCTTGCCGGATAGATCGGGATGAGAATGGCCTCATCAAGTTGGTCAAGGCTTTGGGCGAATCCTTCGGCAAAATCCCGCGTCCGAGTGTATAAGTGGGGCTGAAAGATTCCGGTTACTTTTTTGCCGGGGAAAAGAGTTTTGACGGCATCGATGCATGCCTTCAATTCGCTGGGATGATGGGCATAATCATCAATATAAACCATTTTACCGCTCCGCAGGCGAATATCAAATCGACGCTGCACACCTTGAAAATTTTCAAGAGCTTGTCGGATGATTATAGGCTCTACATTCATTGTCATCGCAGCAGCAAAAGCGGCGGCTGCATTTTGGCGGTTATAGCCTCCCGGCAAGGCAAAACGAATTTTACGTAAGTGCGCTTTGTCGGTGATAAGATCAAAAAATTGATACCCTTCTGCTATGTAGGCATTATCAGAGCTGTATCCGGCCCGGGAATCATTTCCGTAAGTGTATAGTTGTTGATCCCCCGAGAACGTCTTTTCTAATCTTTTTTCCACCACCAACTTCCCGTTGTTTTTTAAAAGCGTGGCAAATTCTCTGAAACTACGTTTGAGTTCTTCTGCATTTCCGTATATGTCGAGGTGATCGGCGTCAATGGCCGATATGATGATTAAATCCGGATTTAGCCTGAGGAAGGAGCGGTCAAACTCGTCGGCTTCCACCACCACGATTTGTGTTTCATCGGCAATGATACAATTTGATTGATAATTCTTCATAATGCCTCCTACGAAAGCGGTCACATTTTTTCCTGCCTGGTGGAGAATATGAGCTATCAGCGCACTGATCGAAGTTTTTCCGTGAGTGCCTGAAACTGCAATAGTGTAATGTCCCGAGGTAATCATACCCAACACCTGCGCGCGCTTTTGAATGAGGATGTTTTGGTTTAGGAGGTAATGATATTCTTTTAAATTTTTAGGTACGGCCGGGGTGTATACGGCTAAATCAACATTTTCGGGGATAAGTTGCGGGTTATCATCGTAATGAATGCTTATACCTTCGGAAGAAAGCTGTTGTGTGAGCCTGGACGATGTTTTGTCATAACCCGCCACGTGCATTCCCCTGCTGTTAAAGTAGCGAGCCAGGGCGCTCATTCCAATACCTCCTATACCAAGGAAGTAGACAGTTTTTATGTGTTTCAGGTCATTCATTTTTCTTCAAGCAAATTTAATATATCGCCTGCAATATCTTCTGTGGCATTATTTCGTGCAAATGTCCGAATATTTTTTTCCAGTTGTTCCCTTTTTTCGGGATTGTTGATAAGCGAATCCAGTTTTTGTGGAAATTCTATCGGGAACCGGTTATCCAATATCATATCAGCCGCATTTTTTTCGACCAGTTTTAGGGCGTTTTTACGCTGATGGTCTTCCGCCGCCATGGGTAGCGGTACAAAGATACAAGCCTTCCCGGCAGCACTAAGCTCGGCAATAGAGATCGCTCCGGCTCTGGCGACTACTACTGTGGCTATTTTATAAGCTTTTTCAATATCATTTATAAAAATAAAGGGCTTTATCAGATGGTTGCTGTCTTTAGATTCTATCAATGACACTGCTTCTTCATAAAAGTATCGCCCGGTTTGCCAGATTACCTGGTATCCGTTATTAATCAGATAGTTAAAATTATTTTTTAAGCCCCGGTTCAGGCTCCTTGCTCCCTGACTTCCTCCCATACAGAAAATGACAGGTTTGGCGGGGTCCAAATCAAACGCTTGAAAGGCTTGTGCTTTGTTTATTGCGCTGTCCAGGAGTTCACTCCTTATTGGGTTTCCGGTAAGCTGTATCCGTGAGGCCGGGAAAAATTGGTCCATATCTTCATAGGCGGTATAGATACGTTTTGCTTTTTTTGCCAGCCATTTGTTAGTTATGCCGGGATAAGAGTTTTGCTCCTGTATGAAAGTAGGAATTTTTTTAAGCTGGGCGATTTTCAAAACAGGGCCGCTGGCATAGCCACCGAATCCCACCACCCCATCGGGGCGAATTGCGTTAAGAATAGTAAAAGCTTTGAAAAGACTTTTCATCAAAAGAAAAGGAAATTTTAGATTTTTATATGTCAGGCGCCGCTGCCATCCTGCGATCGGTAAGCCCACAATTTTATATCCGGCACCAGGTACTTTCTCCATCTCCATCCTGCCTTCCGCGCCGATGAATAAGATTTCGGTATTTGGTTTGATATTTTTGATTTCATCAGCCACCGTGAGGGCGGGGATGATATGTCCTCCGGTACCACCGGCACTAAAGATCAGCTTTATGGGCTTGCTTTTATTCATAGTCCTCCTGCGTTTCGTTCTCACTGTTTCTGTTTTGCCCGGCAGTGATAGCCTGTATGATACCAATAGCGATGAAAGTGATTAAAACGGAGGTGCCTCCCTGGCTGATAGCCGGCAGCGTTTGTCCCGTAACCGGGAAAAGCCCTACGGAAACCCCCATATTGATCATCGCCTGAAAGGATATGGTAAAGCCGATGCCAAGGACAACGAGCCTGTTGAAGGTCCGCTCGCTTCTGAGGAAAATCCTTATGCTCCTGTATAAAAGTATAAGGTAGAGAAACATTAACCCGGTGGCGATAAGGGAACCGTATTCTTCGATGATGATGGCATAGATAAAATCATTATGAGCTTCGGGGAGAAAATACCGTTGCGTACTCTTCCCCGGTAATTTCCCCAGCAATCCGCCGCCGGCAATAGCTATTTTGGATTGGGTGATTTGGTAATTTCCATCGTTAATACTTTCGTCTTCACTAAGAAAGCTTTCTATTCGATTATTCCATGTACTAAAACGACCGAATTCGGGATAGGTTTTGATAAGTTGATAAAGGCTCGTTCCGAAAATGACCATGATAAGCGTCAGGGCAAATATGTGGCGTAGTTTGGCGCGGCCCATAAATATCAGGACAAAGTTGGTGAAAAAGATTAAAGCGGCGGTGGAAAAATCGCCCAGGAAAATCAGCCCGGAAACTATAACCACAGGAATAATCAATTTAAGAAATGTACTGTATTCATCCAGCTTGTCTTTATGATAAGCTAATTGCCAGGATGTATAGACGAGCAGAGCAATTTTAGCCACCTCGGAAAACTGAAATGATATATTGATCACCGGTATCTCGGCCCATCGGCTACCAACAATCAGGTTGATAATAAGCATGGGTATGATAAGCACAAGAGTAGCCACCGCTATGATTTTAATATATCTAATGGAGATTTTGTGGGTAATGTAGGCGGCAACCCATCCAATGGCAAGAATTATGAATCTTCTGTAAAGAAAAAATTCCGTATTTCCACCCATTTTGGTAAAAGCCAGATCGCCTGTTGAGCTATATACGGCTGCCAGCGATAATATACTCATTAAAAACAGGATGGTCCAGATGGCCTTATCCCCTTCAAAACTCCATTTCAGTTTCCTTAATGCCATCATATCACAAACCTTTTACTGCTGTTTTAAACTGGGTACCCCGGTCTTCATAGTTTTCGAATAAGTCGAAACTGGCACAGGCCGGAGAAAGCAGGACGACTTCACTGTCTTCTGCCAGTTGATAGGCCCAACCAACCGCCTCGGGCATCGATTGGGTGTCATAAATTTCATCTACCACATTTTTAAAGGCTTCTATCATTTTGGAATTATCTTTTCCCAGGCAAATTAAGGTTTTAACCCTTTCGTTTACCAGGGAATGTAATTTTTCATAATCGTTGCCTTTGTCCTGGCCCCCGGCAATCCATATAACAGGTTTATTCATGGATTCCAGCGCATACCAGGTGCTGTTTACATTAGTAGCCTTCGAATCATTAATAAATTCAATGCCATGGATCGTTACGACGTTTTCAAGCCGATGTTCCAGGCTTTCGAAATCTTTAAGGCATTTCCTGATAGACTCCTTACGGATATCTACCAGCCGTGCGGCGATACCTGCCGCCATCGAATTATAGGTATTGTGTTTTCCCTGCAGAGCCAATTCTTCTAATGTCATTTTTAAGATGATTTTATTGATCGTGAATATGAGTGTGTTATTATCAGTATAAGCTCCCCTCTCCAGTTTATGCTCAATGGAAAAGGGATGCATGGTCACTTCCGGTTTACGGCGATGAAGTTCCCCTGTAACTAAGAGATCATCAGCGCAATAAACCAGGTGATCATGAGATGTCATATTATTCAATATCCTGAATTTGGAGTTGATATAAGCTTGTAAATCCTGGTCGTATCGGTCGAGATGGTCCGGAGTGATATTCGTGATGACTGCAATATCGGCTTTCACGGAAAACATGTAGTCCAACTGAAAACTGGAGATTTCCAATACATAGTAGTCTACGGGATCTTCAAGGGCCACGTGGAAAGCAAAACTTTCACCTACATTTCCGGCCAGGGCTGCATTTCGGCCATCGTTTTTCAGCATCCGGTGGATCATCGTTGCCGTTGTTGTTTTTCCGTTGCTTCCGGTGACGCATATCAGGAGAGCTTCGGTAAACCATGAGGCGAATTCTATCTCTGAAATTATGGGTATCGACTTTTCGCGTAATTCCTGAATTATGGTGGCGTGGTCCGGAATCCCCGGGCTTTTTATCACTAATTCGCTGGTATGAATTTTTTCTCTCGAATGTCCTTTTTCTTCAAAATCTATAGCATGCTCTTTCAGAATATGTTTGTACTTCGGAGAAATGGTGGAATTATCGGAAACAAAAACATTCATACCCCGCATTTTAGCCAATACTGCCGCTCCTGTACCGCTTTCCGCTGCTCCTAATATGACAATGTTTTTATTTTCCATGATTTATCGTATTTTTAGTGTAACTACTGTAAAAACAGCGAGTAAGATTCCTACAATCAAAAAGCGAAATACAATTTTAGGTTCCTTATAGCCTTTGAGTTGATAGTGGTGATGTAATGGCGTCATTTTAAAAATTCGGCGACCGGTACCGGTTTTTTTACGGGTATATTTAAAAAAACTGACCTGAAGGATGACCGATAAACTCTCAGCCAGGAAGATGCCACACAGAACAGGTATGAGAAGCTCTTTTCTGATCATGACGGCAAATACGGCGATTACGCCCCCGATGGTGAGGCTGCCGGTATCGCCCATAAATACCTGCGCCGGGTAGGAATTGTACCATAAGAAACCGATACAAGCACCGACAAACGCACTGATATATATCGCTAGCTCACCAACATGAGGGATATACATGATGTTAAGATAATCGGCGAAAATGATGTTGCCCGATACCCATGCCAATATTCCCAGGGTGGCCCCGATAATAGCAGAGGTACCTGTTGCCAGACCATCGATTCCATCGGTGAGGTTGGCCCCGTTGGACACCGCGGTGATGATAAGGATGATAATGGGAATAAAAACCAGGAAGGCATATTTTCTCATGCTTTCACCCAGCCACGTTATCAGTACGGCATAATCCAGTTGATTGTTTTTTACAAAAGGAATAGTAGTTTTAGTGGATTTCGTCTCTTTGGAAAATGTGATTTGGGCTTTTTCCGCTCTCGACATATCTTCATGGGAGCTATTGACCATAGAATAATTGGCCCGGTTATTGGCTTTTTCGCGGATGATAATATCTCCATGCCAGAACATGGTTGCCCCAACCACTAACCCGAGAATAATCTGCCCGGCGATTTTAAACTTACCGGCAAGTCCTTTTTTGTCCTTTCGGAAAATTTTTATATAATCATCTAAAAAGCCGATAATGCCCAGCCATAATGTGGAAAATAAGATGAGGATGATATAAATATTATCCAGCTTTGCAAATAAAACGGTTGGAATGATAATACTGGCAATGATGATCAGCCCACCCATTGAAGGCGTTCCGGCTTTTTCCTGTTGCCCTTCGAGTCCCAGCTCCCTGATAGATTCCCCGATTTGTTTCTTACGGAGTATGGCTATCAGGCTTTTGCCGAATACCAATGAAATCATAAGGGATAAAATCACAGCCATAGCCGCCCTGAACGAGATAAACTGGAACATTCCCGCTCCGGGTACATCAAAAGCTTCCTGCAAATAGTTAAACAAATAGTATAACATCCTGTGTCTTTTATTTTAAGTATTTGATTAATATTTCTTTATCATCAAAATGATGTCTTGCTCCTTCTACTTCCTGGTATTTTTCATGCCCCTTACCCGCTACCAGGATGATATCGCCTTTATTCGCCATGAAACACGCTGTCTTTATGGCTTCCTCCCTGTTCAGAATGGGAATGACTTTCTTTTCATTTTCTGCGCTGATGCCGGCTGCTATTTCGTCGATAATCTTCTGAGGGTCCTCATTTCTGGGATTGTCTGAAGTAAGGATGACTTTATCGCTTAACGTGGTAGCGATTTGGCCCATCTGTGGCCTTTTGGTTTTATCGCGGTCACCTCCGGCTCCGATTACTGTGATAAGCGTTTCGTTGTGTGTTCTGCTGTGATTGATGGTTTGCAGTACATTTTCCAGGGCATCCGGTGTGTGGGCATAGTCAATAATTCCTTTTATCCCGCCGGTAGAATAGGTGATGTCAAAACGACCTTCAGCACTCTCCAGCCGGCTCATGGATGCCAATGTTTCTTCTTTGTTTTCATCGAGCAGACGGGCTGCAGCGTATGTAGCCATGAGGTTATAGGCGTTGAACGTGCCGATAATTCCGAACCAAACTTCGGTTTTGTCAATTTCCATACTTAAACCAAGCATGTGGTGCTCTTTGATTTTCCCCTTGAAGTCGGCCCTTTTTTTCAACCCATAAGTATAAGCCTTGGCATTGGTATTTTGCAGCATAAGACGCCCGTTTTTATCATCGACATTTACCAGGGCCCACGCATTTTTGGGAAGATGATCGAAGAAAGCTTTTTTGGTGTAGAGATAGGAACGGAAATCTTTGTGGTAATCCAGGTGATCCTGTGTGATATTCGTAAAGATTCCCCCGGTAAAAGATAGACCGGCAATGCGCTGTTGGTCGATGGCGTGAGAGCTTACCTCCGTAAAGCAGTGGGTGACTTTGTGGCTGACCATTTGGGCTAACATGGCGTTTATTTGCAATGGATCACCCGTAGTGTGCGTTGCTTGAATCGTCTCTTCATTAATGCGATTTTCAATAGTGGAAAGCATCCCACACGGATAGCCCAGGCTCATAAAGAGATGATAGAGGAGGGTTACGGTAGTGGTTTTCCCATTGGTACCCGTAACGCCAATAAGATTTAATTTTTCCGAGGGATTGTCATAATAGTTGGAGGCCATAACTGCCAGGGCATAGCGTGTGTCTTTCACCTTTATCAGGATGGTTGGGCGCGAATCCACATTTTCGTCGGGAAATTCTTCGCATACCACAGCTTTAACTCCACCGGCCACAACATCGGGGATAAATTTATGGCCGTCCACCGAAGTGCCTCTTATGGCAACAAACACATCTTCTTTCCGGACCTGTCGGCTGTCAAAGGTGATCTCCCTTACCTGGGCCTCTGATATGCCCTTCCGGTCGATGATGCTGACCCCTTCTAATATGTGACTTAAGCGTTTCATGATGAAAGATATATATCAATTTTTCTTCCTTTTCGGATTTTTGTTCCGGGTGTCAGCGACTGTCGTGAAACATGCCCTTTCCCATAAACCCGGGTGTTGAGTCCGAGTTTTTCAAGGATATATACAGCATCTTTAGCACTCATTCCTACTACGTTGGGCACTACCCCCGGCCTAAAACGGCGTACATCGAAGCGCAGCGTATCTTTGTGGCGCATACTGATCACCCAGTCGGAGTTTATATCATTGTTGCGAACCTTGTAACCCATGTCGTTATAAATTTTTTGGAGGTCATCTCTTTTTCCTGTTACAAGGATCGGGGGATGCGTATTGTCTTGAGGGAGAACTCTTTCCGTGCCGGCGTCGAGATGGGTGGCATACAATTTATCCGCGATATCTTTAAATACTGTTCCGGATACCTGGTTTCCGTAGTAGGAGCCTTTTGTAGGTTTATTGATCACTACGATAATGCTGTATTTTGGATTGACGGCGGGGAAATATCCCACGAAGGAAGCTTTATAATCGGTTTTGTTATAGCCTGTGTTTTGATTGGCAATCTGTGCTGTTCCGGTTTTTCCGGCGATTTTATACAGGGTGTTCTTCAGGTTTTGAGCCGTTCCTTTTTCAACTACTTTTTCCAGCAGGGTACGCATGATATCCAGATTATCCTTAGAGGCTATAGATTTTTGAAGTACTTCAGGCCGGAATACTTTTGTGGGCTTACCCGACTGGCGGATTTCCTTAACCAGCCGGGGTTGCATCATGCGACCATCGTTAGCAATGGCATTATAGAAAGTGAGAATTTGCAGGGGTGTAAGTTTGACTTCGTAACCTATGGACGTCCACGGCAGTGAAACCGCTGACCACTGCCTGTTGTCGGGGTGATTAATGAATGGCTGAGCTTCTCCCCGGATACCGATACCCACCTTTTGATGTAAAGAGAAGTCATGTAGTTGTTCTATAAATTTCTCAGGTTCCTGGTACGCTTCGGTAATGATGGTGGATACCCCGACGTTGGAGGATTTTTCAAATACTTCCTTTACGGATAATGTCCCAAAACCCCCTCTATGGGCATCGGTCATCGTTCTGTCGGCATATCTTTTTTCGCCGTTTCCGGTCTCAATGCTGTCGCTCAGGGGTGGGAGCTTCCCATCCTCCAGGGCGGCCAGAAAAGACATGGTCTTGAATGTTGATCCGGGCTCGCTGGCTTCTCCCACAGCGAAATTATAGATCTCCCCGTAAGAGTTATCGCCTGTTTTTCCGAGGTTGGCTATGGCCTTGATATAACCGGTTTCTACCTCCATCACTACGGCACAACCATGGTCAGCGCCGTGTTTTTTAAGCTGCTCTCTCAAGCTGCTTTCTGCTACATCCTGAATATGGACGTCCAGGGTTGTCATAACATCTTTGCCATTCTGTGGAGCCACTTGTTTTTTGTAGTGGACAGGAATTTTTTCTCCATTAGCTACTTTCTGCATCAGCCTTTTCCCGCCCTTGCCGGTGAGGTATTCGTTGTAAGCCCCCTCGATACCTACATACTTACTGTCCGGAGATTCTTTGTTAATGAAGCCTATGGTGCGGGAAGCGAGTTCGTTATAAGGTTTAATGCGTTCGGTATTGGGTTCGACGATGAATCCTCCGCGGTATCTCCCACGCTTGAGAATTGGAAAGGATTTCATCTCTTTGAGCTGGCTGTAAGTGATGTCTCTTTGCAACAGGAAATAGCGGTTATTTTTTCTGCGAGCTTCTTTTAAATCTCTCAGGTAGCGCCAATGGCTTTTGTCCTTAAAAAGAGCGGCTAAATTTGATGCCAGGGCCGAGGCATTATTCTTGAAATGATTATCACTGATATTGGGGCAGTTAACATCCATATAAACGTCAAACATTGGAACCGAAGTCATCAACAAGCTTCCATCATCCGCTGTAATGTTTCCCCGTATGGCTTCCACTTTTTCCCACTCATAGGTGATTTTTGCGCCTTTTTCTTCCCATTGTTTGTTTTCAGCATACTGGATGTAAAAAACTTCATAGACGATGGCTAATCCAATTATCCCTGTGATAATATAAATCAGGGCAGCCCGCAGCAATATGGTTTTTTTCTCATCCGTCATTTTATAGCCCCCGGTTGATAATTATTTTTTGTGGCGGTTCTTTTGTTATCTGTAATCCTTTGTCGCGCAAATTTTTTTCAAGCGTGGATTGCTTTGTCAGCTCCATGAGGCTTGATTTTGTTACGGTATGCTTAAACTTCAACTGTTTAATATCTTTTTGCAGTATTTCAATTCTGCTCACCTGCTTTTGGCCGTAATACGTATTGCCGATAATAACAAGAGCAAGCCCCGCTATATATATCAGCAAGGGTACTGTTTTCCTAAGGTTTATCTGCCGGATCATCTCGCCTGTCAGAAAAGCGAAGAAAAAATTAAGCAACCCCTCTTTTTTATGTTCTTTTTCCTCCATATGTTACTTTTTTTCTGCTGTTCTGAGTTTCGCACTTCGAGCCCTTGGGTTATTTTTCACTTCTTCTTCCGAAGGAGTAACGGGTTTCCTTGTAATGACTTTCAACGGAGTTAAAGGCTGTCCGTAGAAGTCTTTTTCAATGTGGCCCTCAAAATTGCCGGCCCTGAAAAAATTTTTCACCAATCGGTCTTCCAGTGAGTGGTAAGATATAACCACCAGCCTTCCGCCAGGCTTGAGCATCTCTAATGAGCTGGTAAGCATTTGTTTAAGAGTGGCGAGCTCTTCGTTAACTTCAATGCGCAATGCCTGAAATACCTGGGCGAGATATTTGTTTTCGCGATTTTTGGGAGAACATTTCCGGGCTGCCTCAGCCAATTGAGTTGTGGTGGTAATAGCCTGCTCCTTTCGCCGGCTGTCAATAACATTAGCCAGGTGGGAGGCATTTTTTATCTCACCGTACTCTTTAAAAAGCAGACGCAGCTTTTCCCTGGAGTAGCGGTTAAGGATATCGGCGGCGCTCCATTCCGAATGTTGATTCATCCGCAAATCCAGGGGGCCTTCAAAACGAGTGGAAAAGCCTCTGCGTGGGCTGTCAAACTGGAACGAGGAGACGCCGAGGTCGGCAAAGATTCCGTCGACGGGGCAGGCTCTGTAAAGCTTGAGAAAATTTTTGATAAACCGGAAATTGCTATTTATAAGTATAAAACGCTCGTCGTCAATGTTGTTATTGAGAGCCTCGGGGTCCTGATCGAAGGCCAGCAGCGTGCCGGCTTCACCCAGTTGATCGAGGATTGCTCGCGCATGCCCTCCGCCACCGAAAGTAGTATCGACGTAAATACCATCCGGGTTAAGGGCCAGGGCTTCGATGCTTTCCTGGCGCATCACGGCTTCATGATATGTGTTAGCGCCCTCACTCATTTTTTTTATCTAAAGCACTGTTTGTTAATTCATCAAAATTTTCCGGTAACTGGGTATATTTTTCATAAAGCTGTACATCCCAAATCTGGACCATATCAATGATAGGAGCAACGATGACCTCTTTGTCGATCCGGCTGTAATCAATGAGCCGTGTGGGTAGTAAAAGGCGGTTTGCTTTGTCAAGGTATACAAGCTCATGACCCTTTAAAAAGCGAATCAGGTACTCCTGAACATCCGGGCGAAAACGGTCCAATTTTTTAAGTTGTTGCATGATTTCGTTCCAGTTTTCTTTCGGATAAAGATCGATGCATGGTTTTTTCAAATTGGGCTTAACTATAAACTGGCTGGAATCATCGCTCCCCTCAAGCTGCTTGATGAGCTTTGAAGGAAGAGTCAGACGATGTTTGTCGTCCAGTTTACAGGTTGCATTGCCAAAAAGATCCGCCATGTCTTTTGCTTATTTTTTTTGTTATTCCAAAGCTACAAAAATATCCCATTTTTTACCACTAATTTGCAAAATTTTACAAATATTCCCACATTTTTTTAAATAATTTAAAATCAATAAATTACAGACCAATAAAAGGATTTTGTTTTTGTAGTTCCCGTGATTAAGGGGTTCCTTTGTAAAACAGTTTAGATCATTTGTATCCAGAATATTAGGGTGTTAATTGTTGTTGATAAATTCTTTCAATGCGTATGTATTTTCCCCGGATTAGGTAAAACGTGGGTATAGGTGGGTAGGAAACCGGAGAGTTTGTTTTCAGGAAAAAATCGGCTAAATTTGTATAATGAAGAAATAGCAACATAAATGAGAGCGCGGATGAAAAGAGGTGATAGCGCGATCATTTAATTTGAGTATTACGATATGGAAGAGGAGAACAATTCGGTAGCTACCAAGATGGAATATATTGATTTGCGGGAGGTAATGGGTAATAAAAACCCAAAACTCCCCAAATTATTACCCGATTTTCTTATTCGATATTTGGAGCGGGTGATTCATGTAAAAGAGATTAACAGGTTTCTGGCCCAGGAAGGGCATCGTTTCGGGTTGGATTTTGTTGATGCCATAATTGAAAACTTCGGTGCAAAAGTCAAAACCGAAGGCATGGATAATATTCCTGAAGAAGGACGCCTTATTTTCGCTTCCAATCATCCCCTGGGCGGATTGGACGGCATTGCTCTTATCCAGGTGGTTGGCCAAAAGCATCGGGAGGTGTTGTTTCCGGTCAATGATATTTTGATGAATATCTCCAATTTAAAGGAGTTATTTATTCCTATTAACAAACATGGGAGTAATGTGGAAAATGCACGGATTATTGATAACACTTTTGCCGGAGATAAAACAATATTGTATTTTCCTGCAGGCCTCTGTTCACGGAAGCAAAAGGGAACAATTGTAGACCTTGAATGGCATAAAACATTTATTACAAAAGCCAGAAAACATAAGCGTGATGTAGTGCCCGTCTATATTGAGGGCCGGAATTCCAACTTCTTCTACAACCTTGCCAATTTGAGGACCTGGCTGGGCATTAAGGCTAATATTGAAATGCTTTATCTGCCGGATGAGATGTTTAAGCAAAAGAATCAGGTGATATTCATTAAATTTGGCGAACCTATTCCATATACAACGTTTGACCGTAGCAAAAAAGATAAGGAATGGGCTAAATATGTGAAGAAGAAGGTGTATCAACTGGGAAACAGGCACATTGAAGAATAAAAGAGACCATACATGCAGGAAATTATTAAAGCCGTGGACCGGCAGCTATTGAAGAAGGAGTTGACTGATGAGAAATTCGTAAGGAAAACGAACAATGGAGAAAGGGAGATTTACATTGTCTCTCACCATGATTCGCCCAATTTGATGCTTGAAATAGGCAGACTGCGGGAGATTTCCTTTCGTGAAGCCGGTGGCGGAACGGGAAAAGAAGCGGATATTGATTTTTATGATAAGGCGGATGTGCCTTTTAAACAGTTAATAGTGTGGGATAACCATGATGAAGAGATTATTGGGGGTTACCGCTTTATAGAAGGCTACAAAATACCCATTGATCAGCACAATACCCCTTTGAGTGCAACCTCAAAGCTCTTTCATTTTTCCGATCTCTTTGTCAATGATTATCTGAACCAAACCATTGAATTGGGCAGAAGCTTTGTTCAACCCCCGTATCAGCCCAATGTCGACCGCCGCAAGGGGCTGTTTTCGCTGGATAACTTGTGGGATGGCCTTGGGGCTTTGGTTGTCGATAATCCGGACATCAAGTACTTTTTCGGTAAATTTACGATGTATCCTTCTTTTGACCGCTATGCCCGCGATGTAATCCTTTATTTTCTGCTTTATTACTTTCCTGATAAAGAAGAGCTGGTATACCCTTACAACCCCTTGGGTTTAGAACATGATATTAATCTGCTGAATTCTCTTTTCACCTTCGCTTCTTATGATGATGATTATAGGAAAATGGTTCAGGTAGTGCGTAATCAAGGGGAGAATATTCCCCCATTAGTTAATTCTTATATGAATCTTAGCTCCACTATGCGCGTTTTCGGTACATCTTTAAATCCCTCTTTTGGCAATGTGGAAGAGACGGCCATACTTATAGCCATTGATGATATTTACCAAAGCAAAAAGGAGCGCCATCTTTCAAATTACAGAAACGCATGAGAAAAGATATTAATGAGATAACTTTTATTAAAAGCTGTAAAGAACCACAAGATTTTCCACAGCGTTTTCTGCCCGAGTACGCTTTTATTGGCCGGAGTAATGTAGGGAAATCTTCGTTAATCAACATGCTGGTAAACCGGAAAAATATAGCCCGCACCTCCAATACTCCGGGCAAAACACAATTGGTGAATTTTTTCCTGGTAGATGATGCGTGGTACCTGACCGATTTGCCGGGATACGGTTATGCCAAACGTTCCAAAAAAGAACGGGCCTCGTGGGATAAGATGATCAGCACCTACATGCTTAGCCGCCAAAACCTTATTAATATTTTTCTCCTGGTGGATGCCCGCCACAAACCACAGGAACTGGATATGCGGTTTATGAAGAACCTGGCGGTGAATCAGCTTCCTTTTACCATCATATTTACCAAAACCGATAAGCTGAAACCACACCAACTGGATAGAAACCTGGAAAAATACCTCGCCGAATTATCAGAAGAGTGGGAGGAATTACCACCTTATGTGATAAGTTCAGCAATCACCTGGAAAGGGAGAGAAGAACTGCTGAATATCATCCGGGAGAATAATAAACTCTTTGCGGAACAACACTAGGTAGTTTAGCTTTTGGTGAGCAACAAAAGAGTATGCCGGCTAAACCAAAAAAAAGCCATGAGTTTCACGAATAATATCGCAAACCCATGGCTTCAGGTTTTTATCAAATGGTAAAAAGATTACCGCCTCTCGTATTCGATTAAGAGTTGGTGTTTGACAATTTTATCTCCGACATTTACATGAATGGCTTTTACTTTCCCCTGTGCCGAAGCCATAATTACATTGTCCATTTTCATAGCTTCGAACGACATGACGATATCACCCAATTCCACACTGTCGCCCACCTTTACCATAATATCCGTGACAGTGCCCGGTAGCTGGGCCAGTTGTTTATCCGGTGATGTGGGCACATATTTCCTCCGGGCTTTGTATTTCTCGCTGAGAAGGGTTTTATACTTAAAACGCTCCACAACAAAATCTACGAATTCATCCTTGGGTACATTTTTGTAATCCATATATTAAAATTCGTTTTAGGTTTAGAATGGGGGAATCCCATGTTTTTTCTCCGGTTTCGATTCCACTTTGTCTTTGGCAATGCTTAAAGCATGAACCATGAAGTGTCGGGTTTCCACCGGCTCAATGACTGCGTCGATATACCCGTAAGCTGCCGCTACATACGGATTGGCAAACTTCGTTTTGTATTCTTTCACTTTTTGCTTACGCATAGCTTCGGGGTCTTCGGCATTTTTAATTTCCTTACGGAAAATAATGTTGGCGGCTCCTTCGGGCCCCATAACCGCAATTTCGGCGGTAGGCCATGCAAAAACAAAGTCTGCTCGCAGATGGTGTGAGCACATGGCGATGTAGCCGCCTCCGTAAGCTTTTCGTAATATTACGGTGATTTTGGGAACCGTGGCTTCGGAATAAGCGTACAGAATTTTGGCGCCATGGCGGATTACTCCGGCATGCTCCTGGTCAATACCCGGCAGATACCCGGGAAGGTCTACCAGCGTGGCCAAAGGAATGTTAAAGGCGTTGCAATAACGTATAAACCGTGCAGCTTTATCCGAGGAATCCACATCCAATACACCGGCCAGAACCATTGGTTGATTGGCGACAAAACCTACCGTATCGCCATTCAGACGGCCGAAGCCGATAACGATGTTAGGTGCAAAAAGCTCCTGAATTTCAAGAAATTCCGAATCATCAGCGAGTCCCCGGATAACATCCCTCACGTCATACGGTAATTTCGGGTCGGTAGGTATGATGTTATCCACATTGTATTTTCTTTTCGGCGATTTTTTTGGAAAAGGTTTAGCCTTGCTCTTATTGTTCCAGGGAATAAAACTCATCAGTTGCTTGATCTGGTCAAAGCATTCATGCTCGGTACGGGCATAAAAATGGGCATTGCCGGTTGTTTCGGCATGTACCCGGCCACCACCGAGGTTTTCCATCGAAATTTCTTCGCCGAGAACGGTCTTGATGACTTCGGGTCCCGTAATAAACATTTTGGAGATTTTGTCGACGACAAAAACAAAATCGGTCAGGGCGGGGGAATACACCGCACCACCGGCGCAAGGTCCCAGTATCACTGAGATCTGAGGGATTACCCCGGAATTTTGGGTGTTACGGTAAAAAATTTCCCCGTAGCCTGCCAGCGAATTGACTCCTTCCTGAATCCGGGCGCCACCCGAGTCATTAATACCAATAATCGGGATTCTTAGCCGCATGGCGTGGTCCATGATTTTGGTGATCTTTTTGGCGTGCATAAAACCCAATGAACCCCCTGCTACGGTGAAGTCCTGGGCATAGATACACACGGGATGGCCACTGATACTTCCCGTTCCGGTGATGACCCCATCCCCGGGAAGATATTTTTTATCCATGTCAAAATCTTTGGCCGCATGTTCCACAAACAGGTCATATTCGTGGAATGAGTTCTGGTCCAGCAGCGCAAGGATGCGTTCGCGGGCTGTCATTTTCCCCGATCCTTTCTGCTTTTCAATGGCTTTATTGCCACCCCCTTGCAATGCACTCTGCATGCGTCTTTTCAGGTCGTTGGTTTTATCCTTTAAAGACATAAAGATGCGTTTTTAATAAAAAAAATAATTTCACCCTAAGGTAAAACAAAATTAATGATTTGGTTCTTATTTCCTCGATTTTTTCAAGATTGCAATAATAAGGACATTATGACTAATTTTGGAAATCCATTTGAAAAAAAATAGTCATAAACCGCACAAACCATGAATATCGAGGAGCTCAGAGAGTATTGCCTGGCCGGCAAAAAAGTTACGGAAACGTTTCCGTTCGATGAAACCACCCTTGTTTTTAAAGTGATGAATAAGATGTTTGCCTTAACGGACCTCGAAGAAGAGCTTAAGGTCAATATTAAATGCCCTCCCGAAAAAGCGATTGAGCTCAGGGAAAGATATCC
>JAIPBX010000131.1 GCA_021738485.1 Bacteroidales bacterium | reverse complement strand
ACCAGGATTTTAAGAATTCCAATTTTGTCGGGGTGGTCCGATCGATAGAAATGCGGATAAAAGACAGCGATAATCCGCTTGTGCAGGTGTTAAAAGCTATCAGGGAATTCCGTGAAAACAACCCCTACAATTACGGCCAACCCAATCTTTTCAGCGGGGAGGATAAGGAGAAGCAAGACCGGGAAGCGGTCAAACTACTGGAAGAGTTGTATAACCGCATGAACCAGCAGAAAGAGCGAAAGATCCGCCTGGAGGATGCTTTTGAGCTGGAGTTTCGTATCCGCGAAAATGAAAACGACACCGACTGGGTCAATCGCCTGGCCAATGTAGGCTCAAACGGGACCGATGTGCTGGTGAAATCTATGATTTACATCAATCTTCTCAATATCTTCAAAAAGAACGAAACACGCAAGACCGACAACAGCAAGCTGCATTGCCTGATTGATGAGGTGGGTGTGCTGCACGACTCCAATGTGAAAGGGTTGATCAATTTCGCTACGGCACGTAATATCAACCTGATCAATGGTTCACCGAATTCCCACAACGAGGAAGACTATAAGCATATTTATGAGTTTCTGAAAGATACCGAAACTAACGATACTCGTATCGTTAAGCTGTTAAGTCATTATAACTAACTAAAAATAGGGTAAGTGGAATGCCAAAGCTCAATAAATCTTTTGCCAATGTACTGCTCCGGATGAGGCAGGGGGGGACCCTGAAAGCTTCGGAAATTACCGATAAAAAAGCTCTTCAACGTTTCATCGAAGACGGGATCATCAAAAAAGTCCCGGTCGGGGGTCGCCGTTATCAGTATGTGGTGGATTCCCCTGATGCATTAATCCATTACCTCGCCGTGAATTACCAGGTTCATTCGCTGGAGCGCTATTTGGATTTGTTTGATCGGGAATTCGTGAGTGGCGAGGAAGCCCTGCAGGCCACCTATTCCACCAAAACCCGCCGAAGCCATGTGATGAGCGGTTTTTTTATGGAATCCACGGAGCCTGTGGAATTGCGCTATGGTTCGGAGACGCTTAAGCTACCGGCACCCAATGATGCCGGAATATTTCTTTTTTCCCCGCAAAAGCTGGATATTCCAAGGCATATAACCATTGTGGGGGTTGAGAATCCCGAGGTTTTTCGGAAAATCCGTCGCCTCTCCGCCTGCTTCACTAATTACCAACCCTGCTTGTTTGTACTACGCTATATGAGTAAGGGACTTGTAAGCTGGTTGCAGCAAATCCCCAATTCCTATCTTCATTTCGGGGATTTCGATCCAGCGGGTTTGGCGCTTTATATCAATGAGTACCGGGCCAATCTGCAGGAAAGTCGCTGCCGTTTTTTTGTTCCTCAGGATATCGAAGAAAGTATAAGAAACTACGGTAATCGTGAGCTGTATGAAAAACAATATAACGCCACACGTAACCTTGATTTTCAGGCTTATCCTGAAATCGCCCCTCTTGCCTCCATGATCAAAAAGCATCGCAAAGGGCTGGAGCAGGAAATTTTATTGCAAGACCGGATTTGTTAGAGGGTTTTGATTACGCCTTGGTTAATAGTAAAGCTTATTATTTTATTATTTCGGTGCGGTTTTTATCAGGAAAAGACTGATAATGGCATATGTAATATTCGGAATCCAAACCGCAACAAATGGGTCAAGGCCTCCGTAAGTGGAGAAGACTGAAGAAACCTGCATAAAAAGGATATATGAAAAAGTTAGTAACAGGCCTATGCCTAAGTGCATGCCTATACCACCCCGTACTTTACGGCTTGAAAGAGCTACCCCAATCATGGTCAGAATAATGTTGGCGAAGGGAAAGGCAATGCGTTTATGTTTTTCCACTTCATAGACCAGGACATTGCTGGAGCCTTTCATTTTTTCTTTAGCAATGAAATCACGCAATTCTCCCCAATCCATAGTTTTAAGGTCGTCTTTATGAACCACAAAATCTTTAGGGCTGAGCGAAATGACCGTATCCAGTTTTGGCCCCCGTCTGAGCTCTTCCTTGGTGCCATCAATATGACGGATAATGTAGTTATGAACTTCCCAGGATTTTTTTTCAGGTTGCCACTTGATGTAATCAGAGGTAATTTTTGACACGAGCTTTCCTTCTTTGAATTTTTCCATGGCAAATTTTCTTCCAATATCACGGTCAGCATTGTAGGTTTCGACGTATATGTGTGTGTTCGAGGCTATTTTCATGTGAATATTCCGATTTTCCACCTTTCGCTCACTCTTGAGGTACTCCCATTGAAAATCCATCATCTCTTCGTTGGTATCGGGGATGACAAAATTGGAGAGCAGGAAAGATGCCATACCAATCAGGACCGAGGATATAAGAAACGGTCTGAGCATTCTCCTGAAGCTGATCCCATTGCTCAGGATAGCTATGATCTCGGTGTTGTAGGCCATCTTAGAGGTGAAGAAGATAACGGCAATAAAAGTGAAAAGGGCGCTGAAAAGATTGATAAAATAGGGTAGGAAGTTGGCATAATAGGAAAAAATGATTTCAGAGAGCGGAGCATTGTTTTCAACAAATTCATCGGTTTTTTCCGAAATATCGAAGACAATAATAATGACCGCCAGCAGAGAAATGGCATAAATAAATGTCCCCAGGAACTTTTTTATAATGTATATATCGATTAATTTCATTCCGCTACTCCCCGGTTAAAGCCTGGTTTTCAGCCGTGGTATCATTTTTTCCTTCCATTCGGCAAATGTACCTTCAAAGATTTTTCTTCTGGCCTCTTCTACGAGCCATAAATAAAACCGCACGTTATGAAGGCTGGCTATCATTCCCCCTAATATTTCGCGGGAAGCAAAAAGATGCCGCAAATAAGCCTTAGTGTATTGCTTATCAACAAACGATATGCCAGCCGGATCTATTACTGAAAAATCATTTTCCCATTTTTTATTTTTGATATTTATAATTCCCTCTTGGGTAAATAACATGCCATTTCGCCCATTGCGTGTAGGCATCACACAATCAAATTGGTCAATACCGGCAGCAATGCTTTCAAGAATATTTACCGGAGTGCCCACGCCCATTAGATAACGCGGTTTATCTTCAGGCAAAATCCCGCATACCAGCTCGGTCATTTCATACATCACATCGTGAGGTTCTCCTACCGCCAGGCCACCTATAGCATTGCCGCCGGCATTTTTGGAGGCCACATATTCAGCGGATTTTATTCTGAGGTCTTTGTAAGTGCTGCCTTGAACAATGGGATACAAAGATTGACTATATCCATACAACGGGGCCGTGTTTTGATACTGTGCTATGCAGCGGTCCAGCCAATGGTGGGTAATTTCCAGCGATTGTTGAGCGTATTCATAATCGCAGGGGTAGGGTGTGCACTCATCCAATACCATCATTGTATCGGCCCCAATGGCTCGCTGCGTATCAATAACGTTTTCCGGGGTAAACTCATGGTAGGAGCCGTCAATATGAGACTGAAAAACGACCCCCTTGCGGCTGAGCTTCCTGCGTTTTGACAGGGAGTATACCTGGTAACCGCCACTGTCGGTAAGTATAGGGCGGTCCCACCCGTTAAACCGATGAAGCCCTCCGGCTTCCCTTAAAATCTCCAGCCCGGGGCGTAAAAACAGGTGATAGGTGTTGCCGAGAATAATCTGAGCTTTGGCATCATCGCGGACATCCTTCATGTGAATAGCCTTGACGCTTCCTGCTGTCCCCACCGGCATAAAAATCGGGGTTTCTATAACACCATGTGCTGTCGTGATTTGACCGGCCCTGGCTTTGGTTTTTTTATCTGTGTGTAAAAGCTTAAATTCCATTGTGTTCCAAAAAGTCCACAAAGATAAGGTTTATTAAAATTCTTTGGATAATTTTGCATTTATAAAAATATATTCATGCCAGTTTATATAATTGCTTTGATGGCCCTTTTGGGCATTACCTTTATAATACAGATGGGATATCTCTGGGGGCTATTAAGCCGGTTTGCCTTTCACCGTAAATCGCGGGGCAGTAGTGGAAGGCGTCCGCCGGTTTCCGTTGTGATAAGTGCCCATAATGAATATGGGAATCTCAGGAAGCATCTTCCAAAAATTCTCGAGCAGCAATATCCCGTTTTTGAAGTGGTTGTGGTCAATGATTTCTCGGAGGATGATACGGCAAGCTTGCTGGAGGAATTCCAGAAAAAGTATAAGCATCTGAGAGTGTTTTCATTGAAACAAAAGCTTAATTTTTTTAGCGGTAAAAAATTCCCTTTATCGCTGGGGATAAAAGCTACCAGCTATGAACACCTGTTATTAACCGATGCGGATTGCGAGCCTGCTTCGCCATACTGGATCAATGAGATGATGAAAGGTTTTGATGAAGGCGGAGAGCTGGTGCTAGGATATGGTGCTTATCGTAAAAGAAAAGGATGGCTTAATAAACTTATTCGTTTTGATACCCTTAAAACCGCCCTGCAATACTTTTCTCATGCGCTGGCGGGGAAGCCTTATATGGGAGTAGGCAGGAACCTGGCCTACCTGAAATCCGTTTTTTACCGCTCCGGAGGATTTGTATCTCACTATAAAATCAGTTCGGGGGATGATGATTTGTTTGTTAACAAAGTAGCCAATAGCCAAAATACACGAATTGTTTACTCACCGGAAAGCCATACGCTGTCAGAGGCGAAAACCTCCCTGAAAGACTGGTTTACACAGAAAAAAAGGCATGCCGGAGCAGGGTATTACTACAAAAAACGGGATAAAATATTGCTTGGCGGAGATGCCCTGTCACGAGTTTTATTTTATATTAGTTTGATTATTCTGTTGATAATCCTACCTTTGGATTGGAAATTATACAGTGTGGGAGCCCTGTTAATTTTATACGTAAGCAGTCAGATAATAATATTTCAAAAAGCAGCCCGGAATCTGAATGAAGGGAAGTTAGGTTGGATGGCTCCGCTGTTTGAGTTATTTTTTGTAATTTGGAAAACTCTAACAACATTAATCAGCGCTTTAAGCCGCAAGAATACATGGAAGTAAACCCACATTTGACACAGAAAGCCCGGAAGGATTATGAGCTCATCCGTAAAGCGCTTTATGAGAGGGATCAACAGGCTTATGCTCGTCTTATGCAGAATTACCGCGAGGCGCTGTATTATATGATGTTGAAAATGACCGATAACAAAACTGATGCTGAGGACTTAACCGTGGAAGCTTTTGGCAAGGCTTTCAATAACCTTCATCACTATTCACCCCGTTATGCTTTTAGCACATGGCTTTTCAGAATTGCTTCCAATAACTGTATTGATTTTATCCGAAAGAAAAGAAAGCAAGCTCATATATTGCATGAAAGTGAAGAAGAGGAGGCCGGCTCCTCCAACATAGCGGATACCGCTTCCACTAATCTTTCCCCCGAAGAATTCCTTCTGAAACAAGAGAATGTTAAAAATATCCAGAAAGTCGTGGATAAGCTTAAGCCACATTACCGCACTTTGGTTCAGCTTAGGTATTTTCAGGAATACTCCTATGAAGAGATAGCTTACCAAATGGATTTGCCCATTGGCACGGTGAAAGCACAGCTCTACAGAGCCCGTGAGTTTCTTTATAGCTTAATAAAAGGCAAAAAATAGTATTTCAGGCTTTTGGCAGCGGATTTTCCTTTGCTTTGTCAAATGCTTTGCCGGCCTCCTGCCTCCCGTATTCTATCAACTCTTTCGACCTGTGAAAACCAAGAGTGTCGCTGGCATAACGGGAAATATTTACCACAACATCGGGTTGATACTGCTGAATGTACATTTCTGTAACTTTTTCCTGCAGAACCCACATACTTTGAGTGATGAGGTCGAAGAAACCCAGCCTTTTATTTTTTTTATCGGTGTGGGTATTAAAAAAGGAGGACCATTTTTCATTGATGAATTCCTTGATTTTTCCGTAGCCGTTATATTCCTGCATTTGGTCTTTGAAATTTTCGGGACGCTCGTATTTGCCGGGGTAGTTTAAATTTACGGCTACTAGAGTATCATTAGTATCGCGATCGATGACATCGACCGGAAAAGGATTAATAACTCCGCCATCCACGATTTCCATTCCGTCTTTCATATAGGGGGTAAAGATTGAAGGGACGGAGATAGAGGCTCTCATAGCTTCATAGAGA
>JAIPBX010000002.1 GCA_021738485.1 Bacteroidales bacterium | reverse complement strand
TTCTCTCTGAGGATGAAAAACAACGTATCAAAAAATACCTGGCCCACAAGCTGACCAAAAGTGGGGAGATCCTAATCGAAAGCCGGGAAGCCCGCTCGCAGCATCAAAACAAAAAGCTGGCCGTAGAAAGATTCTATTCCTTGCTGGAATGGGCACTGAAACCCCGTAAGAAGCGGAAAAAGACCAAACCTACTAAGGCTTCCAAAGAAAGACGGCTGAAAAAAAAGAAAGAAATCTCTGAAAAGAAACAATACCGCAAGCCGCCTGATGTGTGACGACCGGACAAAAAAAATCCCCCGAAAACCTAAACCTCCACCGGATTTGTGTTAATTAAATCAATCCATGTTGAAAAGCATACTTAATAAGGCCTACCACTGTTTTGGTCTTTGTTTTGGTAAAGATATTTTTACGGTGTGTTTCGACTGTTCGTTCACTAATAAAGAGTTCTTCGGCGATTTGTTCATTGGAGTACTCTTTAGCTATAAGCGACAATATTTCCGATTCCCTTTGAGTCAGGCTGGCAGCGGCGGGCTCGACTTCTCTGATAGCGTCCTGATGTTTGAAAATGCTGTTCATCACAACTTCCTGGGCCTTAGAACTGAGATATTTCTTACCCTTTGCCACCGTATGTATAGCATCAATCAGTTCATCCGTGTTGCTGTTTTTGAGAATGTAACCCGATGCTCCCGCCTCAATCGATTGATTGATAAGAGTACCTTCATCATTCATAGTAAGCATAAGAATATTAATACCGGAGTATTTTTCATTAATCTTACGAGTGAGTTCTATACCCGACATACCAGGCATATGTAAATCGACAAGCATTACATCGGGCTGTTTTTTACGAAGCACACGTAGTGCCTCTTCGCCACTTTCCGCCTCACCGGAAATAGATAGGTTATCATCTTCTTCCAGAATGGATTTCAGCCCGTCGATCACGATACGATGATCGTCGACAATTATAACTTTAATTGGTTCATGCTTCCCTTCACTCATGCTTTTTGTTTTTTCAGGGGTACTATAACTGTAATTATTGTTCCCCGTTGAATTTTGGAATCAATATACACTTTTCCGTCCATGTTTTCAACTCTCGTGTAAATATTATTCAGCCCCCTGCTTGTTGTAACGGATTCGGGGTTAAAACCGCTTCCGTTATCTTCAATCATTATGGTTAAATCATCTTCATTCCTGATCATTTGCATATCCACCATGTCGGCTCCTGAATGCTTGAGGATGTTATTGAGGATTTCCTGAACAACCCTATAGAGGGTGTTTTCGGTCAGGTAATCCAGGTTGGTAGTCATGCCCATTCTTTCCAGGTTAATGTGCAGGTCGTGATTCTGCTCTATACGCTCTGTGAGTTCCCGCACAGCTTCCGACAGGCCTTTCTCATGAAGCACTGCCGGAGAAAGGTTATGAATAATGTTCCGCAGTTCGGTGATAGATTGATCTATCATATCAATGGATTTATCGACCGATTGCTGTTGTTTGTTTTGACCGTATGTGGAACCGTCTTTTAGCTGGGAGACTTGAAGCTTACATAAGCCCAAATACTGCCCCAGGCTGTCATGGATGTCGCGACTAATACGTTTGCGCTCATTGATTTCGGCCTGAAGTGTCCGGCTAGCCAATTCCTCTTTTTTACTGATAAGGGCTGCATCCAGTTTTTGTTTTTGTTTATATTTCGAACGCATATGCCACAGGTAAAAACCAAAAGAAAGTATGACCAACAAACCAATGATGATAATGAGCTGAAACGTTCGATTTTGAAGCTTTAGCTCTTGTTTTTCGATCAATAGCGCCTGATTTTCCCTGAGTTCATCCAAAAGAGCTATTTCATGGGTCTTTTGGTCCACTTCATGACTCAGGCGCAAGTCATAAATATAACTGAGCTGATGACGATTTACAAGGCTGTCTTTTAGTTGGCTATAGTTGGAATATGCCTCGTAAGCTTTTTCATAGTTTTGTTGTTTGGCATATAATTGGGCCATTTTTTTGTAACTGCGGTATTCCAGCTTGCGACTTTTTATTTTTTGAGCCTTATCCAGGGCCATTCTTGAATAGCGCAGCGGACGTTTGATTTCCCCTTTTTTCTTATGTAGATTCACCATAAGGAGATAGGCTTCTGCAATCTGGCTTTTGTTGCCGGCTTTATCGCTGTATTCGAAACATTTTTTCAGAGCATCGTTGGCAGCCTCCAGGCTATCCTGATCAATGAGCAACTTGGTTAGTTCTACGTAAGTCTGACTCAGGCCATAGCTATCGTCTTTTGATTTTTTCAATTTGATCGAGCGGTTATAATAATTAAACGCTTTGTCCACTTTGTCTTTTTTCTGGAATACATCACCCATGTTGCTGTAGATGGCGGCCCTGGTAAGGGTATCATTAAGATTTTTATTAATTTCAAGAGCTTTGTTAAAAATAAGTAGAGCATTTTCAAAATCATCCAACTCAGTATAGATCATACCGATGTTATTGTACACCGAGATCATGCCGCTGCTTTCGGGCGAATGAGTTTCGAAAATCGCCTGGGCATCATAGAAGTATTCCAAAGCCAGGTGGTATTTGCCGATATGCCAATAGGTTAGCCCCATATTTGATAGGGCGGAAGCCAGGTGGGAAGAGTCATGGGTTTGCTTACTTATTTCTATGGCCTTGCTATAATGGGTTGTAGAGCTATCAAAGTTAGATTTGATGTCGTAGATGATGCCCAAATGATTGTGAGATTGGAATAAGCCTTTCTGATAATCCCTTTGCCGGGATAGTTTTAAGGTACGATAAGCTATAGCTCTGGCTGAATCGGGATGTGAATAAGTAATATTCCAGCACCTTTCAATTAGTTTTGTAATCGAATCGTTGGTAATTTCCTGGCTATGCCCCCATATCACTGGTAAACAAAGTATCAATAAAGCAAATAATCTTTTCATAATCATTCGTTTATATTCTTCAAAGCAAAGATAGAAAATGAAGTAACCGATAGAATGCTTATAAATCCCAAGGGTTTACGTCGGTTACTATAAATTATTAAGGACTAGATTATTAAACTTGGTATTTTTATACATGAAAAGAAAATATCCGTACCAGCACGGATACTCAATCTGCAATTATACCCATTAATACGGATTGAAAACCAGGGTATGGATATTTTATCTTTGTATTTCAATCAATCTAAAACTAATACATTTATGAAAACATTTACTATTTTATTAACAGCTTTGATTGTGGGAGTAGCAGTCAATGCTCAAAATACATGGATGGAAATTCATAGTACGACGGATGGAGCTGCTCTGAATTGCGTCGACTTTATTGATGCAGAGCATGGAGTAGCAGTAGGAAACAGTGGCACAGCCATCGCTACCAGTAATGCAGGAGAAACATGGGAGTCTCTTGACACTGGGTATGATGTTGATCTTGAGGGTGTAAAATATTATGCGGAAGACACAATTATAATTTCCGGTAACAGTGGAACGCTTATACGCACAACCGATGGCGGCGACACGTGGTCTTCTGTTGACCATCCGGGTGAGTCGGCCAATTTATATGATATAGATATTGATACGGCCAGCGGCAAAGGATTAATAGGAGGTTCGGGTAACTTGGTTATGTGGACAGAAGATGCCGGGGCTAGCTGGGAATATATCGATGGCGGATATATGAATGATTTTAATGGGGCCTTTATGGCCAACAGCGACTTCGGCTTAGTCATCGGGCGTAATTCTATTTTTCAGCCTTTATTGCAGTTTACGCAAAATGGTGGGGAATCATTTAGTGGGTTGCCTGTCTATCCGGTGATTGATGGTACGGCTAATGAAGGTACCGGCTTTGATGCTTATTTTTTTAATGCCGATGATGGATTTCTGGCTGGTAGCACCTGGTCGGGCGGAGGATTTATTACCACCGAGGTCGCCTGGGGAAGCTCTCAATGGGAAGCCATGGAGTTACCACAACCGATCTATGCTATTGATTTTGCCAACGATAACCTTGGGGTTGTTGCCGGATGGGAAGGCTATATGGCCGAAACCAACAATGGTGGTGCTACCTGGCATGAGGTTACCGGGAATTTCTCGCGAGAGCCCGGCGTTTTCAACGATGCCAAAATATATGAATCTACCGGCTATGCCGTAACAGAAAATGGCGTGATCTACAAAAGAGTAAGTACGACAAATGTTGAAAACGACCCAAACCCCGTAAAGGATTTTTTAATATACCCAAACCCGACCGGGAAGGGATATACCAATCTCCGGTTGAATCTGACAAAGAGTAGTGACATTCACGTAAGCATTAAGGATGTAACCGGACGGGTCGTCAGGGAAATCAGTCAAAAAGAGTTTCCCGCCGGTAAACAACAAATACGTGTCAGTACTTCAAGCCTCAATTCCGGCGTTTACATGGTGGTAGTTACTAATGGGAAATATCAGGTCTCTAGGACAATGGCCGTCCGGTAAACAGTTGTAATATTGCTGAGCTGTCTCTAACGCAGGAAGCATAACGCGGCAGTGTTTCGCGAAAAAATGTTCAAGAACCTAATTTATTAATATTCAGCAACTTTCTCTTATGAAGAGGGAGAAGTTGCTGAATATTCTTTTTACTTTAAAAACCTTTCGGGTATTGCCATGTTCATAAGGTATCAAATATTTACTTTGTAGAAAAAGGCCTTTTATGAAGATATTTTATCGGTTTATTGATCGCCTGGTTTTTGCTGCCGGTGTGCTGCTTTTCCTGCAATTACCCAATTTTATGGACCAATACACCCAACGGCTGGGTGGTTTTTACGATTCTGAAAAACAGCATATGGAAAGATACCGGGAAATAGCCGAAAGGCATTTTGAGGGGGATATGCAAAAACTGCTGGATGCATTTGAAAAGAGTAACGTAGAAGCCATGGAAGAAACCGGGAAGGAATTGGAGCGAACTGCCGGGCGACTGGAAGAGCTGAAAGAAGGTGTCGAGATTATGGAAAACGCTTCTTTTTTACGGCAGATTGGTTATTTGGTCATACATATTGACTTTGATATTGCACGGGGAACCCTAAAATCATACACACCGGGGATGCCTCTAACCAGAGAAGGACTTATTAGCGGCCTGATTGGCGGGGTGTTGCTAAGTCTCCTTTTTAACGGCTTGGTAGCGGCTGGCAGGATTCCTTTCCGGAAAAAGCAAAAAAAGCTTACCACGCAACATTCCGGGGAATAAAAGTTTTGGGAGATTCTTATAAAATGAAGGCCATTATTTTAATACGAAATAAAAATTCTTTTCTTTCGTTTGTTTTGTCAAAAGATGCGGTATTTATACTTTTACCCTTCAAAAATTTGAAGCCTGTGAAGAAGAGCATAGTTATTATTGGCCTGATATTTATAAGCACTGTTTTGCAAGCACAAACCGGTGGTAATAGTACTTACGAGTTTCTTACATTAAGCAATTCGGCACGGATAGCAGCCATGGGGAGTGATTTTGCCCCGATAAAAGATGGGGATATTACATTAAGTATCGCCAATCCTTCCCTTATCACGGAAGAAATGGACAGCAAGCTGGCTTTAAGCTATGTCGATTATTATTCGGATATTAACTACGGTTTTGCCAGCTATTCAAAAACATTTGATAAAGCCGGAAGCTTTGTGGGTTCCATACAATATATCAATTACGGTGAGACGCTTGAAGCGAATGCACAGGGAGACACCCTGGGAAGATTTACCGGTAACGAAAATGCTATTACCCTTGGGTGGGGGCGCGAGCTTGATTCGCTTTTTTCTATTGGAGCTAATTTTAAACTTCTTTCTTCGTTTCTCCATAGTTACAGCTCTTACGGGCTGGCGGTTGATATTTCAGGTACTTATCATAATCCTGAATCACGGCTTACGGCATCGGTTATTTTTAAGAATATCGGGCGGCAGATTAAAAGTTACGAACCTGGCAATAATGAGCCCCTACCTTTTGAGATCCAACTCGGAATTTCCAAACGCCTCAAACATGTACCTTTTCGCTACAGTATTTTGTTTACTAACCTTCAGCAGCCCGACTTGACGTATGAGAACACTTCCCTCAACAACCAGCCGAATCCTTTCACCGGCGAGGTAGAAGATGACGATACCGGATTTGGTGACAAGGTGATGCGTCATATAGTTCTTGGCGGAGAATTTATGCCGACGGAGAATTTTAGCTTACGGGTGGGTTATAACTATCGCCGCCGCCAGGAAATGAAGCTTAACAGTAAATTAGGTACGGTAGGATTTTCATGGGGAATAGGCTTCCGGGTATCTAAATTCCATTTCAGCTATTCGCGGTCTGCCTATCATTTGGTAGGTTCACCCAATTATATTACAATCACCACTGATTTAAGTAAATTTTAGGATGAGTTTCACACCATAGTCTTCGCCATATCGATTTTTTTCTCAGCAGGGTTGAGAAACTTGAATTCATCCGATGGGTAGTACAAAAATATGAAACAACCAACTGAATTTTATACCGCAAAGCAGGAAGAGACAAATCAACTTCTCACACGGCTTCAAAAAACCTCCAAAAGGCAATCGCTGCTGCGCGTATTGTTTTTCCTTCTGGCCGTTGTGGCCTTGTATGTGCTTGTAGAGCCACAGCCTATTGGGGCAGGGGTGTTGAGTGCATTTTTTTTCGGGCTGCTTATTTTTATTGCCCGGCGTCATCATTCCACGCAAAATAAAATCAAAAGAGCCAAAATGCTGAAATCTCTTACTGTTAAAGAGTTAAAAGCCATGGAAGGAGATTTCGAAGATTTTATAAATGGGTTAACCCATCTTGATAAAAATCATCCTTATGCTTTTGATTTGGATATTTTCGGGGAAGGATCGCTTTTTCAGCGGCTTAACCGAACCTTTAGCGATAGGGGCAGTGCGATGCTGGCGCAGCGTTTGACCGATCCATTCAAAAATGCGGCTACAATCAAAAAAGTGCAGCAGGGAGTGAAGGAGCTTTCATCCAAACCTCAGTGGATGCTGGATTTCCGAACTGTTGGTGAGTTGATATCCGGAGATTCTGAGAAACAAAACCTCATAAGCTTTTTCAAAACTTCTTATCCACAGTTTCGTAATAACACTATCAAGTACCTGTTGTTTGCCCTACCTGCGCTTACCCTTGTCATGATTGCTTTGACTGTTGCCGGTATCGTTAGCTTCAGTCTTTTTGTGCTCTATGTCCTGGTATTTCCTATTGGGGTTACAGCCATGTATTTAAACACTATCACACTGATTCATAATAAATTGGGTAAGCAGACAAAAAAGCTTCAACAGTACCGCATGCTACTGGAATACCTGGAAACTGAGAAGTGGAAATCGGAACAAATGCAACAATTCCAGCACAGTACACAATCCGGTGGAAAAAAAGCCTCTGTCACGATTCAGAGTCTGAGTGCGATTCTTGAACAGATTGATTACCGGTTGAACCTGATTGCCGGCATTATTATGAATGTTTTGTTTTTATGGGATATTCGAATGGTCAGAAAACTTGAGTTCTGGAAAGAACAACATGCCGCCCAGGTAGAAAGGTACCTCCACGTTATCAACGAAGTGGAAGTCATCGTTTCGCAAGCCACTTTTTATTACAACCATCCCGGTTATGCCTTCCCCGAACCTACGGAGCAAGTGCTGATACAGGCCACCAATGCAGGTCATCCTTTTATCAATTCCCGGAAGAGAGTCGATAACCCGGTGGATTACACCGCCTGGGGAGAATTTAAAGTGATTACAGGAGGGAATATGGCCGGAAAAAGTACGTATCTTCGTACCATTGGTATTAACCTTATCCTGGCAATGTCCGGTAATCCGGTTTGTGCCGGTTCTTTCCGGTTTTCACCTATGACCCTGGTAACAAGCATACGCAGTGATGACTCTTTGCAGGAAAACGAAAGCTTGTTTTATGCAGAATTAAAGAAATTAAGAGATATTATTCAGCGGCTTGAAAGCGGGGAAAAGTTATTCCTTCTTCTGGACGAAATTCTGAAGGGGACCAACTCGGAAGATAAGCGAAAAGGGAGCCTGGCTTTGTTACGGCAACTGCTGCGATATAAAACCTCCGGGGCCATAGCCACCCATGACCTGGCTGTGGGCGGCCTGGCCGGCGAATTTCCAGAGTTTATTCAGAATTATTGTTTTGAAATTGAAATTGACGAAAAGGCCCTCCATTTTGATTATAAACTTAGAAAAGGTGTAGCCAGAAATTTGAATGCTACCTTTTTGATGAAACGAATGGGTATTACCGTAGAAGACAGGAGAGACGCCTGATGCCTGCAAATGCTAACAAATTGTTAATTTTATATTACCTTTGAAGCAAAATTTGGTTCTATGAAAGTTTCAGTGATTCGCGACGATATCACCAAACAAAAGGTCGATGCCATAGTGAATGCAGCTAACGAATCGCTTCTCGGTGGAGGAGGAGTAGACGGTGCTATCCATCGTGCTGCAGGGCCTGAATTGAAAGAGGAATGTAAAACGCTTGACGGATGTCCTACCGGCCAGGCGAAAGTAACGAAAGGATATAAGCTCCCTGCTGATTTTGTTATCCATACCGTTGGGCCGGTTTGGAAAGGCGGTACGCAAAATGAAGAACAACTGCTGGCTGCATGCTATCACGAAAGCCTGAAAAAAGCCAATGAACTCCGGTTATCTTCCGTAGCCTTCCCCAATATCAGTACCGGCGTCTATGGCTTTCCTAAGCGAAAAGCCGCTGAAATTGCTCTGAAAGCAGTTAAAGAATATCAGGAACATCATGAAACTAATTTAGAGAAATTGTTTTTTGTCTGTTTTGATGAGGAGAATTATACGATTTACAAGGATTTATTGAAGGAGTAACGGATTAAAAGAAAGAGATGTACAGAAGATTTTTTGTATTAATATTAGTACTGTTAATTATACAAACAGCATATTCACAGGAGAAAAAGACAGCAAAAGCCATAAAAACCGAACAACAACCAGCAATAGACGGGAAACTCGATGAAGAAGTATGGGAGAAAGCCCCGGAAAGCAAAGATTTTTTTCAGTATAGTCCTTATGAAGGAGGATCGGATGCAAGGTTCCGTACCACTGTAAAATATGTATACACGGATAACGCCATATATATTGGCGCTCGTATGCATGATCCTTATCCTGATTCTATTCTTACCGAACTAAGTAAAAGAGACAATATCAAAAATACCTCTTACTGCGGAATATATCTCGACCCTTATAATGACGCAAAAAATGCCTATGGCTTTTTTGTGACCGCTTCCGGAGTGCAGGTGGATAAAAAGTCGATCAAAGACAGCGGGGAAGACAGGACATGGGATGCTGTGTGGAAAAGCGCAGTAAATATAGACAATGAGGGATGGGTAGCTGAATTTCGTATCCCTTATTCCGCATTGAGAATCCCCAACAAAGAGGTGCAAACCTGGGGGCTTCAGTTTTACCGTCTTATCCGTCGGCATAGGGAAATGACGGTATGGAATCATATGAATCCGGAAACCTCCGGAAGGAACAACCAATTCGGTAAGCTGGAGGGAATAAAAAATATCGAACCTCCGCTACGGTTGTCTGTCATGCCCTATGTTTCGGGATATGCCGATTATTTTTCAGAGGAGAATGCCTGGGAATACAGTTACAAAGGAGGTATGGATTTAAAAATTGGTATTAATGAGAGTTTTACCCTCGACATGATCCTCATTCCCGACTTCGGACAGGTGCAATCGGACGATAAAATCGTGAATCTCTCACCTTTTGAAACACATTATTCGGAAAAGCGACCCTTTTTTAAGGAAGGGACCGAGCTTTTCAATAAAAGCGGTATCTTTTATAGCCGGCGGATTGGCGATGAGCCGATAGGTTATGATGAGGTGGATGATAAAACCCATCAGCATGAAAAGGTGGTGGAGAATCCCGATAAACCCCAACTGATTAATGCTTCCAAAATATCCGGGAAAACTTCCAACGGCCTGGGCCTGGGATTTCTCAATGCTATGACAGCCCATACCGAAGCAACCCTGAAGGATACGCTAACCGGAGAGAAAAGACATGTGGAAACAGCTCCCTTTACCAACTATAACATGGTTTTGGTTGACCAGGGTTTGAATGAAAATTCCTTTGTTAGTTTTTCTAATACGAATGTTTACCGTGGGACAGACTATTACACGGCCAATGTGAGCGCTCTTGATTTCAGGCTGACGGATAAGAACAACCTTTATTCTATTGCCGGAAAGGGAAGCTTGAGCCAAAAATACATTTTTGACGATAAAAATGATTTTGGGCATAAATACAGACTGGAACTCGGCAAAGTGAGCGGCAATTTTAAATTCAGGGTTATTCAGAATGTAGAAGGGGATGATTACGACCCGAATGACATGGGATTTCTGCGGAATAACAATGAGTTTAGCAATTCTTTGGCTTTTGATTATGATGTTTATGAATCTTTTAGCCGGTTTTTACATTGGTATAACGATGTTCAGTTTTACTATAATCAGTTATATAAACCCCGCGAATTTACTGAATTTAGCATGTGGGTGCGATCAAGAACTACCACACGAAATCATAACTACATTAGTATTGATACATGGATAAAGCCGGTTCCCGGTTATGATTATTTTGAGCCGCGTAATGAAGGCTGGAAAGTGAAAACCTATGAATATGCCGATTATGGTTTCAGGTTTTCACCGGATTACCGTCAAAGCTTTTTGGTCGATGTTTCAGCGCAATATGGATATGGGGCAAAATATGAAAGAAAGAATTTTTATTTGGAATTAGGTCCTCGCCTGCGGTTTAATGATCATTTTACAATGCAGCATAACTTTGAATTTAATCTGGCCAAAAATGAGATTGGTTATGTGACGGATAATGGAATGGAAGGGGAGGATTTGCAAATTACATTCGGGAAAAGGAACCGAAAGAATATCACCAACACCTTAAACACCAGCTACATCTTTACCAATAAAATTGCCCTGGATTTAAGGGTAAGACATTATTGGCTGCAGGTGGACTATAATGATTTTTACACCCTGCAGAAAGACGGAACCCTGGAGAATTCAAATCATAACGAAAATGAAGATTTTACAACGAACATCTTTAACCTGGATATGACCTATTCGTGGCGGTTTGCTCCGGGAAGCGAAATGACTTTCGTATGGAAAAATGCCATATACAAAGAAAGTGATGAATCTGTATCAAATTATTTCGAAAATTTTGAACGTACCATTACATCTCCTTATACGAATTCCTTCTCTCTGAAAATCCTTTATTATTTGGATTACGAACAAGTTTTTAATAATCAAAATACAGGCTGATGAACCAAAGATTTTCACTAAACAAACGTTTTAGAAGCTTTGGGAATGCTTTCAAAGGATTATTCTTTGCTTTAAGAACGCAACATAATTTGTGGATTCAGCTTGCATTAATGGGTATTGCTGTGGCATTGGGATTTGTTTTATGTATCAGCCGTTTTGAATGGCTGGCCATCATCGGCGTTTCCGGACTGGTATTGGCTTTGGAGGTTGTAAATACTGCATTGGAGACATTTTTGGATTCTTACTACCCGGAGCATAATCAAAATATCGGTAGGGTTAAGGATATCGCAGCGGGAGCTGTCCTTATAGCAGCCATTGCGGCCTTTATCACGGGGTTGGTGATTTTTCTGCCTAAAATTGCTGCTTTATGATTGTTGTGGTAGACCATGGTGCCACAACGTCGAGGTGGTGGTTTTATGACCCCGCGAAGGCCAGTGAAGATTATTTTGAAATGAAAGGGTTTAGTCCCCGCTATTCTGCCGATGAATCCATACAAGATACACTAAGACAGGCGCAGCAACAAATCCCCGACAAACGCGAGGGAGAGATGTATTTTTATAGCACGGGTGTATCCAACAAAGTAATTCACAGTGACTTGAAGAAGCACCTCAATCATTTTTTTCCTGAAATGGTTATTAACCTGCATACTGACCTGACAGGTGCCGGTAGAGCAATGCTGGGCGATCAAGACGGTGTGGTCGCTATTTTGGGCACCGGTTCCAACGCGGGATTTTATAGCAATCATAAGGTGGAATTTCAACCTGTTAACCTTGGGTATCTTTTAGGAGATGAAGGCAGCGGAGCGCATATCGGGAAGCTTTTGTTAAAGGATTACCTGGAAGAGCGGATGCCGAAAAATCTGAGCGAGGAATTCAGCAATAGCTTGCCGGGGGATAAATCAGAAGTTGTCACATTTATTCATAAACAACCATCCGGTAAAACGCTGGCTTCTTTTGGACCCTTTGCCGCAAAACACAAGGAAGAACCTTATATTGGTCAGCTACTGGAAAAATCGTTTCAGGCTTTTTTTGATCATATCATCGCCCGGGTTTCTGTAAAAGAATATACTAATTTGGGAGTTTCCGGTAGTATCGCCTGGTTGCACGGGGATGTATTTAAAAATGTAGCGGCATCCTATGGGTATAAGGTGCATAAAATTCTTAAAGATCCAATAGACGAGGTGATTGAATATCATAAAAAATTCTTAAAGTGATATTCTGCTATTTTTTGAATACTCTCTAAAACGTAGAATTTTCAAAATCAAAAATCCCAAGCTGACACTTGATGATAAAAGGCCAAGGGAATATGTTTCCAAATAAAAATGGGACCGCTGCAGAGCAGCCATCCCATTTATTTTACTAATAAAGAGTCTTAGCTATAAAATCATCCAAAAGATGTTATGCGGCGTCAATGGCTTCCTTCAATGAATCCCTTATAGTTTCGGCTATAGGCTGTAACTTGTTGTTTTCAACAGCCTGCATGGAAGCTACCGGATCGACAGCCGCAATTTCAGTGTGGTTCTCATCTTTCTCCTGAACAATCACATTGCAAGGCAACATTAAGCCTATCTTGTCCTCGGCATTAATTGCTTTGTAGGCATTTTCAGGATTACAGGCGCCCAGGATTTTATATTTTCTAAAATCCTTGTTAAGCTTCTCCTTAAACGTGTTCGTCACATCTACCGAAGTGATAATACCAAAACCTCGTTCTTTCAGAGCTTCAGTAATTTTTGCTTCCGTATTTTCAAAATTGTCGTTGTAAACTCGGTTATGAAAATAATTCATGGTTTTATCTTTTTTTGTTTTATAAATTCAACAACTATTTAAACACTTATAAACCATTTATGTTCAAACGCATAAGGTACCTGAATTTTTTAGTCAAAAAAATAATGCTTCCGGGATTTCCCGGAAGCATTATCACCATAAAATTTTAAGCCTGTCAGGCAAGTTCTTTGAATTCGGTAAAGTATTTTTTAATCTCCTTCGTAACTACCGGCGCCAACAGTAATAATGCAATAAGATTAGGAATGGTCATAAAGGTTATCACCATATCTACAAAGTGCCAGACAATATCAATCTCACCAATAGCTCCCAGGAAGACAAAAAGCCCGAAAACATACCTAAAAGGTTTAATGGCCTTTTCGCCCATCAGGTAATTGGCTGCTCTTGAGCCATAGTATGACCAGCTAATCATGGTGGAAAAAGCAAAAAGGAGAAGTCCAGCACCAATGATATGCCGTCCTGTATGTGCAATACCTATATTGGTCAGCCCTTTGGAAAGCCCGATAATGGTCATTTCCACCCCTTGAGCGTCCTCTTTCCAGGCACCGGTTACGACAATGAGTAAAGCGGTAAGGGTACATATGATAAGAGTATCTACCAGCGGCCCTACGGAAGCCACCAGGCCCTCTCTTACGGGGTGTTTGGTTCTGGCAGCAGCGTGAGCAATGGCGGCGGAGCCTTGTCCGGCTTCATTGGAGAATAGTCCACGGCGAACCCCCCACAGCAATGTCAGCATAAATGTTGAGCCTGCAAAACCTCCTGTGGCAGCGGTTCCTGTAAAGGCATCGGTGAAAATAAGGGCGAATGCCTGAGGCACATCCTGGTAATTGAAGAGAATAACCGCCAGTGAACTGATCAAATAAACAATGGCCATAAATGGGACCAACCGTATGGTTACCTCAGCAATCCGCTTTATTCCACCGACAATGACCAGCAGCACCAAACCGGTTAATACTAAACCGGTGGACCATACCGGTATTCCGTAATTGGTCACCAGTGCATCGGAAATAGAATTGGACTGGGCCATATTGCCTGTGCCGAGAGAGCATATCATGGTGGCTGCTGCAAAGACCACCGCCAGTACCTTCGCAAATTTGCCGAGTTTATTTTTAAGCCCGTATTCCATATAATACATTGGCCCCCCGGAAACACTACCATCTTTATTTATATGCCGGAATTTCATAGATAGTGTACATTCCACGAATTTAAGCATCATACCGAAAATGCCTGTTACCCACATCCAGAATATAGCTCCCGGACCGCCCCAGTATATGGCTAAGGCTACCCCAACAATGTTTCCGGTACCTACCGTAGCAGAAAGCGCCGTGGTTAAGGCGCCGAAATGGTTGACATCTCCCTGGTCTTTTTTGTTGTCAAATTTCCCTCGAATAACATTGATAGAATGACGTAATTTCGTAAGATGAAGGAATTTGTACTTTATGGCAAAAATAATACCCGTAGGAATTAAAAGGATCAATAAAGCATATCCACCTACATATTCATTATAGGTCTTTATTCCGTTTTCAATAGCTTGTAAAAGTTCTTCCATAGAGTAGTTTTAGTAGTTAGGGCGTTAAAAATAGGAAAATATATTTATAACAAAAAAAACATCTAAAAGATAACTATAACAAGCATGCTAAGGTTGTCTCTATGTGTCCCATTAATAGGGATATGTTGCAGGTAAGTTTAGAAAAACGAAATTTTGAAAATCCGAAAAAAATAGGTATATTAGGAGTTTGTTAAATGGAAACTTATTAAAAATATATTATCATGGATAAACAGGAACTAAGAGAGAATACGAAAAAACGTATTGACGCATTATTTGATAAACTTGAAGCGCTGGAGGATAAATTTAAGAATGCAAGTGAAACCCGTAAGCTCGAATTAAAAAGGGAAATGGATGAAGCCCGAAAATTGCGGGATGATTTGCAAATCAAATACAACGATTTACAACAAGCTACAGAAGGTTCTGCCAAAGAATTAAAAGAAGCCTTCGAACAATCGGCCAAAATATTCAGAGATCGGCTTGACAAGATCAGTCAAAATTTTAAACGGGGCTATAAGAGAGAAAATAGCGAGGAGGGATGATTTTGTGGTTGTATGATATGAAGTTGACAAAATAAAATGACAACGCACAAATTTCAAATGGCGAATCATTCATGGTTCGCCGTTTTATTACTAACAGTTTTTTCTTAATTTTATCATCAAAATAAAAACCAACGATTAGATTATGGATAAAGAAAAAAGTATCAAAGTTTTAAACGAAGCAATCGCTGATGAATTGAGAGCATTGCATCAATACATGTATTTTCACTTTCACTGCGATGACAAAGGCTATGACCTTCTTGCCGATTTATTTAAAAAAACGGCCATTGAAGAGATGCAACACGTTGAATTACTCTCTGAAAGAATCCTTTTCCTCGGCGGAGATGTGGAAATGGTAGTAGGAGAGAAGGTGGAAAAAGAAAAAGAAGTAACCGGTATGCTGAACATGGCAAAAGGTATGGAAGAGAAGAGTTACGAAATGTACAATGATTTTGGACGTCAGTGCAGCGATAATAATGACTCGGCATCCAGACGCCTGTTTGAGCAGCTTGTCGATGATGAAGAGCGGCATTTTGACCAGTATGACCTCGAGTCGGACAATTTGAATAAATACGGCGATAACTACCTGGCGTTGCAATCAATTGAAAGAAGTAAAACCTACTCATCCGGACAGCACGGAGGGGGTGGCCAGGAAGGCGGCCAGTAAAAATCATTTCCAGGAAATAGAAAAGCTGTGGAAGGCATCGCCACGGCTTTTTTATCCTTTCCTGCAATTTGTTTTTAGGAATGACAATCCCCACCACAACAGCAGGAGAGGTCTTCGGATTTGGCTTTCTGAAAAGACTCACGTCCTTCGCTAAAAGCAAACCAGGCAATCCCCAGCGACCCTGCTGCATCGATCCAGCCAATCTGGAAAATTTCATACAGGCCGCTGCTGGCCAGAAGCAGAATCGACAGGTAAAAGCAGGTTTTAGTACAGTTGGCATCGGCCGTAATGGCATCGCTGTTTAATTTGTTTCCTACCCGCTTTTTGGCTGTCATCAGCCACCACATGGTCAATATAGAGATTGAGGAGATGATAACCCCTACCATGGTGGTCTCCGGATGGTTGTTCTGAAATATGTTAATAACTGCTCCGGCTACTAAGCCTGCCGTAAGAAGGTAAAAACTGAAACCTGTAATCCGCAGGGCCTGCCTTTCGAAGGTATCATGGGCTTCTACTTTTGTATAGCGCATACGAAATATCATATGGGCTATACCAAAACCCGAAATGACTTCTACGAAGCTATCCACCCCAAAGCCTAATAGGGCCAGAGTCGCATCCTCCATTCCAAACCATATGCTAATCACTCCCTCGATAACATTGTAACCGATAGTTATAAAACTGAGAATTAACGCATAGTTGAGAAGTTTGGTCTGTTTAGTAAGTTCCTGCATATATTCTTTTGTTATAAAAAGGGTAACATCATTTTATTTAGAAGGTTTACACTTTCCTTTCTAAATTATACTCTCTGGAGTTCTTTCCTTTTTATTGATAGGTAGAAAACGATAATTTTATAATTTTGACATTTGAAATCCAAAAATATTCAAACTGATGGCAAAAAAACCCACTCTACTTATTCTTGCTGCTGGCATAGGCAGCCGCTATGGAGGATTAAAACAACTTGACCAAATCGGCCCATCCGGGGAAGCTATTATCGATTATTCCATTTATGATGCTATTGAAGCGGGTTTTGGAAAAGTTGTTTTTGTTATTCGTCGTGATTTGGAAGATGCTTTTCGGCAGCGCTTTGATCCGATATTGCAAGATCGTATTCCCTATAAGTTTGCCTACCAGGAGCTGGATAGTCTCCCGGAAGGCTACACTATACCGGAAGGGCGTCAAAAGCCATGGGGAACAGCACACGCGGTATGGTGTGCACGCAACCTCATTGACGAGCCCTTTGCTGTAATTAATGCAGATGATTTTTATGGTAAAGATGCCTACACTGTGCTCGCTGAGGCTTTGGGGCGGAAAAGCCCGGACCACTATATGGTAGCCTATTACCTTAAGAACACCTTGTCGCCTCATGGCTCGGTGTCAAGGGGGGTCTGCCGACAGGATAGTGCGGGTTACCTGGAAGATGTGACCGAGTATACAAAAATCCACCTTGCAGGGGATAAGGTGATGTATGATAAAGCGGACCGCAAGGAAGAAATGGACCCAAATTATTTGGTATCCATGAATTTTTGGGGCTTTCAACCTACATTTTTTGGATGGCTTGATAAACTATTATCTGATTTTCTTGACGTATCAGGACATGAGCAAAAGAGCGAATTTTTTATACCTACGGTGGTTAACTCAATGATAAAAAGCCGGCAGGAAAGAGTCAAAGTACTAAAGTCCGACGCTCAGTGGTTTGGGGTTACTTACCGGGAGGATAAAATGGCTGTAGAGAAAAGCATCCGGGCTATGGTGGAGGAAGGCTATTATCCTCATGACTTGTGGAAATAGATATGGATTTGCAGGTGGGCTTATTAGCAAACACGTTATATTTTAATTATACCCGAAAGGAGTGAATATTGTGGGTTGAGAAAACCTCTCGGGCTTTGATAATACAATTAAAATCCTTTTATTTGTATATACATAAATTCATACTATCGTGAAAAAACTGAGCGGATTTTCAAGAATATGGCTAATTGGCCTCGGGATTCATTTTTTAATAGTGATAGTATTACCGATCCAGACAGTGAGAGCTGCTCCCCAACAAGATTATCGTGCCTTTCTGGATTCGGCAAAAAAAGCCAAAAACCACTCACAGAAGATGAACTTCGCGCGTCAAGCACTTAACCTGAGCAAGAACAATAATAATCGTAAAGGGGTTGCTTCTTCCTATTATGAAATGGGAAAATTAGAAAATAATCAAGGCAATACCGAGAGAGCAGACAAATATTTTCATGAGACGATAAAAATCATGAAAGATACACCGCAGTTATTCAGTGAACGTAAAAAAGCTTTGATATACAAGAATTATGCGGATAACTTTAATTCGATGAGTTCTTACCATAAGGCCCTGAAATATTATTTACAGAGTAAACAACTGGCTGAGAAGAACGGCTTTAAGGAAATTGAAATGAATACTACCCGCAAAATTGGTAATGTCTATTATTATTTAAATGATCATGATAAAAGTTCCGAACATTATTATAATTCACTTTCAATAGCTCGCGAAATTGATAATGCCCGAGGCATTGCCTTAGCATTGAATAATATTGCTTCCAATCTACAAGCTTCCGGTAAGTTGGATGAAGCTCTTGAAAATTATAAAAAAGCGCTGGACATTGCCCGCCAAAAAAGTTTTGTAGAAGTTATAGGTTTCATTAGTAACAATATGGGAAGTATTTATATGGAGAAAGGCGATCCGGAATCCGCCCATGATTATTTTAATATGGGGATTTCTTATGCCAACAAAATGAACGATTATGAGTCTCTGGCAATTTATTATAACAATATAGCTTCCGTTTATTTGAGAAAAGAGCAATTTGATGAGGCCGGGCAATTTTACCGGAAGTCATATAAATACTATGATAAAATAGGTAATAAACGGGGCATTGCTAATGTTTATCTGAATATTGCAAATTTAAAACTGAAAGCCGAACAACAGGATAGTGCAAACTTTTATCTGGAAAAGGCTCATACGATCAATCAAAAACTTAACTCCTTAAGCATCACTTCGAGTTTTTATAATACAAAGCACAAATATTATATGAAGGTCGATTCCTTTGAAAAGGCTTTGGATTTATTTAAAAGACACAAAAAACTGGAAGATAGCATATTAAGCACTGATACCAAGGATAAAATTGCTAGTTTGAATGATTTGTATGCTGAAGAAGAACAACAGACCCAGTATAATAAGCTGAAGGAAAAGCAACAGGAACTGCGCTTATACTTTATCATTGTAGTCATCCTGGCAGTTATCATCATTTCTTTTGTTATTTATGCCTTCTTTAAACAACGCAATTGGAATAAACGACTGAAACATCAAAATATCAGGGTTAAAACCCAGCAACAAGAGTTGGCGAAGAAAAATGAAGAATTATATGAATCTCAGAAAAAGTTGAAGGAAGTGGATAAAGATCGTAATCAGCTCTTTTCGATCATTTCGCACGACTTGCGAAGTCCTTTTAATTCGTTGTTAGGTTTTTCCGAAATGTTAGTCGAAGAAGTCAGGCACGGAAAAGATTTTGAATCTATAGAGATGATGAGTGAAAACATCTATAAATCTTCAATGCAACTCTTTGAACTGATACAGAATCTCCTTGAATGGGCTAATTCCGAGCGGGGCAAAATCCAGTTTAAACCGGAAAATGTTAGCATGCACAAAATTGCGGATGAAAATGTTAGCCTGGCGAATCACATGGCGCAGCAAAAAGGAGTGAACGTAATCAATAATATTGATCGTAGCATTGCAGTGACGGCCGATGTAAACATGCTCAACACAATCATGCGTAACCTGATCTTTAATTCTGTTAAATTTACTTCCGAAAATGGATATGTGAGAATTTCCGCTGAAGACCTGAATAATGAAGTAAAAGTATATATCGAAGATAATGGTATGGGAATGAGCCAGGAGGAGAAAGACCGTATACTATACAGCGAGGATACCTTTTCTAAGGAAGGAACAAATAAGGAAAAAGGTGCGGGTTTGGGCCTGGTTTTGGTCAAGAGCTTCCTTAGCAAGCATCAGGGGCAATTGGATATTGAATCGACTATAAATCAAGGAACTACATTTTCTTTTTCAATTCCTAAAGACATCACTACATGATGAGCAGTTTGCTTTTCTTCCTGTATTTGCTTTTGTCCGCAAATTTAAGGATATGGATTAAACATTGTTCCTCCTCTGGTTGTCTGTTTGATGAGTTTTGGTATGCATTTTGAAAATTTTAAGGATGGATCGTAAAGAGGAGTCAGTATGGATGCAATAAAATGGTTTTTTACATCATTACTTATTTTCGTTTCTGTTGCGGGTTTTGGTCAATATTTTGGTCAGAATAAAGTAAATTATGAAAAATTTGATTTTGTTAAAACACATACCCCTCACTTTGTTATATATAATTACCTGAAGAACGATACGGCAATAAAATCCATCAGTAATCAATCCGAAAAGTGGTATCTTAGGCATAAAGCCATTTTCGGGGATACCATCACGAAAAACCCTATCATTCTTTACAACAACAAAGCGGATTTTAAACAAACGAATGTTATTTCAGGGAATATCGGTGTGGGTACCGGCGGGGTAACCGAAGGATTGCGCCGCAGGGTGATTATGCCATTTATGAATTCCAATAAAGAAACAGACCATGTGTTGGGCCATGAGATGGTGCACGTGTTTCAGTATTATATGTTCCAGCAGGAGGACAGCCTTAGCTATAAAAACCTGCAAAATGTTCCGCTGTGGATGATTGAAGGCTTGGCCGAATATCTGTCTATCGGTCCCCAACACAATCAGACGGCTATGTGGATGCGGGATGCAGTAATGACAGACGACATCCCCACCATGAAACAAATGACGAAGCGACCGGATAAGTATTTCCCGTATCGCTATGGTCACGCCTTCTGGGCTTATGTTACCGGAAAATGGGGGGATGCCATTATCAGACCCTACCTTTACAATATAGCCCGAAGAGGATTAGACCGCGGCACGAAACGCACCCTGAATATTAGCCGCGACAGCTTGTCGAGTCAATGGCAGCAAAAAGTAAAAGAGATGTATTCTCCCTTTGTTAAGGACAGTGTACCACCGGTAGGGGAAATGCCTTTCAGTAAGAAAAAATATGGGGATTTGAATATTGCGCCGGTGATTAGCCCGGATGGAAAGCATGTAGCCTTCCTTTCCAACAAAGACGTCATTTCGATTGATATGCTTATGGCTAATATTGAAACGGGGGAAGTGGTCAAGGAGTTAACCGGCTCTTTATCTCAATCGCATATTGATGATTATAATTATATCGAATCGGCCGGTTCCTGGTCGCCCGATGGGAACAAATATGTGGTGACGACTTTCGCCAAAGGAAGGAATTTTCTGCTGGTAATGGATCTTAGCGGGAATAAAATTACTGAAAAGGAGTATAAAATCAAGGAAGTGGAATCTTTTGATAATCCTGAATGGTCACCAAAAGGTGATAAGATAGCTTTTTCAGGGCTGAAGAATGGCACTTCCGATTTATATATCTATGACTTGGCTAAAGAAAAGCTTCACCGCTTAACGAATGATCGCTATTCGGCCCTTCAGCCTGCTTGGTCTGCCGATGGTGAAAAAATTGCTTTTATCTCAGACCGGGGAAAAACTACGGATTTTGATCGCCAGATTTACAGTAATTATCGAATAACGGAATATCATCTTGAGGAGGACTCGGTGAGTGTGATGCATGATTTATTTCCCAATGCCAACAATTACAGCCCTTATTATGCAAACGGGGATTCGTCATTGTATTTCCTTTCCCACGCCAATGGATACCGCAATCTTTACCGGTATGATTTCCATACTGATAAGGTATACCAGCTTTCTGAGTTTGTCACTGGTATATCGGGCATTACCGATCTTTCACCGGCTTTCAGTTTAAGCCGGGAAACCGGGAAAATGGCTTACACACTGTATAAAGATGACGGGTACCACATGTATGTGAGTAACATAGAAGATTTTGAGGAAGAAGAAGTTGCGAAGAATTTGTTAAACACAGTCCCTGAAAAATTACCTCCCCGGGAGCGTATTATGAATGTAGTACAGCATAACCTCGAAAAACATCCTCAGAGCAATGATAGCAGCATTACTCAGACGAAATACAATCCCAAACTGGAGCTGGAATATATCGGAAGCTCCGGGGTTGGAGTTTCTACGGGTACATACAACACCTATGGTTCCGGGGGTGTGAATGCCATTTTTGGGGATGTGCTGAAACGTCATCAACTCTATGCTACTTTGATGATGCAGGGTGAAATCTATGATATCGGTGGGGGCGCTACCTATATGAATCGCGAATCAAGGCTGCACTGGGGAGGATCATTTTATCATATTCCGTATCGGTATTCTTATTATAAATTCAACAACTCTTTTAATAACACTAATCCGGGATCGGTAGATTCATTAACGATTGTTCAGAACCGCATCTTTCAGGACAGGATATCAGTTTTCGGCCAGTATCCGTTTTCAAAAAAGCTTCGCCTGGAAGCCGGGGGATACCTGACAAGATATGGCTACAGGATAGACTCCATCAAGAACTTCTATGATCAAAATGGGTTTTTTCTGGGTCGAAAAGAGCAAAAAGGAGAAGCCCCGGATCCCAATTACATCCATAAGATATATACCGCTTTCGTAGGGGATGATGTGGATTTTGGTGTCACTTCACCCCTGGAGGGATACCGCTTCCGCCTTCAGATAGACCAGTCTTTCCAGGATATCCAACAGTTTACCACACTGGCTGATCTGCGGAAATATTATTTTAATAAACCTATCAGTCTCGGTTTTCGGCTGATGCACTATGCGAGATATGGCCAGGATGCCCAGGACCTGTATCCGCTTTACCTGGGAAATAATTACTATATAAGGGGGTATAATTACAATTCGTTTGATCAGAATTCCCAGATTTCCTCAAGTTCTCTTAATCCGAATTCTATTGCCGGTTCCAAGATGGCTCTTTTTAATGCGGAATTGCGGTTGCCTTTTTCAGGCCCTAAACGATTAGCCGTCATCCAATCCAGTTTCTTTTATTCCGACCTTGTGCTTTTTGCCGATGGAGGTTTTTCCACGGAAAGCTATGACCAGATTAACTGGAATTGGCAACCCAGGCCCGATCGTTACAATGTCGTTTATAGCGCCGGTGTGGCGTTGCGAATAAATCTGTTTGGCTATGCTATCATAGAACCCTATATAGCGCATCCTTTCCAGCGTAGTGATAAAGAATGGGTTTTCGGATTGTTTCTCAAGGGAATGGATTGGTAAACAAAACCTATGCAAATTATATGACACTGAAGGAAGGTAGTTTTAAAGGAAAAACACTGGCAATTCTCACCGGTGGAGGCGATACACAGGCTTTAAATGCTTCTATGGAGGCTGTCCGGAACCGCGCTGTGGGGCTGGGATACCATGTGGTCGGAATAAGAAGGGGATGGCATGGCCTCCTCGGCGAAGGCGACCTGGTAGACATGTCTTTTGCTCCCATCAACCCGTTGTATGGCGGGACAGTATTACGCTCAAGCCGGACCAATCCCTTTGCTCCGGGGAATGAGAAACGCAAAGAAGAGGTGCTAAAGAACATCAGTGATTATGGGATTGATGTTATGGTAGTCATTGGCGGTGATGATACGCTGGGAGCAGCCCGGAAACTATACCAGGAGGAAGGTATCCCGGTCATAGCCTTTCCCAAAACCATTGACAATGACCTTAGAACCCGGACCATACATAAATATAATAGCGGTAATCATGAGGTCTCCTTATGCCCTGGGTTTCCCACTGCTGCGCAGTCTATCATCGATTATGCCCACCGCATCAAAACCTATGCGCAGTCGCATGAAAGGGTATTGGTGCTGGAAGTTATGGGCCGCAATACGGGTTGGCTTACCGGGGCCGCGGCTCTTGCCGGGGCCGATTTCGCCCTGATTCCTGAAGTTCCGGTTACAAAGGAGAAAAAAATTTCCTTTATCCAAAAAATTGCCGATGCCTACCATGCTTCGGAGCATGGCTATTTGCTGGTGGCTGTAGCGGAAGGAACGCAGTGGTATGATCCGCATTATGACCGGCCGGTATATATTCACGCCAGCTCGGAGCGGGATGAGTTCGGGCACCCGGCTTTCGGAGGCGTTTCAGGAGTGGTGGCCGCCGATATTAAAAAAGAAACAGGATTGCCTGCCAAAGGTGTGGTGACAGGTTTTTATGCCCGCTCTGGTAATTGCGGGGATTTTGACAGGAAGTTTACCCGTGTATTGGCGGATAAGGTTGAGGACTTATTGCTGAGAGAGGAGTATGGTAAAATGCCGGTATTGAGTGAAATATCCGAAGAAGCTCGCCTGGAGGTGCAAAATACCAAAGCGGTGGATTTGAGTGAAATAGGAAATTACCCGCTTCCACAATTCTATTATAATCAGGAGGCTTTTCAGTTTAACGATAGCTATATCGACTTTCTGGAGGCTATCGCTGAGAAGAAGGAGGCGCAAGTTTTTGATTATCCGTATCAAAAGGTGTATAAGAACCGTCACTCTTAAACTTTATTTGGCAAACAGTACTGTTTTTTACGCACATTAAGCCGTGAAAAGATTTCACTAGACGTTTCAAATTCTTCCGGGATAAACTCGTCGGCTCCTGTCTCATAAAGCGCTTTCATGTCGTTGACAAACCTGACCCGAATGATGATATAGACCTGGGGATTAATACTTCGGGCAATTTGGGTAATTCTTTTAACATCCCCGGCGTGGGGCAAAGTAAGTACCAGGATGAGGGCATTATCAATATTAGATTTATGTAAAACAGCGCTTGGTTTCTTCCGTTTCGGGGTAGACGGCTAACCCACAGCGAATTTTTTTCGGGAATGCGAAACCGGCGGTTGAAACACATACCCACACTGCAAACAGCCCAAATCGGAACACAGCCAATGCTGACGGCCTCATCTGCTGCTTACCCGCTTATCAATGCGGCCAACCAGGCAGCGAAATGCGCAGGAAATAACTTGTCACCAACAGACATAAAAAAACCTGCCGCATTTTTGATGGAGCAGGTTTTTTTGTTCGATGATTGAACTAAACTCTTTTTTCTTTGATTCGGGCAGATTTTCCTGTGCGGCCGCGAAGGAAGAAAATTCTGGACCTTCTGACGCTTCCTCTCTTATTAATCTGGATGCTCTCAATAAAAGGGGAAGTTATGGGAAAAATTCTTTCGATTCCGATGCCACTCGACACCTTACGGATAGTAAAATTCTTGTTAACGCCGTCGCCTCTGATTTGCAGTACTGTACCTCTGAAAGCCTGAATTCTTTCTTTATTACCCTCACGGATTTTGTACCTTACCGTGATAGTATCACCGGGAGAAAATTTTGGAAAATCGTGCTTCTCCACAAGGTTGTCCTCTACATATTGGATTAAGTCTTTCTTACCCATTATTCTCGGTTTTTTATATTATATTCCTAAAATGGCTGCAAAGATACAGGTTTATTTTGAAATGAAAAACCCCCTGCGTCAATTTATATAGTAAAATTTTATTAATAGCCTATCGATAAAACTTATCCTCATCCGGCAGCAGGTCGGGGCGTCTTTCTTTGGTGCGCTTTATGGCTTGATCGAGGCGCCATTCGTCAATTTTTTTATCATTCCCCGACAGCAAAACATCAGGAACACGCATGCCTTTATAATCGTAGGGCCGGGTATAGACCGGGGGCGAAACCAGGTTGCTTTGAAAGCTGTCGGAGAGGGCAGACGTTTCGTTGTTGAGGACCCCGGGAAGCAAACGGATGATGCTGTCGCTAATCACTGCCGCCGGTAATTCCCCTCCAGACAGGACATAGTTGCCGATTGATAATTCCTTCGTGATATAGTTTTCCCGCAATCGTTCATCAATGCCCTTGTATCTTCCGCAAAGGATAATAATGTTTGTAAGGGTGGAAAGCCGGTTGGCCTCGCTTTGCTCAAAGAGTTCCCCATCAGGGGCTGTATAGATGATTTCATCGTAAGTTCGCTCTGCTTTCAGGGTCTCGATGCACCGGGCTATGGGTTCAACCATCATCACCATGCCTGCTCCGCCTCCATAGGAATAGTCATCTACCCGGCGATGTTTGTCACGGGTATATTCACGAATATCATGCAGGTGTATGGCTACTTTATTTCGCTCACGGGCCCTTTTAATAATCGAATCATTGAAAGGACCTTCAAACATACCGGGGAAAATGGTGAGTATGTCGATACGCATAGTACTGGTTTTTTGCAAATTTACATAATATCCCAACCTTTAAAAATTTCGCCAATAGTAAACTTTTCATTATTTTTACCTGTTGAAATTCTAAGCCGGACAGCGAATATATAATGTTTTGTTATGCAGATAATAAAATAAAGTTTGAAGATTTTTTGAAGAGTAAATATTAATAGACGATAAATAAACCCATCATGAAACAAGTAATTACTATTGTATTAGGAATTGTATTGGCCACAGCACTAAATGCCCAGGATCAGTCTCGTTATATCGTGAAACTCACTGATAAAAAGACCGATACATATACAAAAAGCCAACCCGAAGCCTTCCTCAGCGAAAAGGCGCTGGAGCGTCGCGCTCGCTATGGAATAGCCATTGATAATAAGGATCTTCCGGTCTCTCCCGAATATGTATCCCGGATTCAAAAAATGGGATATACGGTAACAAACCGTATAAAATGGTTGAATACACTGATTGTTGAAGGCCAGGGACGACAGGCTCTCGAAAGGTTAAGCTTCGTAAAAAGTGTCCAATCAGTACCCCGGCCAAAGCCGCAGGGGGATGTAAAGCCCTTTTTCGCCGCTGAAAAAGTCTCCGATGGGCCTGTCCATACGAAAGGCCTTCGCGATGAGAACGTTTATGAATACGGAGAGGGTTATAACCAAATAGCTATGCTCAATGGACACATGGTGCACAACCAGGGGTATGACGGTGAAGGCATGACCGTTGCGGTATTGGATGCCGGTTTTATGGAAGTTGACGAGATAGCTGCCTTCGACAGCCTGTGGGCCAACGATCAGATTATTGACACAAGAAATTATGTGAATGATGAAGACGTCTTCAGCTCCACGATTAGTTCACACGGGATGATGGTATTATCAACCATGGGGGGCTACCTTCCAGGTGAATTGGTAGGCACGGCTCCTAAGGCCGATTATCACCTGGTGCGAACGGAGGATGCTTCCGATGAGTATCTCATGGAAGAGTATTATTGGGTCGACGGCTCTGAATATGCCGACAGCATAGGGGCCGACATTATCAACTCTTCGCTGGGTTATACCGATGGCTTTAATGATCCGGACAACAATCACACCTACGAAGATATGAATGGCGATACAGCTCCCGTAACCATAGGAGCCGATATCGCCGCGGAAAAAGGTATCCTCGTGGTCAATAGCGCAGGGAATTCAGGGACCGATGACTGGTTTTATATCGGCGCTCCGGCCGATGGAGACAGTGTGATGGCTGTCGGAGCAGTGGACGGTGATAGCAACTATGTATCCTTCAGTTCTAAAGGCCCTACTTACGATGGAAGGTTGAAACCGAACGTAGCCGCTAAAGGCTCAGGAGCTACAGTGGCTTCCTCATGGGGAGGGATCACCTATGCCAGCGGTACGTCTTTTTCTTCCCCGATCACGGCGGGTATGGTGGCCTCAGTGTGGCAGGCTATGCCTGAAACGACCAACATGGAGCTCATTGAACTGATCCAGGAGAATTCGCATCAATATTCGAACCCGGATACCCTTTTAGGGTATGGAATTCCTGATTATAACGCGGTTTTAAATGCCACCGGTACATTCCTTGAGCGCAGGGAGGAAATCTCTCTCTCGGTAGGGCCGAATCCGTTTGAAGATTATATTTTTGTGAGGATGCAGAAAAATCACGAGAAAGTGACCTACTCAGTCCATGCTATAAGCGGAAAAGTAGTAAAGCGATCTACTCTTTATCCTTCGCGGAAAGCTTTCCGAATTGATTTGACAGCTAAACTTCCCAAAGGAGTTTATGTTTTACGGATACATACTGAAAACCAAACCGCCTCAAAGAAAATTGTCAAAAAGTAGTCGCATAAGGTAGTAATGCCTTTTCGATGAGGCCAAAAAGCCGGTGAATTGTTGCTTCACCGGCTTTTTTAATGACTGGCGTTTGTTTGTAAACAAGTAATTCCTGGAACAGACATTTAATAATGGCTCCTTTCTAATATATGGTTGATTGATTATAATTATTAGGTGTGTTATTTGTGTAAAGTAACATCGGTCAATCCAGTGCCTGTGTCGGTGCTACGGGGTGACTATTTCTCGAAAAATGATACACAGATACAGCTTATTATAACCGATTTCTTATTGAGGTAAGTAAATATTTTGTGACAATTTAAGTTAATTGATGCTAACCAATCATTTTTTAGAATAGAGTGTCCATAACGTATAGGGTAGGAGGGAAGCAAAGCAATACATAATTTACATTTGTATTATATCAGTTAAAAAGGTTATAGGTTTACAATTGTATTGTCTATAAAATTTCCCTTTAGTCACTCAACAAAAGTGAATTTTGCAATAATCTTCCAGAAAATGTATTTTATAGTTTGATAATGAATGTTTTATAACATTTGTTTAGAGTAACGCTTGAACCATACGCAATGATTCCTAGTTGTTTACAATAGTGAATACACCCAACTTATTTCAATCAAAACCAATAGTTTATGCGAGTTATTTAACAAAAGGATAAAAAAATTCAGGAAAGTGAATTTGTATAGAAAAGTAAATTACAAAACTCCATTCCATTTCCCCGAATTCTTATTACATTTGTAATACACAAAAATTCCAAAAAGATGGTAGATCGACTAGAGCACCTTTTACAGACCAAGAACCTAAGCGCCTCTCAATTAGCCGATGAAACCGGGATACAGCGCAGTATCATGTCACATGTTATGAATGGGCGAAATAAAGCCAGCCTGGACTTCGTGCTTCGCATACTGAAACGATTTAAGGATATTAATCCCGATTGGTTACTACTAGGGAGAGGTAGCATGATAAGAGACAATGATCTCTTCAACCAGGAACAATCAGAAGCTATGGAATCCGTAAAAAAAGAAAATCAAGAGCTGAAGCAACAAAATGAACAGCTTCAACAAACCATCCAGAAGTTGCACCGGGAAAAAGAAGAGATAGCGAACACCCCGGCCAGGGAAGTATCTTCTCCGGCCGGCGATAATTCGTCAGAAATCGGTGCTACGGATGAAGATCCGCCTGAATACGGTTATCGCCGTACCCCTTCAAAGGCTATCCAAACAATTGTTGCTTTATACAATGATGGGACTTTCCGGGAATACCAGAAGAGTTAACAAATGTAAACTATCCAATAAAGAAAACCTTAAAACCTTTCCGCATAGGGAAAGAAGAAGTTGCATTCACGCTCTGCATTTTCAGGACTATCAGACCCATGCACAGCGTTTTGCTGGATATCGTGCCCGCATGCATACCGGATTGTTCCTTCCGTGGCTTCTTCGGGATTTGTCGGACCAATCAGTTTTCGGAAATCTTCCACGGCATTTTCTTTTTCTAGCAAAACGGCCACAATCGCACCGGAGGTCATAAAATCCACCAGGTTATCATAAAAAGAGCGGTCTTTATGGACGATGTAGAATTCCCGGGCTTGTTTTTCAGTCATCTGAAGCATTTTCATGGCAGCAATGCGAAAATTATTTTCGTTCACTGTGTTGAGTATCATACCGGTGCAATTGCTTTTGACGGCACGTGGTTTAATGAGCATCAGCGTTTTGTTTGGCATAAATTCTATGTTTTGGATTTTAATTATTAAATATACGTTTTTAACTAATCCAATTAAACTATTAATACTGCTTTTTGTTTAAAATCCTTCTATTTCTTAGCGAATACAATTTTTAGTAATTTAGCCTTCTCAACAGCAAAAAGCACAAATTATTGAATATTAACAATCTTGAAAAACTAAAAAAGTGGATACAGCAATCCGGGAAGGTAGTTATCACCTCCCACCGGCATCCCGATGGCGATGCTATCGGATCAATGCTGGGACTTTATCATTTCCTTCGGGTTACGGGAGCCAATATTCACTTAATCGTTCCCGACGATTACCCTTCCTTTTTAAAATGGTTGCCAGGCAGCGATGATGTTATGATATATGAAAAGCATGCCTCCACCGCCGATAAATATATCGCCGGGGCCGATCTCATCTTTGCGCTCGATTTCAATGATTTCAGCCGCACCGAACAGATGGAGAAGAAACTAAAAAAGGCAAAAGCCCGTAAAGTGATGGTTGATCACCATCCCGAGCCCGACAAAGAAGCATTTGATCTGATATATTCCTGGCCTGAGTTTTCCAGTACGGCCGAAATTATCTACACGCTGTGTCGCTCTCTGGAGTCCATAAACACATTTAATAAATCAGCAGCCACTGCTTTGTATGCCGGCATTGTTACCGATACGGGTGCTTTCAGCTATTCTGTCAATCGACCGGAACTCTTCGAAACCGTAGCGCGGTTGATACACCTGGGCATTGATGCTGAAAAGATTAGCCGGAATATTTATGATACCTATTCGGAATCCCGGCTACGCTTACTGGGCTACAGCCTTAGCAATCGCATGAAAGTATTCCACGAATACGCCACAGCCTACATTTATCTCACCCGAAAGGATATGGAATACTTTAACTACCAGGATGGCGATACTGAAGGGCTCGTCAATTACGGACTTTCTATTAAAGGGATAAACTTCTCGGTGCTCATGAAAGAGAACCAGGGTGTCGTACGGCTCTCCATGCGTTCCAAGGAAAGCTTTTCCGTCAATCAGTTTGCCCGCAACCATTTTGACGGAGGGGGACACGAAAAGGCAGCCGGGGCCAATTCCTACCTGAGTCTTTCGGATACGATAAAGAAATTTGAATCGTTATTACCTCAATACAAAGAACAGTTAACTTCAATCAAAGAAGAATAAGGGAATTATGTTATTACGAGGGGCTATAAGTATTTTTTTTGCAATGCTATTGCTTGCCGCATGCAACAATCGTCCGCAAAACCCCGATCAAAAAAAACAGCAAAACGATAAAAAGCTGGAAGAGGCTCTTATCGATGCCAATAAGCGGGCCATATCAGAGGAGAAGTACATGATCCGCCGTTATATCCAACGCCATAAGTGGGATATGAAAAAAACCGGTTCGGGGATCTATTACAGTGTATACCAGGAAGGGCAGGGGACAAAAGCCCGGAAAGGTATGCGGGCAACACTTGACTACACGATCCAATTGCTTAATGGCTATGTATGTTATTCCTCTCAGGAAAAGGGAAAACCCAAGAGATTCATTATCGGGAAAGGAGGAGATGTGGTTTCGGGATTGCACAAAATTATGCCCCATTTGCAGGAAGGCGATAAAGCCAAGGTGATAATTCCTTCTTATCTGGCCCATGGTATGGCCGGCGATAAAAAAGAAATTCCATCCAAAGCCACTTTGGTATATGATATTCATGTGTTGAAACTGGATAGGCCTTAAAACCAGCGGAACACAATATAATATCAGTGCAAAGCGCGTTTCAGGAAACCATACGTTCTATAAGGTCTAATAACTCTTCCGGTCTGAACGGTTTGGTGAGATACTCATCCATGCCCGCATTAAGGCATTTGGTGCGGTCATGCTCGATAGCATAGGCTGTTACCGCTATAATGGGTGTATAGTGGTAATGGTATTTCTTTTCTTCTCTGCGAATAGATTTGGTGACCTGTATCCCGTCGGTCAGGGGTAACTCAATATCCATAAGAATCAGGTGATAATCGTTTTGTTGGTATTTCTGATAGGCAACTTTCCCATTCTCCGCAATATCCAGTTTATGACCCGCCTTTTGAAGTGCTGCGGAAGCAAATTTCTGATTCAGGTAGTTATCCTCCACCAATAAAATGCGTTTAGGGCTTGCCGTATGGTATGGATGCTTTTCGATAGTGGTTGTTTCTTCTGGCTTTTTCAAAGGGAGATCGACATAAAAGCGACTTCCCGAAGCCGGATCGCTTTCAAAATTGAACGAACCATTCAGTTTTTGCGACAGATAGTATACCAGGGCCAGCCCAAGGCCCACTTCTTCTGAAATAATAAAACTCGGATCTTTGGTTTGATGCAGATGTTGGCGAATATTTTCCTGTTTTTCCGGACTCATGCCTGTGCCCGTATCCGAAACACTCCATCGTATCTGCATATTTTTCCCGGATTGGTTCAGCTTTTGCCAATGAAGCACCACCTCTCCTTCGATGGTATTTTTGAAGGCATTGCTCAAAAGATTCACCAGGATTTGCCTGAGATGATACTTATCCCCGATCACTTGCTGCGGCATCTCATCTTCGCGACTGATTTTCCATCCAATATTTTTGCCGCTGGCAGTAAGTTCAAACTGATTTTTTAACTCCTCCACAAAAGCCGGCAAGTCAAACGCCTCCTCTTTCATTTCCACTCTATCGCTCAGCAACGCCGAAAACGTCATCATATCTTCCACAGTTTGCGACAAATTCTTTACAGAAGACTTGATAGCCCGAAGCTGATCTTTTTGTTGACGCGTAAGGGTGCTGGTATCAAACATCTCCAGCATGCTAATGATACCATTAATAGGTATACGCAAGTCATAACTAAGGTTGTGCAACACCATTTTATTGCTATGGTAAAGCTTGTTTTTCTCGCTGAGAAAATGTTTTTCCAGCTCAGCAATTTCCTGTTCTTTCTGTTTAAGACTTTTTTCCGGGCTATCCGACTTTTGTTCTCCCATAAGGTGCTCTTATTTCCGGCTTAAAAAATTATAAATCATCGTCAGAAGACGCTGTTGGTTGATTGGCTTGGATATATATTCATCAAAACCCTCTTCCAAAAGCCGCCTTCTGTCCGTACGCATCGCGTATGCCGTCTGGGCAATGAAAGGCACCTCTTTGTATTCGGGGTACTTTTTACGCAGGTGATGCATGAGTTGTATACCATCCCAGGGGCTGGGCAAGTTGATATCAAAGAGCATCAAATCAAAAATCTGTCCCTTTTTATGAGCTTTACCGACCTCTTCCAGTGTCTGATCACCGTCTTCTGTAGCCACCACGTTCCAGTCATTCTCCAGCATTTTATTGATCACCAGCCGGTTCATACGGTCATCCTCCACCAACAGAATAGTGATTTCATTCATCGGTTTTATGAGCTCAGGGGCCGGCTTCTTCCCGGAAGAAGGATGCTGTTGCTGAGAGCCCTTATCCCTGGCTTTTTCCTTTGTCGGAATATAGATAATCACATTCGTTCCCTGGTCTTTTTTAGAATTAAGCTCAATCCGCCCATTCATAAGTTCCAGGAGCCTTTTGGCAAGAGGCAAGCCCAAACCTGCTCCCTGGTAGGCCCTTGAATAGCCAAGGCTTTCCTGGCGAAAAGCCTCAAATACTCGGGGCAGATAATTTTCATCTATCCCCACCCCTGTATCGCGGATTTTGACAAATACTTCCATCTTGTCAGAAACATATCCGCTGGTTATATTCACAAATCCTTTTTCAGTATATTTTACGGCATTATCAATAATATCTGATACCACTTTGGATAAACTTGTCGGATCGGCATATACCATGGGCGTTTCTTCCAGCTTCATATTGAATTTCAGCCCTTTTTCATTGGCCTTAAACTTAAACAAATCCGCGCTTTTTTCGATAATTTGCTGAATGTTGGTCTCCTGGAGTGAAACCTGCAAATCATTGGCCTCAATACGGCTGATATCAATGATATTATTAAGCAGATGTAGCAACCGCTCGCCGGAAGTTTGTATGCCCTGGGCATATTCATAAAGCTCTTTATTTTCCATGAGCGACAGTTCCGTCTCAAGGAGGCTTGAAAAACCAATAATACCATTAAGGGGAGTCCGTATTTCATGACTCATATTCGACAGAAAAGCATTTTTAAGATAATTGGCCTCCTCGGCATCCTTCAGTGCCTTTTTCAGGTCCACGTCCTTCTTCTTATACTTCTCCATCTCTCTCTGAAGCTCTTTCGTTCTTTCATTTACCTTGGCTTCAATATCCGTGGACGATTCCTCCAGTTGCTTTTGCGTTTCCTTAATTTTCCGATTTTTTTCCTGGAGTTGCTGCTGAAAACCTTTTTTCATTCTTTTGTTCCGAACAACCAACCAAAATACCAATATTCCTCCCAGAAGAGCTATTCCGCCTATTGCCGGATAAGAAACCCTGCGGTCTGCTTCCTGCCTTTCAAGATGCTCCTGTAAATTATTAACGCGCAGGGAGTGCCAGCGTTGTTTGAGCTTTCCCCGGGTTGTGAAAAACTCAGTACGGAAATCCTGCTGTTTATCATGTAGCGAATCAGTATAAGTCTTTGTAAGCGATTGATGTTCCAGCGCCCGCGCATACTGATTATTCAGGCTATAAGATAAACCCAACAGCCTGTGAAAATCGCTGAGCAGGGCGTAATCGCCCAAAGCTTCTGCACGGGGAAGATACGCGTGTAAAGTATCTCTGGCCTTTAGAGGTTTACCTTGTTTCAAAAGAGTGGAGGAGAGGGATTGAATATTTTCCAGCACTCCCTTCTCATCGCTAAGTTTACTATTTAAGAGCACAGCCCTGGAAAAGTGTTTGCCGGCTTCTTCGTAAGCTTTTCGTTCAAGCTGGATTTGTCCGATACTGTTGTTTAGGAAAGCCATTCGAATTGTATCTCCTATGGATTTTTGAATGTCAAAAGCTCTCTGGTAGTAATTTAAAGCTTTGTCATAGTTGTAGATGTTTCGGTACACAGCGGCCAAATCATTCCAGACAAAAGCTTTCATCCGCCCGTTTTCCTTTTGGTCCAACAAATCTCCGGCTTTTTGCAAATAGATCAGGGCCTTGTCAAAACGTTCCACGGACGTAAAAAACATAGCCAGATTTGCATACACCGTAGCCCTCCTTTCAGGTGTATGGTTTCCGCTCATCACCTGCGTGGCCGAATCCACATATTGAAAAGCTATCCGGGACTGATTCTTCGAATGGTGAACCGTGGCCAGGTTAGCGAAAACCGTGGCTTTTTCATGAGCAGGCACGGCAGCCTTTCGACTCAAGACAAGTGCTTGCTTTAATTGATTTAAAGCGATGTCACTGGCTTGATATTTATGATAGGTAACTCCCAGGTTGTTAAAGCTATGCATCAATCCCTGACCGTGACTCTGCTTCTCAAACACATTTTTAGCTTTCAAATACAAGGTTACTGCCGAATCCGCCATTCCCCTGTGCAAAAAATAATTCCCCGATTCTATCCATCGGAAAGCTTTATGAGAGGCCTTACCCCCTTGTTTTCCGACACTGTCAGGCTCAACACCTGTATGTGTTACCGATAGTTGATTATACAGCGTACTTCTGTTATCCTCCGGAATCAGGAGCCCCTGCATTATTGCACTGTCCGTCCCGGTATCAGGCAGGGCAGCACCCCGCGCCATAATACCGGCACATAGAAGCAAAAGAGCAGTAAGCAGATAACCAATTAACCACCGATACTTCATAAGCTTATTTTATACCCACATATACATTTTCCAATGGGTTAATCGACAATTTTTTATATTTCTTATCCCATCCGTCATTTCCCGGATTATGTACTTCCACGGTAAAGCCCGCTTTTTTCATACGTTCATTATAATCGCGGGCATAGAGACGTACATGATCAAACTGTCCGAACCTATTTTCCCTTTCCTGAGCATTTCCCGGGTCATCTTCATCCGTCTCGGGCAATGCCATTGCCACAGGTACCTGCAGAATCGCTTTTCCCTGTTTTTTCATCACCCTCCTGATTTCTTTCATAGCAGCAATATCTTCCTTGACATGCTCAAGCACATGATTGCAGATGACCATATCGAACTGATCATCATCGTAGGGCAGTGCTGTAACATCCATCTGGATTACGTCCCTATCATAATAATAGCCTCTGTATCCCTCTTCATATTTATCTCCCGTTTCATATTGAAGGTGGGGGATATTTTCCAGCAAATGTTTCAGACTTCCCGTCGGGGCAATATGAAGAATTCTTTGAGACTTATCAAACACATCCGTCTTTTCTTTCAAATACAGATAGATTAACCTATCGCGATCTGTCGAATAGCATCGGGGGCATAACATATTAGAACGCTTCCCGGCACCGATAATTTCCATCTTTTCCGCCAGCGGATTAGGATATCCTCCTTTCAGGAACGTGCGAAACGAATTGTCGCAAAAAGGGCAATAATAGTTGTTGCCCTGGTATATTATTTTAAGAAACTTTTGGTAGCCTCCTCTTAGTTTAACACCTACCTGGAAAGGGATAACACGTTTTAGTACAGGCTTAATATTCATAATTTTAATGTTTAAAAAATTTTCCTCTCCACTGTTTATTCAATGATTCCAATTGATAAAAGTAAGAGCCTGAAACCCATTGGGGTACTGGAATCATCCACTTATGTTTTGTTTTTTTCTGTCGCATGGTAGATGAAAATACGGTTTGGCCCATCACATTAAAGATCGTCAAAGAACAATCTGAAGGTCGGGGCAAATAAACTTCAATCGCCAATTTTGTTCTCGCCGGGTTGGGAAACACCTTCACTTGGCTGTTGTTGTCGTATTCTTCTATTCCCACGCCCGGTTTATGACATTCATAGGCCCCGATATCCATCCCTCCTGCATGAGGGCGGGTTCGGTTCTCAATATCAAAATTTATCCCGCCTATTGATCGTCCGGCATTAACCAACGAGGAATTCACTTGTAGGTCGAAATTATTATTTTCCGGCTGGTCAAAACCTGCCGTATTAACGTTCTGACCAAAATAATTGTTTTTCATATCCATCGGAATGGATTCGGAAGAGAGATGAATATAAGCCTCATCCCCTTCATCCTCGTACGCTCCCGGATCGATAACGACATTATTATATGCCCTGCTGCTCTCCAGTTGATCGTTTCGATGGCTAATCCCATAGGTGCGGGGATTGATAATCGTATTATTATAGTAATACATGTAGGCCCCGTCAAAAGTATAAAGGTGAGCGGAATAAATGCCATGTTTGTTATCATTGCCACTTCCGTCATATCTTTGACCAGCGTTGACAATCAGATTATTGTAGATTTTTTGATTTCCTGCACCCAGAATATCCATTCCATCGCCTTTTCCGTCGATGATTTTATTGTTGTAGCAATCACATACACTGGCCGTTCCGATGAGCATACCGCTCATTTGATTATAAGCGGCCTCTTCGCTGTCATGGTCAATATCATTCCCATAAATATCACAATTATCCACCGCTGAGGAAACCTGTATTCCGTCCCAACCCGTATATTCAACGCGATTGTCATACACTTGCACTCCCGAGTTGACATGGGGAAGTACATGCTGCGTATCGCCATTACATTCCACATCAAAACCCTGCAAATATTTTGAGCTCCCTATGTACATGCCTTCCGTACCGGTATGATGGATATAATTATCATGGATAATAATATCCTCCTGGATAAAATCCTCCCGTGTTCCTTTGATCTGTCCGTTTTCGCAGAACGGGTCCGTTTTGGATATCAACCCGGCATAGTTGGTGTTACTGATTTCAATCCCCCGCACTTCAACCTTAGAACTAAGATCGCCTATACTTAATCCTGTTCCGTTAGCCACCCTTAAAATTTTTATTCCATACGTATAATCATCGTCTCCATTACCACTCAGCACGATATTGTTACAATTCGAAATGGAGATGCCATAGTAATGGTCCGTATCGAAAGTCACTTCCCCGTTGTGATTACGAAATGTCACAGGCTGATTAAAGTTCCCTTCAGGATCAATATTCCGGAGCAGCAGGTAAGGTTTTTCTCCACCTTCCAGGCATATCACATCCCCGGGTTGAAAGTCATAATCATTTCCGTCAACCAAATTCGTTTCAGAAGGAATTGTGATGTCGCACTGCCCCAGGCTTTCCAGTCCGGTTAGCAGCATCATACCTAAAACTATCACAAAAGTTATTGTCCTCGTATGGCTCTTTCCCATTTTACCGTTTGACCTCCTTTTAGATATCGTAAAAAACCAAGATAAACAGAATAATTCATAATTAAAAAATAATAGGGCACAAAAAGCACCTTTATCCGTAGCTGCTTCTCCTCCAGGAACCATCCCACTAAAGCTGCCAGGTAGAAGAGTATTTGCAATCCAAACAGCACCGGATAAAGCTGCAGGGTAAAAAACCCCTGGTGCCAGGCCAGGATACCATTCAGAATAAAAATCACAGGCAGCGAAAAAGGAGCCACCGTCCAGCGCAAGACGCGATGGCTAATATACTGAAAGGTTAGCGTTTTGTATTTCAATGGATTTAACAGAGATTTCAGTCTAACGATCGACTGAAACCCGCCTGCTGCAATCCGCACTTTCCGTTTCAGTTCTTCCCTGACATTGGCCGAAGCACTTTCAATGGCATAGGCGTTGGGGTTATATCCAATACGATAACCCTTTTGGGCTACCCGCAGAGATATAATAAAATCATCCAGCAGGGTATCACGCTCCACTTCTTCGAACAGTTCCCGCCGTATCGCAAACAGTTCACCGGCGGCACCTACCACCGAATAAAGTTCAAAATCCCATTTCTTTAGCGTGGATTCGTATTTCCAGTAAATTCCTTCTCCGGCACTGCTAGCCCCATCGGCTTCCTTGGTGAAAATACGTTTCTCACCCGATACACAGCCCACTTTGGGATTTTTAAACAAATTCACAATTTCCCTTATCGAATCCTTTCCAAGAATAGTATTTCCATCCGAAAAAATAACAATCGGGCTTTCCACAAACTGCATACCCCGGTTCATGGCAGCAATTTTCCCGGCACGCTCATCCTTGTGGTATACTTCTACGCCATCATATTGCCTTAGAAGCTCCGGTGTGCCATCGTCAGAACCGTCGGTCACCCACACCTGCCTGATTTTTTCATTCGGATAATTCAGCTCAAAGCCATTCTTCACTTTTCGGTCGAGGTAGTCTTTCTCATTATAGGCAGCCACAAACAGGGTTACCTCGGGTTCATATTCTATATCCCTATAGGAAGATTTTTGTGTTTTCAGCATGCGCTTCAGACGCACCAGGATAAACAAAACAAGAGCATAGCCCAGATAGCTATAGAAGACCAATAGCAAAAGAACCCAGAAAATAATCGCAAGTGTCTCCATAATAAATCAATTGATTTAATAAAGTTTTGATATCCTATTTTATTTTCTCCCATTTTTGTGTCTCCGTACTGTATTGCTTCACAGGTTTCGCCGGATTCCCGGCCACAATGGTAAATGGCTCAACATCGCGCACCACTATACTTCCGGCCGCCACCACCGCATTTTTTCCTACGGTTACTCCGGCGGTAATCACACTGTTAGCCGCTATCCAGGCTCCGTCCTCAATAGTGATGAGTTTGGTAGATGTAGGCTGGTTATGAATAGGTTTCGTTACATCCTCGTAGCCATGATTCAGCCCGCTTGCCACCACATTCTGAGCGAACATAATGTCGTTGCCGACATGCACCGGGCCAATCAGCGTATTGCCCAGCCCGATGCGCGTGCGCTCACCGATAATGATATCTCCCACACCATTATTGATAGTAGCAAAGTCTTCAATAGTAGAATCTTTACCCACCTCAAAACGATTCCACGGCATCACATCCATTCGTGTGCGGCGCCGAATCAGGGCCCTTTTCCCCTTTTTATGCTTAAACGGATTGACAAACCACTTCACCCAGAGCCTGGGCCTGGCCTGGTTGCGGGGCATCATCAACCGAAGGGCCAGCTTTTTTAACTTTGGATTGTCGCGTACAATGTCTTTTATGCTCATCTTTTTTGTTTTTCAATTTCGTTGAAGATCCGAGATATATTTTCTATATTTTGATCCCACGTATGCTCGCGGGCTACCGCTTTCCGACGGTTTACATTCTCCTCTTTTTCCTTCAGCGCCTGCTCGCATCCTTTCAGGAACGCCTGATAATCCTCAGCCAGAAAAACCACCTCCGAGAACATTTTCATGGTTTCCGTTTCTACTGCCACCACAGGTTTCCCCATAGCAAGATATTCGTCGATTTTACGGGGGTAATTGCCGATAGTGATATCATTGACAAGCTGCGGATTAATCGCCACATCAAAACCCTGAATGTAAGCAGGAAGCTTTTCCAGCGGTTTTTTTCCGGTAAAAACAACATTCGACAAACGATGTAATGCGCTCTTTTTAAAAATCTCATCTTCAGGACCCACCAAAACGATATGCCATTGAGGTTTGCTTTCGGCAAGAAAACGTATCAGCTCAATATCCAGCCTGTTTGCATTCAAAGCCCCGGCATATCCGATGACTACCTTCATCTCATCTGTTTTCAAATCGGAAGCTACCTTTTGCTCGCGGAAAAGCGAGAGATCCACACCCTGACCTACATTAAAACTGTTTGGGTTATATGGCAGGGCCAGATCAGCCAGGTATTGGGAATTACACAATACGGCATCCGCTTTTTTCATCATAAGGCTTTCGATGCGCTTACCGTGGTGACGATAAAACCGGGTGGCTGTGATGTTGTCGCGACTGTAATAGATGAACAGGCCGGGCTGCAGCAGCTCTTTCAAATACAGGGTACGATAAATATCCCCATCCTCGAAAAGAATAAAATCCCGGAAATCAAGCTCATCTATGGCCCTTTGTATTTGCCTGGCTAAGCGTTTGTTATTGATACGCATCAACATGTTGAAAACCGGTGCGAAAGGAATCTTACTCGTTGATTCCATAATAGTCGGAGGGTTGAAAACCCAAAGATTCTCCTCATACTGCTGTAGTGGCAGGTTTTTTTTATGAATATCGCGGAGCCGCTTTGAAACATCAGGGTCTTTTCTTTTACGCAGAACGGTACTGCGATCCAGGGGATAATTGACATACAAGACCCTGTTTTTCATGGCCAGTTTTCGGGCAATATTTACCGCGTTGCTACCCCCTTCGCCATAAAAATTCTGAAGACCCGTTATCACTATATCCCGGTTTTCAATCATGCCTCGTTCATTTTTTCCTGTTCCACCTCTTCAATATGGTTATAGATTTTAGCAACAAAATTCTCCCATGTATGGGACGAAGCAAAATCTATGCGCTGACTGTGAAGCTGTGGACTATCCTCCTGCAAAGCTTGTTCAATTTTATCAATAAACTCCTGGTGCGTATCAGCCAGATACGTGTAATCCTTAAAATAGTCCATGAAAGTTGTTTTTGAAGCTACGGTGGGTTTCCCCAGGGCCAGGTATTCATCGATTTTTAGCGGATAATTCACATCGGTAATCGGATTAACCACCTGCGGATTAATAGCTACGTCAAAACCTTTAATATAGCCGGGCAGCGTCGATGGATCTTTTCGTCCCAGAAAAATCACATTATCCAGTTGGTGCAGGCGGGAAGCCTTAAAATTCTCATCCTCCGGCCCCACCAGCACCAGCGTCCAGTTTGGCTTCTGCTCAGCTAATTGAACCAGCCGGTCAATATCCAGGCGAATGGTAGTCAGTGCCCCCACATACCCGATAATTGGACGTTGCTCTATGGCTTTTAGTTCTTCCGGTATTTCAATAGTATCATCTTTATCGTTATACAATTCTAAATCACAGCCCTGGCCTACCAGGTATGAGTGTTTGTTAAATTTTTTTCCATATTCGGCAAAAAAATTGCTATTGGCCACCATCAAATCCATTTTGCGGATCAATTCGGGTTCCAGTCGTTTACCATGGCGGGCGTGATAAGAAACAAGTGTCACAGCATCTCTCAAAAGATACACTGATAGCTGCGGCTTCAACAGTTCTTTAAGATGAAATCCCACAAGCATAGAATTATCATCAAAAAGAATATAATCCTTAAAGTCCAGATTTTTGATGGCGCGTTTGATTTCTTTAGCAAACCTGCGGTCATTCATATAATTGAGCTGATCATGGAGCCAGGAAAAGGGGATCCAATTAATGGATTCATTAACAGATTTTGGGGTAAAGACCCATAAATTATCATTATATTGATACAAATCCGGTTTTTTCCCTGTCATTACAGCTTTGCGGTCTTTGATACGCGGATGATTCGGCTGTTTAATCAATTCGCTGCGATGCAGCGGAGGATTCAGGAATAGAACCCTGTTTTTCTTCGACATTTCTATGGCCGTATATTTTAAGGTAAAAGCGATGTCTAAATCCCAGGGCTGAAGTCCAAAACAAATTATATCCCGGTTTTCAATCATGATCCTATTTTTTTTGATTGTTTACAACGTCTTTATAAATCTGTAACACCTTTTCTGCCATTGATTTCCAGGTAAATTTAGCCGCCTGATTGTATCCCTGTTCGATGAGCTCATTTCTTTTCTCTTCATTGGTTGCCAGCTCTTTTATGGCCTCTTTTATTTCATCAATGCTGTAGGGATTCACAATTTTTGCCGCTCCTCCCGAAACCTCCGGCATTGAAGAAGTATTGGAAGTAATAACCGGAGTACCGCAAGACATGGCTTCCAGCATGGGTATGCCAAAACTTTCCCTGAGCGAGGGATAAAGGAAGATTACACTCATTGAATAGATAGCAGGAAGGTCTTTATTGACCACATATCCCGGAAGGATAATCTGCGATTTAATATCCTCAATACCTTTGCTTCTAAGTAACTGGTCCAGTAATTTTTCCTCGTAATCAAGCAATACCAATGGCAAGGGCTGCTCTGTTTCTTTTACGTATTGAGAGTAAGCCTCCATAACACCTTCCGTATTCTTTTTCGGGTCGGTATTCCCGAGGAAGAACAAAAACTCATCGGGTAAACCATATTTATTTTTTACTTCCCCGAGTTTTGCTGAGTCCCTAACCGGCTGAAAATGTTCGCTTACGCCATTGTAAACAGCCTCCAAACGAGAGTCATTGTCCGCGAACCCAAAGAAATCCCGGATTCGTTCCTTTTCAAACTCGGAAACGGTGATAATGCGTTTACTTTTTTTAACCACCTTCGGCACATTCCAGCGTCTATAAAGATTCCCTAATTTTTGATACCAGGTGCCGCTTTTTTTTATGATGCTAAGACTTTCAAGGTAGATGATATCATGCAGGGTAATCATTATAGGCACTTTCGAACTTGTAGGAGCCGTGTTGGAAGTGCAATGCAATAAATCGCATTGTTCCTCAGCCGCAGCTTTGGGCAGTTTTACTTGTTCCCAGATAGGGTAGGGACCGCCTGCGATGGGATGAATGGTGAGATTTTCACTTTCAGTAAGCACCTGGTCATCCTCGTCGGGTTTCACAAACACCACGTATTCATTTTCATGATCTATTTGCTGAAGGTTCCTTATGAGCTCCAGGGCGACCATGTCCATGCCGTGTTTTTTCTTTCTGAAAAGTCTTTGTCCTTCTATACCTATTTTCATGATGAATTCTTTGTATGGTTTTGACTGGAAGTGTGTTTTGTATGGATAAACTTCTTTCTGGCTTCGCTGTGAAAAATAAGCGATTTCAACATCAGGAAAAATCCTTGCGGTAAGTAAAACAGCGCTTTAAGCGTCTTGATAGTATAAAATCTTCGTGGCACGCTGAAGACAAAACCTCCGACAATAACCCCCAGGGCAGCGAGCCACAAAATCATTAAAAACATTGGATTGAATATCAGTGAAAATACATTGATCAGAATTATTCCCCCTAGCAATAGCAACCGGGGAAGCTGAAGAAACTGCAGTACTTTATTGAAATAATCGACATTCCCTTTCTGCACCAAAAGTTTGAAAGCATCGGGGAAATTTTTTTGCAGATAATTCACCTGCGCAGCTAACCAGCGTTTGCGTTGCTTGGAAAATGAGGCGCTGCTTTGAATTTTTTCATCCTTCACATAGGCATTGTGATGATAATCAATGGTTTTTCTCTCCCGTGTGATAAGCAACTCCAGTTCTTTGTCAAACCCACCTATAGCTTTGATACGCTTCATGCTTTCCTTAAAATATGAATAACGGAAAGCCATCCCCGATCCAATCAAGGCTGACGATAGCCCCAGATTTCTATGACCCTTTCGGAAGACATTATTGTTGATTTCTTCGCTGATGGCATCCAGCAGTGAAAACGTGGTGTCGGTATTCAGTGCCACGCGGTGTCCCTGGATAATCTCCTGGTCGCCGGTAAATTTTTCATTGATTTTTTGCAGGAAATCTTTTTCCATAATATTGTCGGCATCGAGGACAAGGGCAATATCATAATTTTCTTCGGGCAGCTTTTCCATCGCTTTATTCAATGCTTTAGCTTTGGTGCTCGATTCAAAAGATACTTCAATTAGGATTACAGGCTTTTGCCTTATTGCTTCCATCGTTTCTTCCCGGAACGAATCGGCGATAACGATAACATGATACTTATCTGAAGGATAATTTTGTTGCAAGGCCTGGTCAATGACATGCAGTATCACATCATCTTCCTCATATCCCGGAATCATCACAGCAAAGCGATGCAAAGACGATTGACTTTTTTTTATGGAATAGTCAAAAACCGACGCCATCGCAAATACAAAGAAATACAATGCCGACAATCCAAAATACCCCAATAACAGAATTTGGATGATCATATTAATCTGGCTCACACTTTCCATACACTTGTTTATCTATGACTGTTTGCCAATATCCGAAAAATATTTAAAAAACTATAGGTTGAAAGAACCCATCAGCCTTTTCAACCCGGATTTTCACCACTTAAAGCATAGGATTCTCATGCACCGATTTATCATTCAAATGGCGGAGGTGCCATCCGAGGGCTCTATAGTAGGCGGAAAACAGCTTAAACCTTCCCCGCACCAAAAAAGCCAGCGAATGTTTGGGAATTACCACCATCACCTGATAAAGCAAAGCCAGGTAAAAATTTGTTCCAAAAATATTTCTTCGCATAAAAACAATTCGATTTCTGTAAAGATAGTAAATTTTTTGGGGGCTCCATCTACCGGTTGAGACAGATTCTTTATGATACACCAGGGCATGATGCACGTAATGAATTTCATAGCCGGCACGCGTAATCCGTGCGCAATAATCAGCTTCTTCGTAATACAAAAAAAAGATATAAGCCATCATTCCCAGCTTACGGATCAAGGCCATGGGAACCATCATGGCGGCTCCATGAGCACTATGAGTGATTCGGTCTTTGTCATGCTGACCCAAATCTTCTTCTTTATACCCGTAGGCAAAATTTCTCAACGTAATAGGATGCATAGCGGTATAACCGGCATATTGAATGGTTGAAGGCGTATGAAAAAATCGAATTTTCGGAGATACAGCACCCACTTTGGGATTCTCACGAAATTTATTAATCATAGGTTCCAAAAAATCGGGGCGTACTTCAATATCATTGTTCAAAAACATCACAAACTCCCCATGCGCTGCCATAATGCCCATATTGTTTCCGGCAGCAAAGCCATAATTAATCGGGCTGGGAATAAAAATAATATTTGGGTAGCGCTGTTTGATCACCTGCCCTTGGTCATTGGAATTATTATCTACAACAATAACCTCCAGGTTGGGATAAGTAACCTTATAAAGGGATTCTAATAACTTGCAGGTTACTTCACTTTGATTATAATTGACAGTGATTATGCTGACCAGGGGAAACTTTTTCATGCCAAATGTGGACTTTGTTTGATCTTTTTATTGAACAAATTTTTGAAATGCCACATTACCGAATTGTGATAAGCCTTAAGCAGATGCCATTGGCGACGGGTGATAAAATAAAAGTAGTTTTTGGGAACCGAGACGAAAAGGATAAAAGCCGCCGCTAAAAAATGATTTTTCCCGGAGGTATTGCGACGCATATACAAAATACGCCCGCGATTTTTATAGTATACCTGCATGGGGCTCAGTAAGCCGATGGAAACTGACTCTTTGTGCCAAACCACTGAGTCGTGCACATAATAAATTTTATACCCGGCCTGCCAGATGCGGTAACACCAATCAAGCTCCTCGTAATAAAGAAAAAAGATATCTGCCATAAGCCCCACTTTCTCAATCACTTTTCGTGATACCAGCAGAGCAGCCCCATGGCCGTATGAAGTTTCGCGGTCCTCATCATACTGGCCCATATCCTTCTGGCTATAACCAATAGCCTGATTTCTAACCATAAAATTCTGTAAAGAAGTAAGGCCGGCATACTGGATTATTTCAGGCCGGTGGTAATATTTGATTTTCGGACTCACTGCCCCGGTTTCGGGATGAGTAGAAAACTTATTCACCAATGGTTCCAAAAAAGAAGGCTCCACCTCAGTGTCATTATTCAAAAGTAATATATACTCGCCCTGCGCCTTTTTAATACCCAGATTATTCCCCCCTGCAAATCCCAGATTTTTTTCCGATTGGACAAATGTAATTTCCGGATAGCTTTCTTGCAGCCAAGAAGCATCCTCCTTTTGAGAAGCATTATCGACCACCAGGATTTCTAGCTGCGTATAGGTTATTTTTTTCAGTGATTCCAGGCACTGTGCGGTTATCTCCGATTGATTATAATTCACAGTGACTATTGAAACCAGCGGATATTTTTGATTTTCCATAGCTTTTCAACGATTGGTTAATATTGTTTGATCCCGGCAATTACTTCAATCTGACTTTTTTAAATCCATTTTTCATCGCGGCTAAAAATGTAACTGTCTTTTCCTTTGATTGCCAGAAGCTCATCATCTAACCAGGGAGCCATAAAAATGAAAGCCATAGAAACGTATAATAGTATACCCGTGGGATGCTGCCCGAACACACCATTCCCGTAGGAGGCCCCCATAACGCCTGCCATGTTGGCAACTAAGGCTCCTGTAATAAATTTTATTTCTTCCGTTTCCAGCCGCCACAGCACATAGAAGCTCCCTTTAAACAAAATATAAAACGAGATAAAAAGAAAGAGAAACAACCCAATAATGCCTTGTTCAGCCCATATATGAATATAATAACTATCTGTTGCTATATTAGCCAGGAAGCCATGGGGGGCAAATCTCTTTCCTGGATTCCCGGCCATACCCAGTCCTCCTCCGAAAGGTTTATCCGATAGATAATCCTGAAGGAGATCCCTTGTTTGAAGGCGTACCTGTAGGGAGGCGGTTTGTTCGGGACGAAAGGCTGTTCTTATCCTGCGGATTTGTTGCACACTCTGCCCGATGTAGGTATACCGCAAAAAAACATACGTACCGGCTATAAGGATAGAACCGATTATGAGCGCCCGGATATTTCGCGTATAAATCAAATAAAGAATAAACCCCACACCCGGAACAACCATAGCTCCCCGGGTACCGGAGATCATCATCCCGTAAAACCCGGTCACCGCCATAATACCAAAAAGGAGCCTGTTCCAGAATCCCCGTATGTGAAGAGCAAGAATTGTCCCCACGACCATCGCCGAACCTTGTTGTGTTCCAAATTGCCCGGCGTCACTTAAAAAGGAAAAAACCCGCAGTTCACCAAAAAGAATATGGGTCGTTGCTCCTCCGGCATCGAGCCATCTTTGTTCGGCAAAATCAGGACCAAAAATCAACTGCATGGCTCCCTTTAAAGTGACCAGTATGGAGAAAAACGCCCACAAATAGAGGAATATATATAAATATTTGACCCGGTTAAAAAGCAATAAAACTAAAGGAACGGTCAACAGCATATAGAGCGAAAACCCGCGAACCATATAAAACCACGCTGTCCGGTTTAAGACCAGGGGATTAAAAAATTCAGCCACCTCATACAGAAACCATAGCAGGTTCAGTAACATCAAGTCATTAAGTATAGGTCGCAGATCGGTTTTTTTATAAAAATATCTGAAAAATATCGCAATGAATGTAAGGACTAAAAGTCCATCGATGCTTAACCCAAGGGGGGGATTTCCCGGCAAATAGCGGGCCAGACCAATAGCGGTGAAAGTAGCGACAACCAAAGAATATAGCCCTATGCGGGGATTAACGAATAACCTGTTGAGATAGATCAGCAGGAAAGGGAGAACAATAAACAAAGCAGCAATAATGAATCCCCCATTAGCTATAAACATCCCCAGCCCAAAAGCAATTAGGAGGAACAAAATTATTGCCACCGGGTCTCTGAGATAATCGGCACCTGTCTTTTTTCTTGTTATTGTTGCCATGTATGCTTTTCTTTCTCTGCATCGCCACGGTCCGGTTCCGTGTGTTTTAGAAATCGTATCAAATATGTCTTATAAAAATTGATTCCTTCCACCCAAATTTGCCTGAAACGAATGTCAATTTCGTTTCGAAGATAATTATAACCTACAATCATTCCAATTATTGTCATAAAAATTGTCACCATTGCCACCCCCTGCAAGGTAACATAGAAGCTCATCTGGGCACTTGCAGGGAAAAGCGACTCAAAATTCAGTGAACCTTCAAAGAAATTTACCACCAGCGAAACTCCCAGCACGTACTTCATCATTACAAATATGACAAAAACATCCCCTACAATATTCGCCACAGTCATAAAAACGACCTTGAAAAAGTTTTTCTTCGGGCGATTCAGACTGTCCAGAGCCACACCCGTAAAGCGGTCGATGGGTAACAATAGTCCGTAAATGGCAAATATTCTGAAAATATCCGCCGTATTCTCATATTTCATTCCTCCGAGTAAAATCACAAATTCGCGGGCAAAAATAAAACCGATAATAAGTATGGGCACCAGCAATAAGGTGACAGCGCCCGCATAGGTGTGATAGGTCTTTTTAAATTTTTCTTTGGCACCTTCCAAACTGGCTTTTGACATGGCAGGGTAGGCCGTAGCCATAAAACTGCGCAATGGAATTTCAATGATTTCAGTAAGTTTAAGCGGAACGCTATAAAGGGCTACTCCTGTGGTGCCCATAAAACTACTCATCCCCAGAATAAAGGTATCGGAACTTTTAAGCAGGTTACTCCCGATAAGTGTTCCCGTAGTATACTTGCCAAAGTTGAGGATAGTTTTATTGGTCTCTCGCGTGGCATGAAATATATATTTCACACCATCCCAACCCATAAACATCGTAAGCAGGCTGGTTATGAGTTGCATAGCGAGATAAAAGACTACGATGGTCTGCAGACCAAATCGGAAAATGAAAAGGTTGAAAACCAAAAAGATAACAAATGTCCCGGTTTGCGTGACCCTGATCAACAGTATTTTAAAAAACTGCTGTTTGGCCTGCAGTACTGATATTGCGTTATTGAAAGGCAAATTCAGGAAAGCCAGCAAGGGATACCATACAAAAAAAAGGCGGTAGCCGGAATTGTTGATAGTTTCGGGGAAAGCTACCCGAATAGTAAATATAATAATAGCCAGGGCCACACTTACCAATAAGCCAATCAGCCAGTTTGAACCTGTCAGCCTGGCCTTTTCTTTTCCCTGTGCTCCGGATAAAAAGCGGATAATAGCTGTGCGGGTAATGCCAAAACGCAGCATTTCAAGAAAATTAGCGGCCGTAATAAAAAGCACCCATTCCCCGAAAGGGTCTTTCGCAAGAGTACGTGTTAATAAGACAAAGCTGAAGAAGCCAAAAGCAGCAACAGAGAGGTTTGCCGATAGAGATAAAAAATTTTTTTCCCTGGTTATTTTAGCTATGTAGTTTAACACGATTGTTGTTTATTCGCCGCTTTTATTCTTATCTGAATCTTTGAATTGAACTCGCATCCGGAAAGGCGTGGTAGCCATATCTTTGTATCTCTCCCATCTCGACTTTCCGGCAGTTGGTACTCCATGGAGTAATTCATCGATGACATACATCTCCACATCGTTCAAAATAATCATGGGTTCCTCTTCAGCTACGCGGTTAAAGTTTTCAAGGGCCATGCGGTCTGCCTTTTTCCATGTTGTTGTAGCCCGGGTTACCAGCAATGCTGCATCCAGAGTGCGCATCAGATCCATAGGATAGGTATTGTGAATAATATTGGGAATTTCCAGCAAAATATAGTCATATTCACGATTGTCTGAGCGCAGGGCGGTTTTATCCAAAAGCTCTCTGATATGCTCTATTTCAAAAAACTGATTATTAATGGTGTATACATATTCGGATTCGGAATACTCCTGGTCTACCGAAGGTTTGTAATTGAGATACAACACATTGGAGCCGAACTCTTGAAGTTTTTCTTTAATCTTATGGCCGGCATATGTCTTCCCAGCTTCGGGTTGCGTACTAAAAATCAAAACGAAGTAAGGCTTAACCGGTTTTTTAATCGAAGTAAACCTCAACCGGAGCTTTAGATTTTGGACAATCATTTCCGACATCCTATTAATCACGTAGGGGAGATCCACATTTTCTTCCTGCGTATAAAGACTGGGATAAGCACCTGCCAGACTGAGATTTGTTGCCTTGGTGATACGTTCGGGTGTTTTATTGGTATTGTCGAAGTATTCAAGCACGAGGATCACAAAAGCAACCAATATAAAGCCAATGACAGCAGCGGCGAGAATCAGTATTTTAGTACGGCTTGAGGTAACAGTCAAGGGGTAATATGGCGGGTCGACCACCTTGATATTGGAGGTCATCTCCAGGTTTTGCTGTCGCATTCGCGCCTCATTGAGGCTGCCGAGAAGTTCGAGGTACTCTTGTTCCGCCACATTGATCTCCCGTTCAATCCTGTTTTTTGTAGCTCCCAGGGGAGCAAAGACTCTATAGGTCTCCTGAAAGTCGCTTTTACGCTGTTCAAGTACCTCCATAGTTGCTTTGGCCTCCTCGTAATTCATCGTTTTTGTCAGCCACTGATCCAACAAATCCTCCATAGGAATGCCTTCAATGGATTGCTGGTAGGAGTATAGCTGATCGACATACAGCTTTAGCTCATCTCTGAGTTCCTGCTTGCGCTCTTTTAATTCCTGCACCCTGTCGGAGGTCACCTCATCATAATCCTGGGCAATCTCGTTTACGGTCAGCTTAGAAGTAACTTCCGCCAGTTCTTTTCTTTTGTTCGAAATCAAATCGCTTTTGATAAAGATGCTGTCTTTACGGGCCAGCTTAGATTCAAGCTTATTAAGGGAAGCGGCTGCCGCCCGCATTTGAGCCTGCACATCCTGGTATTGTTTGTCGAGTCGTTCCTTTTGTACGGCAATGGCTTCTGTTTGCTCGGTATAATTGATAAGATTATTTCGTTTTTTGAAATTGAGTAAACGGTTTTCCGCATCTTTCAGGCGCTTACTGGCTTTTTGCACCTGTTTCTGGAAATAATTCACTACTTGATCGGTTTGTCGCTCTCTCAGGTTTTTATAGTTCTGGATAAAGACATTCGTCAGAATTTTAAGGGTTTGCTGACAAATGCCAGGATCTTTTGATGTGTAGCTGATATTGATAAAATCGGAGTTTTGTACCCGCGACACCTGGGCTCTCGATATAGCTTCAATGCTGTATATAGGGTGAGTATATTGAAGCAGTTCATAGACAAAATTCGAATCACTGCTTTGATAATAGCCCATTAAATTTTGCACGGTCTGGTAGTAATCGTTTTTATTAACTCCGGGAGGGACGATAGCATCTTCTTTTTTGGCCTCTGTGGCTTTCTTTTCCGGATCGATAAAGCGAAAATCTTCCATTACATGTTCCGAATACTGGGTCCTTTCTTCATCCTGCTGCTTTGCTCCTTCAGCGGTATCGGGTCGGGTACTTTTTTGCCCGACAATAAGTCTTTGGCCTTGATCTATGGACTCATCCGAGAGGTTATTCCAGTTTTTTATATCATTTACCGAAACATCATACTGTTTAGCAATGCTGTATAGCGTTTCCTGATCCTTTACAGTATGATAAGTGTATTGAACCTGCTTTCCTTTGCTATAAGCCTTTTGCGTTGTCCTGCTTATAAGCAGACGGTCTCCCACTTTAATATCGGTATCCCTCATATTGTTGAGATTCATGAGTTCACCGACCGTCATACCATAGCGGTTGGCAATTGATTTCAGGGATTCTCCATAGCTCACCGTATGATATTGCCCTTGTGAGAGCGTGTCGCCGGGAGAAATTATTTGGCCTGTTTGGCCGGTACTTCTGTTATTCTCTCCTCCGCTGGAAGTGATACTTTGGATTCGTTGCTGTTCCTGGCGCAGCTCTCTGTTAAGCTCTTCAATTTTTTTCTCTTTCTGCTTGATTTCTTCCAGTCTGTCCCTTTCGGCCCCTGTTTTTCCATATTTTACAACAAGGTCTTTCACTTCTTTAGGGACAATACGCTGTAATTGCCTGTATTGATCTTCGGAAATATATTTGGGATCGGGTTTCTCCATACACAAATGCTGGGCAAGAAGCCGGATAGCGGTTTGCTCTTTGGTGCTGCGCGAATTCACAATCTTGATTACATTGTCGAATTGCATGTTAGTAGCGTAATGGTCCAGCCGTGTTCTTGATTGGTTCTCAGCGGAATAACCAGAGCCAATTCCCGTATATACTACTGTTTCCGAGGAGTAGGTTTTAGGCTGATTACGACTGAAGAAATAGACAGATGCCGCCAGAATGAGGGGTACTCCAATAAGCAAAAGCAAATTCTTTTTTATCAGACGTAAAAAATTACTAATATCCATTAATCTAACCCCTTTATTTTATTAAACTTCATCCCGACCAATGCCTGAAGCTGATCATATGCGCTCTTGAAAGAAGCCCTTTGTTTTTCAAATTCGGTTTGCCCTCTTCGTTGAAATTCTTTGAGCCGTGTTATTTCTGCAACAGATATTTGGCCATTCACAAACTGGTTTTCAGCCATTTTCATTTGGGCATAGGTCCATTGCAGATAATCATTACTGATTTTAAGTATACGTTGACTTTCTATTAAGTCGTTATACAGGCGAATAACTTCCCGCCTTATTTGTTTTTCAACTTCGCGTTGCCGGGCCATTGATATTTCCACCCATTTCTTTTCTTTGTTGATACGATTTCGCCGGTCGATAATCGAAGATAAGGGAAGCTTGAGATAGACGCCAACCAGGTAGTTGAACCTGCGGGATTCCGACCTATAGAAATCCGCATCCTGGAGCTGATTGTAATCATTAAAATAGAACCGCCCATTGTTAATCTCACCATTAAAACCTAAGTGTTCGTATATATCTCTTTTGGCGGTTTTTACATTATACCGATAGAAATCCGTTTTAAGGTTTTCAAATTGGACACTCGGGGCATTAGCTACTGCTGAATCGACAAGTGCCGAAAGGGGAGGGATATATTGCGTAATATCATCCGAAAGAGGATCAAAATATTGCTGGCTATTCCTCTGAGCGAGTGAGGTGGTAGTTATGGTTAAGATGCTGAATATTAATAATATATACCTCATAATATGATTTACATTCGTCGTTCAGATGTTCTTAATTCCAATTTCTGAATTTAAACGGAAAAATAAAAAACATTGTTTGGTCTGTCATAACCCAAAAACAAAAGTTTTCCATAAGTTATGAACATGTTTTTTTGTCCTCCCTTGACTTTAATTTTTTTTCTGTTCTAATTCTATTTGATTACGATCCTTTTTGTCCGGGATCGGGACACATTTTTCAATATATGAAAAATGTGTCAAACTTTTTCTTTCTGAAACAAAGCCGGAATTGTCCTCAGAATAATTTTCAAATCTAACCAAAATGAGTTATTTCTTGCATACTGGTTATCCAGTGCTTTTCTTTCTTCATCCGACATTTCACTACGTCCGCGCTTATACACCTGCCACAGTCCTGTAATCCCAGCCGGTCCGAGAAACCGTTCACTCCATCCATCCGAGGTCAGCAGCTCGGCTTCATACAAAGGCAGCGGGCGGTTGCCTACGATAGACATATCACCTTTCAACACATTGAAAAGCTGGGGTAACTCATCAATACTTGTCTTTCTAATAAATGCCCCTACTTTGGTGATCCGCGGATCATCCTTAATTTTTACAAAAGCGGATTGAGGATTCTCTTTTTTCTGACGCAAGTATTGATTCTCGCATATTTCTTTTCCTTCTATGAAAAGTATCGGTGAACAGGGTTTCCCTAAACGTTTACATTCGGGACAATCCGTGTCCAGTTCATTACTGTTGCCATTTTCGTCGGCCGAATATTGATTTAAATGTTTAAGGTCTTTTAGTTTTTGATCGGCCCCCGTAAACATGGAGCGGAATTTATAAAAATCAAATACATGATAGCCTGTTCCAACCCGTTTTGAGGTATAAACGAGTGGGCCGCTCGATTCAAGTTTGATAGCTATTGCGGTCAGCAGAAAAATAGGGGAGAGAATGAGGATGATAATCAAGGCAAAAAGGATATCAAAAGCTCGTTTAAAAAACGGCATTTTGTACTCCTGTGGATCATGTTTGGGGCGTATAGCTATTTCATATTCTTTTTTATAGTGTTTCAGGAATTGAATCCGCTGGTATATTTTTTCCAAATCCAGGGGGGTGGGGTAAACGTCGTCTATTTTATGCTGGAGTGCTTCCTGTATAGTTTTCGGATCAAAGGAATGCGTTATCAGAATAAAGGGAGTTTGAGGATGTATTTTTTTGGATTGGAGAAGTTTATATATTTCTATGCCATTGATTCCCGGAATATGCATCTCACACAATATGGCATCGATTTTTTCATCCCGGGACAAAAAATTGATAGCCGATAAACTGTTTTCTTTGACGGTTATTTCAAATAACGAGCTCTCTTTGAAAGGGTTAATTGTTTTAATATCCCCTCCAATATATATTATATGAAATTTTTTTTGGTTGCCGTTTGAGTCCTGCATAGTTAAATTCCTGTGATTTATTGCTTTCCTACTACTATCGTGCCAGATGTAACTGAATTCTCACAGCTAATTCTTCCGGGTTAAAGGGTTTAACCATGTAGTCATTGGCTCCCATCTTCAATGCTTTGACTTTATCTGAACTGCTTTCGATACCGGAAAGCATAATCAAAGGGATATCCTTGAAATAACCACTGGCCCGGATATTTTTTATAAACTCATATCCGTCCATAACGGGCATCTGGATATCAACAACAATTAAATCGGGGATGATTCCCTGCTGTAGCCATGCCATTCCCTCCTCGCCGTTTTCTTTGGTGATTACTTCATAATCTTTTTGAAGGTAGTTTTTCAAAAGAATACGAATAGTTTTTTCATCATCAATAACTAGTATCTTCTTTTTCATATGATCTACCGGTTTATTCTGCTACCATGCTTATATTGTATCTTAATACAAAATCCTGGACAAATGAATAGATAAAAATACAAAATATATTAGAACCCAAAACCATATCCGGATTTTTATTCCTTTTCCAGTAATTTTTCATACTCCATTATTTCATCCCGGTACTTCGCCGCACTAATAAAATCCAATTCTTTTACGGCTTTTTCCATTTCCTGTTTCGATTTTTCCAGGGCTAGCTTTATTTGCTCTTTGCTCATGTATGACACGACCGGGTCGGCGGCTGCTGTGGTTTCATCAGGTCCCGCATAGGCGTATCCCTCCTCTGGATGGCGGGAATCGGCCACACTGGTTTGTCCCATAATTTGGTCCGTCGATTTAATAATCTGTTTCGGAGTAATATTATGCTTACGGTTGTATTCAATTTGTTTAGCACGGCGGCGATGTGTCTCATCGATAGTACGCTGCATAGAATCGGTTACCTTATCGGCATACATAATAACCTTACTGTTAAGGTTTCTGGCAGCTCGCCCTGCTGTTTGTGTAAGCGAACGCTCGGAGCGCAGAAAACCCTCCTTATCCGCGTCGAGAATAGCTACCAGCGAAACTTCCGGTAAGTCAAGACCTTCACGCAGAAGGTTGACACCCACCAACACATCTATAACTCCTGTACGCAAGTTTCTCATGATTTCCACACGCTCCAGGGTGTCAATATCTGAATGAATGTATTGGGATTTGATATTGATGTTGGACAGGTATTTCTGAAGCTCTTCTGCCATGCGTTTTGTCAGGGTGGTGATAAGAATGCGTTCATTTTTTCCGGTGCGTTCCCGGATTTCTTCCAGTAAGTCATCGATTTGATTCTGGCTGGGACGCACGTCTATTTCCGGGTCCAATAAACCGGTAGGTCGAATGATCTGCTCCACCACTACTCCTTCCGATTTCTTCAGCTCATAGTCTGCCGGTGTTGCACTTACAAAAATGATTTGGTTGATAAGCGCTTCAAATTCATGGAATTTTAGCGGACGATTATCCAGCGCGCTTGGCAACCGGAAGCCATACTCTACCAGGTTGACCTTCCGCGAGCGGTCCCCGCCATACATGGCATGAATCTGTGGAATGGTCACATGGCTCTCATCAATAACAATCAGATAATCATCGGGGAAGTAATCCAACAGGCAAAACGGTCTTGAACCCGGACTGCGACCATCAAAATACCGCGAATAATTCTCTATACCGGAGCAATAGCCCAGCTCTTTCATCATCTCCATATCATAAGTGACGCGATCTTCAAGACGCTTGGCCTCCAGGTGTTTGCCCATATCCTTAAAATAGTCGATTTGTTTTCTTAAATCGTCCTGGATTTCTTTTATAGCTCCATGCATCTTTTCCTGCGAGGTGACAAAAATATTGGCGGGGTAGATGTTGATATCTTCATATTCCTCAATAACATCTCCGGTATCAGGGTCAATCGACTCGATGGTTTCAATTTCATCGCCCCACATAGAAATGCGGAAAGCAAAATCCGCATAAGCGGGGAAGACATCAATAGTATCTCCCCGAACCCGGAAATTTCCCCTGTTGAATTCTCCTTCCGTCCGTGAATAAAGACCTTCCACCAAGCTGTATAGCAACTGGTTTCGACCAATAGACTGGCCTATCGAAAGATTTAATACGTTATTCGTAAAATCCTCGGGATTACCTATACCGTAAATCGATGAAACCGAGGAAACGACAATGACATCTCTTCGTCCGGATAAAAGTGAGGAGCTTGCACTGAGTCGCAGCTTCTCGATTTCTTCATTAATAGAGAGGTCTTTTTCTATATACGTATCGCTCACCGGAATATAAGCCTCCGGTTGATAATAATCATAGTAGGATACGAAATATTCTACGGCATTGTCGGGAAAAAACTGTTTGAATTCCCCGTATAGTTGAGCGGCAAGCGTTTTGTTATGACTTAGCACCAAAACAGGGCGCTGGATATTTTGAACAACATTGGCAATGGTAAAGGTCTTACCCGATCCCGTGACTCCCATAAGTGTTTGGGCCGTATCTTCCCTTTCAAGCCCTTCCGTAAGTTGTTGGATGGCTTCGGGCTGATCGCCGGTGGGTTTATATTCTGAAGTAAGTTGAAATTGCACTGTATCACTCCCATTTAAATTCTTTTACAAAACTAATGCTTATTTAAACGCCTGCAAAACGGTTTATTAACCTGATATTTATTCAGATACAATTGATTGTGCCTGTATAAGAGCTATTTTTTCGTTATCACAGCACTGACAGGAAAATGGTCGGAAAATTCAGCCTCATCTATTTTATACCATTGGGTTTGATACATGTCATCATGCAGGATGTAGTCAATACGAATGGGAGGGAGGTTTTCGTTGTGAGTGTTTCCGAATCCCCTGCCAAACTGGGGAAAAGGATCCGTGAGATGTTGATTGAGGTTTTGGTAGGTATAAGACAAGGGTGTGTCGTTAAAATCCCCGCAGAGAATTACCGGATATTTACATTCGGCGATATGTTTTTTCAGCAGCCTGACTTCATTAGTGCGCTGATTGTAAGCTTTATTGAATTTTTTGAACATACTAGTAATTTGCTCCTGCGATTCTTGCGACTTCCAATCTCTTTCTTCCTGATCGAAAAGATTTTTCTCTTTTTGCAGTTTGATGGAAGCAAGCTGCGTGTTATATATCCTCACCGTGTCGCTATTATACGTCACCTGATGATAGACCGCAAATTTAGCGTTGTTACTGGAAAGTATCCCCGTTTTGATAACGGGGAGATCAGTGAAAGTATACAACCCATGAGCCTGGGAAGGGGTGGGGGCTTCTCGCAGCTTGAATCCTGACTTCTTCGAAAAATCGTCAAGCTGTTTCCTGGAAAGAAAACATTCCTGCAGGCAAGCAATTCGGGGTTGCTTTTCCTGCAGATAGTCGGCCACTCGCTCTATTAATTGTTCTTTCTGAGGAGTATATTTATTGGTCTGTATATTATAGCTTATAATTTTCAGCCCTTCCGGGGGTGATTCAGGGTTGTCGGAGCTTATACTTATATGTCTTTCAACATGATTCCAGCCTATTAGAATGCCAAAAAGAGAAATAATGAGATACTTGCTCCTGAGGATAATCCACACGATTAAAAACAAGAAATTTATTACCAAAAAGACCGGATAAGCGAGTCCCGGGATTCCGAAAAACCATCCGGGTGAAGGAGGAACATAGTAAGCCAAGTAGCTAATCAACAGCAATAGGGTAAAGAAGCTATTAACTCCGACCAAAACTTGCTTTACGATTTCATCTTTCACCTTATTATTACTCTTTACCATCGGTATGGGTACTCAAATTTACAGTAATAGGATAATGATCTGAATAATTCTTTTTGAAAGTTTTAAACGATTCGGCGTGAAAATGTTCATCATAAAAAATGTAATCGATACGAGCCCCCGGCAAAAGGCCATTATAAGTAGTCCCGAAATGGCTTCCCTTATGGGTGAAGGCATCCTGCAGGATGGTAGTCATCTGATTATATACAAAGGAGACGGGGGGTGAATTAAAATCCCCACATACCAATACAGGATAAGGGGAGGATGTTATAATGTTTTGTAATTCCTTTACCTGAACAGCTCTTTTCATAGAAGCACTCCGCATTTTCCAGTAGATGTTTTTCAGTCCTGCTTTGATGGGTTGTTCCTGCTGTGTGGAATCAGAAAAATTACTGATAAAGTGATAATCCTCCTGCTCAAAATGCCAGGATTCAAGATGCACATTAAATACTCGCATTGTATCCCGCCCGTATACTATATCGGTATAGATAAAGTAATTACCGAAGCTATTGCGAAACTGGTGTCTTTGGCGGTTGATAATGGGGTATTTTGAGAATGTAGCCAGCCCCCAGTGGTAGTATTTATGACGGGTCTTGAAATAGTCGATATGGTAGTTTTTGGCTGGTTGAATGGCCAATAATGAATCCATTACGGCAAAATCCGGGGTATCTTCATTATAAAATTCCTGAAAACAAAGTATATCGGCTTTTTGCTCTTCCAGAAATCTGTATATTTTATGATGACTATCGTGGGTGGTATCCTTTTTCGAGTTATAAACATCGAAAAACCGTACATTATAGCTCATCAATTGCAAGCCGTCTCCAGGAGAATCCTGCTTGTCGCCCGATTGATAGACCGTACTCACATGAGACCAACCCAGTACGATGGCCACCAGGGAGAATACCAGCCACCATTTTTTAAGGAAAAGCCATAGCAAGATAAAAAGGAAATTCAACAAAAACCAGATTGGATAAGTAATGCCAAAAATTACCGGAAGAAATATTTCTGCCGGACTTGTATGATAGCTAAGGTAAGAAAACAACAAGGCTATCAATGTAACAAGATTGATAGCTAACAGAAGCTTCATCCAAAAGCTATTGCCTTCGGTTTTATACTCATACAACCTTCTTACCCTCATTTAATCATTATTGCTATTTCTGAACAGGATCTCTTTTTCTTCCTTCGTCAGGCTTTCATAACCCGAGCGGGAGATTTTATCCAATATTTTATCTATTTGTTTTTGCCGTTCCCGTTTTTTGGCGTTGTATTCTTCGTCAGTCATGGGCCGGCTGTTTACATACACATCTTCAAAATGGCTTTTTTTGGAAGATTTTGATTTTCTTGAAAAATTGGGCCATTTTATCCGGTCAAAGAATGTGCCCAGTTCGCGTCCTTTTTTTAAATTATTAGCATAGAGGAACCCCCAAAAAGCACCTCCCAGGTGAGCTATATGTCCGCCGGCATTTCCCTGTTGGATACTGAACACATCTATTACGACAAAGAAAATAGCGATGTACTTGAGTTTTACACGTCCCAGAAAAATCAGCATCACCGAATAATTCGGAATATAAGTGGCAATGGCAATAAGGACCGCTAACACCGAAGCAGATGATCCCAGTGCCAGGGCTCGTGACTGAGCATCCGAAAATACCGGAAATATATTGAATGCCAGGATGAAAAAAGCAGCTCCTATCAAACCTCCGAAAATATAGGTTTTGACTAACTTTTTGTTGCTCAGATATTCCGTAAAAATCCTTCCACCAAAATACAGGATTATCATATTAAATAGAATATGAAAAAATCCTTCCTGGAGAAACATATAGGTAACCAATGTCCATGGCCGGATGAATAATTGTCCTAAATCAGAGGGGACTGAAAGCCATTCTGTCACTATTGAGATACCACTTATCTTTGACTGACCGTCAATTTCGAAAAGCCACAGGAAAAGATTAATAATGTTAATCGCCACAAATACGATAACATTTATAAGAATAAGCCGGGCCAGCGGCGAATTACTCTTAAAAAAAGCCGCAGCGTTATCAAGTGGTGATCTGTTATAACTATGCATCATATCAAACGTACAATTTATTATTGATCTGCCAGTATTTCAATAACAAAAATCCAAATATCATTCCACCTAAATGGGCAAAATGGGCCACATTACTGCCTGTATTCACAAAACCCGAAAAAAGTTCTATGGCACCGAGAATAATGACAAAATATTTCGCTTTAATCGGAAATGCAAAATAAATATACAATACAGCATTGGGAAAGAGCATGCCAAAAGCCAGGAGCACACCGAATACAGCGCCGGAAGCCCCGATCACGTTAGGCAGATTGAGATAATATTGTTTATACCGGGTCAGAAAATCAATGGCATTTTGCATGGCTGCTAAATCTTCCGGATTCCCTTTCAGGGTTTGATAGCTCTGGCGGAATTCCTGGAACTGCTGGTATATCTCACCCGAATACTGGTTGATTTGGAAAGTATGGTTACTTACCAGGGCGTTAAGGGTATTCATTGATGGATCATCCAAAAACGTATTCATCAGGTCCAGCGTCGGGGCCATTTGAAAATAAAATACCACATAATGAACCAGGGCAGCCCCTAAGCCTGTAAAAATGTAGTACAACAAAAATTTCCGGGGCCCCCACACATTTTCCAGCACGCGGCCTAACATCCACAGGGCAAACATATTGAAGAGAATATGGGCAAAGCCCCCATGCATGAACATGTGAGTGATGAGTTGATAAGGTTGAAATTTTTCAGCGGCAAAATAATGTAACCCCAACAGGTCGGTTAAATTAATGTTAAAGCTTCCTTCAAAAGTCATGGTCGCCAGAAAGAAGATTACATTAATTATTATCAAGTTTTTAATAACCGGTGGTAATATACGCCAGCCACCGGGCTGAAATGATTGTTGGTTCATACCAGATTTTATGTTTTATTTAAATTTTGACTCAAGTTCTTCCGGTTTTATTATAGTGACTATCAGTTTTCCTGAAGGCGACCAGTCGGGAACATCACAAGCAAACAAACTGTTAATAATTGTTTGCATCTCCTCATGCGTCAACATTTTCCCTTGTTGTACCGCCATATTTTTTGCCATTGCAAAGGCTAAATTAATGTTTTTACTGCTTTTGATTCTCATCTGATTGTTCCGGTAGCTCTCAATCATACTATCGAGAAAGCCTTCCACATCCTCGTTTTTATCCATATCCGCGGGCATTCCGTTAATGACAAACTCATTTCCCGCTGAATTTTTTATATCAAAGCCCACAGCGCGTAATTCGTTAAGAAGCTCCCGTACCAATTCCGCATCACCGGCAGCAAAAGTAACATTCTTAGGAAATAATTGTTGTTGGCTTATTTGCTTCTTGCGCTCCAGGCGATGAAGGAAGCGTTCATATAAGATTCTTTCATGGGCCGCATGCTGGTCAATGACCATTAATCCTGATTTTACGTTGGAGATAATAAATTTGCCCATAGCCTGAAGAAAACCGCTTTGCTGCTGGTTGCGGTTATCCATATCCGAAGTAATGTTTCCGGCCGTGAAAGCAGACTGTTGCTGTGCGGAATTTTCCTGCTCCTCACCCTCGCGGGGTGTGAGCTTATACAGCTTATCCCAGTTCTCAACATTTCTTTTATGTTTTAGCTGCTCCATTTGCTGTTGGGTGCCTTGTTTTTTGAAAGGGTTGTAATTCGGATCAATATGAATCTGGGGCGGAGTGACTTCAGAGGGATTTTTTGGGGGGCGCGTATCCATCGAGGGGTCCACATCGAAGTCGATACTGGGGGATAGGTTAAATTTCCCGATACCTTGCTTTACCATGGAACCGATGATGGAGTAGAGGGCTTTTTGATCCCTGAATTTTACTTCAGTTTTGGTGGGATGAATATTTACATCAATGCGTTCTGAGGGAAGTTCAAAATAAATAAAATAGGATGGAAAATAACCTTCGGGCAGCAGGTCGGCAAAAGCATCCATTATAGCATGGTTAAAATATGGATGCTTAATAAAGCGGCCATTTACAAAAAAATATTGTTCCCCGCGCTTCTTCCTGGCAAATTCCGGTTTGCCTATGTAGCCATGGATTTTGGCTAAAGAGGTTTCGGATTCTACAGGGATGAGGCGTTTTTTATATGAATCCCCGAAAATTTCCACAATCCGGCTTTTGGTATTGCCTTTATTGAGCTGATATATGGTTCTTTCGTTATTGACAAGGCTGAATTGAAGTTGGGGATGAACCAAAGCTACCCGCTGAAATTGTTCTATGATATGACGATATTCGGCGTTATCGGATTTCAGGAAATTTCTCCGCGCCGGAACGTTAAAGAAGAGGTTTTTAACGCTCACGGTAGTCCCCTGGCTCACCGTGTCAGGTTCTTGTTCTTTGACATGTGATCCTTCGATGACGAGGCGCACCCCCCAGTCTTCTTCCCGCCGCCGTGTTTTGATTTCCATGTGAGAAATGGCGGCAATAGATGCCAGCGCTTCCCCCCGAAATCCCATCGTCTTGATGGAGAAAAGATCATCGGCTTGTGAAATTTTGGACGTGGCATGCCTTTCGATGCTCAATCGTGCATCAGTTTCTGACATTCCACAGCCATTATCAACTACTTTTATCAGGGTCTTTCCCGCATCTTTAAGAATTAGTTTTATGTCGGAGGCTCCTGAATCGACCGCATTCTCCATCAATTCTTTTACTACCGAAGCGGGTCGTTGAATCACTTCTCCAGCCGCTATCTGGTTAGCTACATTATCAGGCAGCAACTGAATGATATCCGGCATAGTACTTTTTTTTCGATTTAACTTCCGATAATAATCATCAATAGCAAAATAATGAGTGCCAAATAGACGAGAGTTACACCCATCGATTTTTTTCGCCTTTTGCGATGCCATTTGCGCTCCATCTCCTCCCGCAATCCACTCGACCCCGAAAGCCGTTGCTCTCTTTCCCATTTTCGCTGCTCGCGGGCTTCCTTTTCCGGGTCGTAGTATCTGGGCTTAATATGAAACTGCCGGGGACCCTGCGATTTAAAAAAAGTTAGTTTCATTGTTCCTCGCATTAATCGGTTTGGTCTACAAAATTATTACAAAATTAGGCTTTTTTGATAAGAGAATTAAATCGTAAGACGTTGTTTATGAACAAAAGAATTTGCAATTTTGCAACATCGCATATAGGGAATCCGGTCAATCCGGAGCTGTACCCGCAACTGTAGTCTCCGCTACTGTATTTTGCATAAAGCCACTTATTATAGGAAGGCGCAAAATGCGCAGGAGAAAGCCAGGAAACCTGGTGCGTGTTAATGCTTTCGGGCTAAAAGCAAACACTATGAAAAGATACATTTTTACAGCAGTAATGATTCTCCTCGTTTTTTCGCTGGCGTGTAACCGAAAAAAGGAGCATCAGCAAACCTCAATTCTCACTGAACGAGACTATCCTGAATTTGCTTCGCGGTTCTCATTTGGTCAATATAAAGATTATCCCGTCATTTTCTTACACGATCCCTGGAGCCCGGAGAAAATAAACCATAAAGTGTTATGTCTACCCCGCGATAAAGAAGTTCCCTCAGCCGTTGATGATTACGAAATTATCAGGACTCCCGTCAGGGAAATGGTTACTATGTCGGGCACACAAATCGCTTCAATAAAAAAGCTGCGGGAATTATCTTCTATTAAAGGGATAGGAAATAAAAACCAGGTGAATAATGCCACCCTTAAGGCGAAAATGGAAAAAGGTGAAGTCAAGGAAGTCGGGCGTAATGGTGATTTTTACAATGAAATACTCATTGAGCTGGCTCCTGAAATTATTTTGGTTTCACCCTTCAAAGGTCAGTCATACGAAAAGCTGGAAGCCCTAGGTATGACTATTCTGCCCTATGCTGATTATTTGGAGCAACATCCCCTGGGTAGAGCCGAATGGATCAAAGTTATGGGCATTCTATATGATAAGCAGGAAATTGCATGGGAGTATTTTCATAAGGTGGAAAACCATTACCGGGAGCTTAAAGCTTTGACAGACAGCATTAAGGACCGCCCAATGGTTTTCTCGGCCAAACCTTACGGGGGAACATGGCATATGCCCGGCGGGGAGAGTTATATGGCGCATTTTTTTGCTGATGCAGGAGCCCGCTATTTATGGGAAGACAATACCGCGACGGCAAGCCTCTCCCTGGATTTTGAAACGGTGTATTCCAAAGCTGCCGAGGCTGATTTCTGGAAATTACTGGTTAAAAGCCCGCAAAAATACAGCTATGACCAGTTAAAAGCGGAAGATGAAAGATACAGCGATTTTAAAGCCTTTCAACAAAAAAACGTGCTGGTCTGCAATGTTACCAAAACTCCGTACTACGAGAAGGGCGCCCTGGAACCGGACATTATTCTGGCTGATTTTATCCATGCCTTCCATGGAGATTTACTGGAAGACTATCACCCGCAGTATTTTAAAACCTTATCGGATTAATCCTATGGCTATAGCTACCGCGCAAAGAAAAAAAAGTTCCCACACAGCCATGTGGATGGCAATACTAATGGTAGGGGTCGTCTTCCTGTTTTTGCTTAACCTGACTACCGGCTCCGTTAGTATACCTTTTCAGGGAGTAGGAAAAATCCTTCTGGGATGGGAGACAGGAATGAGCACCTGGGAAAATATTGTAATCAAATCACGCCTTCCCCAGGCAATAACCGCACTTATTGCAGGATCGGCTTTGGCTGTAAGCGGGTTACAAATGCAGACCCTGTTTCGAAATCCGCTTGCCGGTCCGGCCGTGCTGGGCATAAGCTCAGGGGCCAGCCTGGGAGTAGCCCTGGTATTGCTCATTGTAAGCAGTATCTCGGGGATTGCGATGGGAGCTTCCGGAGCACTGGGGGATGTAGGGGTGACCATAGCTGCCTTTTTAGGTGCCCTGGGTGTGCTGGCACTCATTATGCTGGCCGCACGCTATACGTCAAGCAATACCGTTTTGCTTATCATCGGCATTATGATTGGCTACGCAAGTTCCTCGCTGGTGGGGATTCTTAAATTCTATAGCACTGCGGCCGATTTAAAATCCTATGTCATTTGGGGATTGGGTAGCTTTTCCAATCTCACCCTGCCGGAATTACCCTTCTTTGCTGTGACGCTGGTGCTCCTGATGCTTGTGTCGCTTTTTCTTATAAAACCCATGAATCTCTATATGCTGGGAGAAAACTATGCCCAGAACCTGGGTGCCAATGTCAAAATGATCCGGGTACTGATGATTCTAGCCTCCGGGTTTTTGGTTGCGATAACCACCGCTTTCACAGGACCTATAGCCTTCCTGGGACTGGCGGTTCCTCACATTACCCGGAATCTGCTGATGAGTTCGGATAACAGGTTATTATTGCCGGGAGTGATTCTTACCGGAGCAGCCGTAGCTTTGCTGTGTAATTTCATTGCCCGGTTGCCCGGATTTGAGGGTGCTTTACCTATCAATTCAGTGACCTCAATTATCGGGGCTCCCATAGTGATATGGGTAATTCTTAAACAAAAAGGGGGGGTATGAACAACACAACGCTGCAAACCAGAAACCTGGCGATTGGCCACCGAGCGAATAAGCAACCCCAGTACCTTCAGCGGGGTTTGCACCTGGCTTTGCACGAAGGGGAACTGAATTGTATTCTCGGCCCCAACGGAGCGGGGAAATCTACGCTTATTAAAACACTGGCGGGATTTGTGGAGGCCCTGGAAGGAGAAATATACCTGATGGGCGCTCCCCGCACGGAGCGCTCTTTTAAAAAACTCTCGCACCTGATGAGTGTGGTGCTGACTGATCGTATTCAAATACCCCATTCGCGCGTCCTGGATATTGTCGGTATGGGCAGGTATCCCTACACATCTATCATCGGCCGTTTTGATCAGCATGACCGGAAGATAGTTGTGCAAGCCCTGAAGCGTGTGGGAATTGAAGAGATGAAGCATCGCTTTTTTGATGAGCTTTCCGACGGTGAAAAACAGAAAGTAATGATTGCCAAGGCCCTGGCACAGGATACTCCGGTAATCATCCTGGATGAACCTACCGCTTTCCTGGATTTTCCCAGCAAGATAGAAGTAATGCAAATTTTATTAGGCCTTGCCAAAGACACGGGCAAATCCGTTTTAATGTCGACGCATGACGTGGAACTGGCCCTGCAAGTGGCCGATCAAATATGGTTGATGGATAAAGGGAAGGAGCTACATACGGGTTCGCCGGAAGATTTGGTGCTTAACAATGTTTTGAATTATTTTTTTGAAAAAGATTATATTTATTTCGATAAATATACCGGGACTTTCCTGTTAAAAACCCGCAACGGTTCAGAGATATATACTGATGGCCCCCAGCCGTATCTTTTTTGGCTCAATAAAGCCTTATCCCGTATCGGTTTCAACACTACAGAAAAAGGGGTGGGGGAACCCCGGGTTGTCATCAAGGCAAAAGATGATATTTTATTACTTTTGCCGGATAAAACGCAAACTAAGTTTACCAGTATCGAATCGCTGATATCCTTTTTAAAAAACGAAGTATGATAAAAAAATTTTTACTCATTTTGTTTGCAGCTTCGGCTGCAATAGGTTTCGCACAAGAGAATACAATATTTTTTGACGGAATAACGGATGATTGGAACAGACACTATGAAGAAATCGATGACTCCCGGCAGGACGGCGGAGCTATTGAATTGTTAGCGCTGAAAGTCACCAACGACGAAAACAATATCTATATCAATTTTACCCTTGAAGAGGAAATGCTTTTAAATAGCGGCAACGACCTCACACTTTATCTCGATACGGATCAAAATTCCTCGACGGGTTATAGTGTGGAAAATCTGGGAGCCGAATTGAGCTGGAAATTCGGTAGCCGGTATGGATATTACAACGAATCAAAAGAGCGTATTTATCACAATGACATTGGTTTTAGCGCCCTTCCGACAGTAGCCTCCGATGAATTTGAGGTAATGATTTCGAGAGATGCCCAGCCCAACGGAACAGATGATCTTTTCGAAGGGGCCAATTTCAACCTTTTACTCAAAAGTGACAATGGCGAAGATGCTATTCCTAATGCGGGCGAGACCTTTACTTATCATATAGATGACGAATTAACCAATACTTTTAACCCCATTGATATTAGCCGGCCCGAGCAAAACCACCTGCGGGTTATGTCTTACAATATTCTGCATGACGGAATTATGAAACCCGCTCAGCAACCTCATATTGAAAGTGTTTTACAGGCTATCAATCCGGATGTGATTGTTTTTAATGAATGCTGGGATACACAGGCTACAGATGTAGAATCATTTATGGATGAGGCCCTGCCCCTTGACAATGAAGAGGGATGGAGTGCTGTAAAAAAGGATCAGGGTAATATCATTACCACCCGATATGACATCAGTGATAGCTGGCATGTTCATAATGATATGCGCCTGACGGGTGCACTTATCGATTTACCTGATAAGCGTTTTATGCATGATTTCCTGATAACCGGCGCCCATTTTCGCTGTTGTGATGCAAATGAAGCCCGTCAGCGGGAAGCCGATGCCTTTATCGAATTTGTTAACGAAGCTAAGGAAACGGGAGGAAGAATCGAACTGCCGGAGGATACGCCTATCATGCTTGCCGGCGACCTGAACCTTGTTGGCGACTCCCAGCAATTAGAAACACTGCTGACCGGTGAAATCATAAACACTTCTACCTTTGGGGAAGGCGGTGCCCCCGATTGGGACGGCACGGCTTTGAAAGATGTGATTTCATACCACTCCGACAATCCTTATGCTTTGACCTGGATGGATAACGAAAGCTCCTACTGGCCTGGCCGCCTTGATTTTTCGATTATGACAAACAGTTCAAGTGAGGTGCTAAAGAGTTTTATTCTTGAAACCGGTAACATGTCACAACAAAGACTTGATATGTATGGCCTGGTAGCTGAAGATACCCGTAAAGCTTCAGACCATCTCCCGAAGGTTACGGATATCAGCATAAGAGGGAATATTGGAACCCCGCAGGAAGAAACAACTTCTCTCAAGGTACTTCCTAATCCTGTCAGGCATATTCTACACATTAAAACAGGAGAAGCCCGTGTTGATAGCATACGGGTATTTTCAGCTTCAAGTGGCAAACTGATTTTTGAAAATGAAAACCCTGATCCTGAAAAAGAAACACACTCACTAGACGCAAAAGAATGGGAGAGGGGTATTTATATCGTTCAACTATCACTTGCAGATAGCGGAAAAAATATTTACAAAAAAGTAATTGTAATGAATTAAATATTCATACTATGAAAAAATTGAACCCGCTATATGTCTTATTTGTAGTTTTTGTATTAACGACATCTTGTCAAAAAATGGAAAAAGCAGATTTAATTGTAAAAAATGCCAGAATATATACTGTGGATGCCGGGTTTTCTGTCCAGAGTAGCTTTGCCGTCAAGGATGGCAGATTTATAGAAGTCGGGAAAAATGAAGAGATAGAGCAAAGATACCACGCCGGCAAAGTGATCGATATGGAAGGAAAACCCGTATATCCTGGCTTTATCGACGGCCATTGTCATTTTTATCACTATGGCGTGAATAAAATGCGATACGCCGATCTGACAGGTACTTCCTCCTTCGAAGAGATATTGAATATTCTGCAGAAACATCATAAAAATAACCCGGCAGAATGGCTTTTGGGTCGGGGGTGGGACCAGAATGAATGGCCCGTTAAAGATTTCCCCACCAACCGGGAGCTGAATAAACAGTATCCGAATACCCCCGTTGTTCTGACAAGGGTAGACGGACATGCGGTGGTGGCTAATGAAGAAGCCATAGCAAGGGCGGAGCTGGCTGAAAGTGATATTCCAAAAGATGAAGCGATCTACAACGACGGCAAACTTACCGGTGTTTTCCTCGAAGGAACGGCCGATCGTCTCCGGGATCAAATTCCCGCTCCGCAAAGGGCTGAAAAAGAAGAAGCTTTGCTTACTGCTCAGAACGATTGTTTTAGCGTGGGGCTCACTTCGGTGGTGGATGCAGGACTGGAAAAACCTGTGATAGACGTGATTGATTCCCTCCAAAAAGGCGGTGACCTCAAAATGCGCATGGATGTGATGCTTACCCCCAACGAGGAGAATATTGAGGCGTACGTGAAGAAAGGCCATTACAAAACCACCCGGCTCCATATCCATTCGATAAAGCTCTATGCGGATGGAGCTTTGGGATCCAGGGGAGCTTGCCTTTTAGAGCCTTATGAAGACGACCCGGATAACTATGGACTTTTGGTTAATAAACCGGATTTCTATTGTGATATGTTTGAATTGGCTTACAACAACAATTACCAGGTGAATACCCACGCCATTGGTGACTCGGCGGTGCGATTTCTTCTCAATGAGTACAGCCAATATCTAAAGCCTGATAATGATCGCCGCTGGCGTATCGAACATGCCCAAATCGTTCATCCGGAGGATTTCGATAAATTCGGGAAATACAATATTATCCCTTCCATGCAAGCCACGCATGCTACCTCTGATATGGGATGGGCCCCCGCTCGTATTGGCCAAAAGCGAATGCAGGGAGCCTATGCGCTTAAAGAGCTTATGAAACAAAACGGATGGCTGGTGAATGGAACCGATTTTCCCATAGAAGGTATTAACCCGGTATACACATTTTACACTTCGGTGGTCAGAAAAAATTTGCAAGGGCATCCTGAAGATGGATTTCAAATGGAGAACGCCCTTAGCCGTAAAAATGCGCTTCGTTCTATAACCCTATGGGCAGCGAAGGGAAGCTTTGAAGAAAAGGAAAAAGGAAGCATAGAACCTGGCAAAAAAGCGGATTTTGTTGTACTGGACCGCGATATCATGAAAGTGAACGAGGAACGGATTCCGGGCACAGAAGTATTACAGACCTTTTCCGGCGGTGCTAAGGTGTATGAAAAATAAATGCCTTAATAATTATGATTATTCGCCAGTTCCTTATAATAATCAACGCTCTGTATGAACCGCTGCTGGATTTTCAGGATATGCCAGGTATCTTTGAGAATATTTTTGGTTTCAAATAAGATAGACAGGTAAAGCATACTTCGCTTGGTACTGTCATTCTGCTTTTTAATACGCTTTATTTGGTATTTACGCATAGATTCGACCAGCTCTATCAGCTCCTCATTCTTATCACTGGCCACATCCAGGTCGCCGTGGTCATGGTTTTTGATATTTGATGATATCTCAAAGAGATAATCGGACAATTTATTAGCGAGATTCGTTAGCTCTTCCCTCTGCTCTTTGGTGAAGGTTTTATGATTGTTATCCACATGAGTAAAGCTTTGATCGTAAATTGTACGAATAGAACGCGTAAGCTCCCTGAGATAATCCACTACCTGCACATAATTATGTCCGCTGTCAATATCGTGTTCTTCCAGCTTGTTTACGGTAAAGTACAAATTCTCTTTTTGTTCTTTGGCACTCTTACGCAGCGTATCCATTTCGCGGCCGGTAGCTTTCAGATTTTGCCGGTCTTCGTTGGAAACATGTTCAATAATATCCTGGTAGATTTTGGAGATGCTGGAGAGTGTTCCGAGAATTGTTCTGCTGCATTGAATGAGGATATTCTGGCGATTGGAAAGCCTTGAGTCGTATTCTCTTTGCTTTTCGCGTTCTTCTTTCTCTGTTTCTCGCTTTTTATGCAGCGCATGAGTTTTGATGATAAAAAAGATAGCCACAGCAATCAGCAGGACAATGGCAATCATGTCACCAAAGCTGATAATCATGGCAAAAATAAAAGCGGCAGTAAAAGCTATCACAGCGGTAAAGAACCAGCCCCCGATGACTGTTATGACCCCTGAAATTCTGTACACAGCACTTTCGCGCCCCCAGGCTTTGTCAGACAGCGAAGTGCCCATTGCTACCATAAAAGTGACATAAGTGGTAGACAGGGGTAGTTTTAAGGAGGTGGCGAAAGAAATGATAATACTGGCTATCACCAGGTTGACCGAAGCACGAAGCAGATCGAAAGAAACCCCTGTGTCCTGTTCTTTATCCGGTAAAGTAAAACGCTCTTCCATCTTATCTAACCATGAGTTGGGCAGGATTTTTCTGACCCCCTCATTAAGGGAACGCCCTGCGCGAACTATTGCCCTGGAGAATGTATAGGACTGAAAACGCTCCTCACCTTCTTCCTGGCGACTCAAATCCAGGGTAGTAGTTACCACACTTTTGGCCTTCTTTGATTTCCACAGGGTGATCACCATTACAATTCCCGCCCCCAGCAGTATCAATTTAGGAGTTTCTACGGCCCCGCTCAATTGTTCCATTAGAAAGGTGCCGGGATCGGATGCGCCTGCCTCTGCAAAAATTTGGAAAGAGGAAAATCCGGCTAACGGGACACCGATAAAGTTAACTAAATCGTTGCCCGCAAAAGCCATGGCCAGGGCAAAGGTCCCTACCAGGACAATGAGTCTGAGCATGTTGAATTTCACCAGGTAAGATATGAGTTGAAGAGCTATTGTCCATGCTACAAAGCTAACGGCAAGGATTTGCAGCGCATTAGCTTGTATCCATTGATGCTGCTCTCCGGTGATCAAAGCAGAACCTTTTGCCCCTTTGATGAGGATGAAATAGGTTATGGCAGTAATTGCAATACCTCCCCAGATCGCTCCATAATATTTTAGGGTTTTTATATACCGGAAGGTAAAAATCAATCTTGTAAAATATTGGGCTATAGCACCCAGCAGGAAGGCTATCACCACCGAGAAAAGAATACCGGCAATAATAGCCAGGGCCTTGCCGGTGTTGATATATTCATGTAATTCGATGCCCGGATTTTCAATGGCTTTAAGTAAGGAGACGGCTACGGCAGCACCTAATAATTCGAAAACAATGGAAACGGTAGTTGAGGTGGGTAGCCCCATAGTGTTAAAAACGTCTAGCAATATGACATCGGTAAGCATCACCGCCAGGAAAATAATCATCACCTCCTTAAAATAAAACATATCGGGATGGAAGATGCCTTTCCGGGCTACTTCCATCATTCCGCTTGAAAAAGTGGCGCCGGCTAAAACGCCGAGCCCGGCAATGATCATTATGGTTTTGAATGAAGCTGCTTTTGAACCAATGGCAGAGTTAAGAAAATTTACCGCATCATTACTCACTCCAACCACAAGGTCTGAAATAGCTAAGGAAAAAAGAACAATAACAAGAATTAAGTAAATCGTCTCCATTACATGGTTTTTCGTTAATCAAATCCTGCTGCAACACTAATGCATGTAGCCTTAATATTTCTTGCAGCGAAATTAATAAAATGATTGTATCAAAAAAAGGATAGGGCAATTTCCCATCTAATTTTGATACAATATTAATTCACTAATGGGCATTTAGCAATTTAACCCTAATATTTTTGGTCTTGCCGGGTTTCAGCTCGATGTCTTCTATTAATCTCTTATCATAGGAAATATAGGAAACTATGATATCATAGGTGCCTGGCTGAAGATGTTCAAAAGAAAAATTTCCATCAAAATCCGTATAAGTCTTTTGCCGGGAATCCCTGATTTGTATTTCGGCGCCGGCCAGGCTTTCACCGGTGGAGCGGTCTGTTACGGCTCCCTCTACCATAGTTGTCTCACTATTCTTTGTATTTTTATTCTTTGATGATTTGTCTGAATCATCATCGTTTCCCGAAAAAGCAGCAATTCCAATCAGGAATGCAACGGCTAATGTAAATGCTCTTTTTTTCATAGTATTATTTGTTTATATTGTAACAATTAATACCGCAAAAGTAGCTCGACATACCGAAGAACTTGTTTAAAGCAAAATTACCTTTATGTTAAGAAATTATTAACTAAAGTTTTGCATTTCTTTTAGAACCTTGAATAATAATTTTTTATTAAAACACTGTTTCTGTAAGTTGTTCTATATCAAATTTTAATCTTCTCCACTTGTGCTAATGGCTTTCTTCGTGAATCTTGGTGCCTTGGTGTCTTGGTGGCCTTCTGGTACTATCGCCACGAAGGCACGAAGACACAAAGATTCACAAAGTTTTAAACTATTTGATAAGAACTTATTGAAATACAGATGGTTACTATTTTGAATTTTAAGTGCGAAACTTTAGTTAGCAAATCACCTGGTTCGAATATGAATGTCCCTTTGCGGAAAAGGAATAGTAACATTGTTCTGACGAAATTCCTCATCAATTTTAAACCGTAAGTCACTCAAAATGTTTTCAATACGGAATGTGTTTTCCGACCAGAAAAACAGTTCAAAATCGAGGGAGGAATTCCCAAAATCAACAAATCTTACAAAAGGAGGCTTTGTTTTCGCTATTTCCTGGTGCTCCTGCGCTACTTTCATCAAAATATTCCTTACCAGCTTCA
>JAIPBX010000130.1 GCA_021738485.1 Bacteroidales bacterium | reverse complement strand
AATCCGGAAACGGGTTTCTTGGTTAACCTCAAACAACTCAGCCACCTTTTAAAAGAGAAAGTGGTTGATAAATTGGATCATAAAAACATGAATACGGAGGTAGACTTCATGCAAGGACGATTCGCTTCGACAGAAAGCCTTGCAATAGCTATATGGGAACAAATCAAGCAGCCTATCAAAGAAATGGGCGCGGAGCTACATTGCATTAAAATTTCAGAAACGGAAAACAATTTTGTAGAGTATTATGGGTAAGATGGAAAAAAACCTTCATCGGAACGCTAAAGCACACGAGTATTACAGTGAAAATGGAGAAGGTTACGAGCGGTTAGACCGATATAACCAGGATACCCTGGAAAAATTGGCCGAACATTATTATGAAATCTTAAAATTAATTGGAGAAAATCCCGACCGTGAAGGACTTAACGAAACTCCTATAAGGGTAGCCAAAGCCATGCAGTTTCTCACCCACGGTTATGACTTAAATCCTGAAGAGATTCTCCGGCAAGCCAAGTTTAAGGAGGATTACAGGGAGATGGTAATTGTCAAAGACATCGAAATATACTCCATGTGTGAACATCACATGATCCCATTTGTAGGAAAAGCGCATGTTGCCTACATCCCTAACGGATATATAACCGGCCTCAGTAAAATCGCCCGCGTTGTTGAATCATACGCCCGCCGGCTGCAAGTTCAGGAACGTCTGACCACCCAAATCAAACAATGCATCCAAAACACGTTAAATCCATTGGGGGTTGCGGTAGTCATCGAAGCCAAACATTATTGTATGGCTATGAGGGGCATTCAAAAACAAAATTCAGTCACTACCACTTCTGACTTTACAGGGGCGTTTAAGCGCAGCGAAACACGGGAAGAGTTTATTCATTTGTTAGGGACAAAACTTGATTAAATTGGTATAATATTTGATAAAACTAATTGTCAAAAAAAAGACAGCTATGTATCCACAAAATAAAAATTATAATTCCAACAGTTTTCAATCTTCCATAGCAGGAGAAGGGACTGCATCTGTAGCAAGAAGCTTTATGCAGCGGGTTTTTTCCTGGATGGCCGTTGCTCTGGCTATTACTGCCTTTGTGGCATACCATTTCAGCTCCAGTGAAGCCCTGATGAGTTCGCTTATGACACAGGAAGGGCTTACAGGATTGGGCTGGCTGGTTATGCTGTCGCCATTGGGTTTTGTACTGGGCATGTCTTTTGGCTTTCAACGCATGTCTTCCGGCACACTCACCCTGATATTTGGGGGCTTTTCCATCGTTATGGGAATGAGCCTGAGCTTTATCTTGTTAGCTTTTACCGCATCATCCATTTATCAAACTTTTGCTGTAACAGCAGGTATGTTTGGCACGATGGCTTTTTTGGGGTATACTACTAAAACCGATTTGTCCAAATTCGGTTCATTGCTCATGATGGGGCTGATAGGGATTATCCTGGCCAGCGTCATCAATATGTTTTTGGGCAGCAGTACCCTGGAATACATCATCAGCTTTTTAGGTGTCATTATTTTTACGGGATTAACAGCCTATGACACCCAGAAGCTCAAAAGAATGAGCGCCCAGCTGGAAGAAGGGTCAGAATCGGCCAAAAAATTAACCATTATGGGGGCTTTAACATTGTATCTTGATTTTATTAATTTATTCTTATTTTTGCTCCGCTTTTTAGGTGAGCGACGTTAAAACACCTACAAACAATTGATAAACAAAATTTAAGCTTTATGATCGCGTACGTATTTCCCGGACAAGGGGCGCAATATGTTGGAATGGGCAAAGAAATGCATGACCATTATCATACGGCCAGGGAACTTTTCCAGAAAGCAAATTCGATTCTCGGGTTTCGCATCACTGATGTCATGTTTGAAGGTACCGAAGAAGACCTGTAGCAAACCAAAGTTACGCAACCTGCTATATACCTTCACTCGGTAATCCTGGCAAGATTAATGGGTAGCAGCTTCAAGCCTGAAATGGTTGCCGGCCACTCTCTCGGAGAGTTTTCGGCATTAGTGGCCAACAAAGCCCTCAGCTTTGAGGATGGACTAAAATTAGTCAGCAAACGTGCTCAGGCCATGCAAAAAGCCTGCGAAAAAGAACCTTCCACGATGGCTGCCGTTATGGGACTTGATGAAAATACCGTGAAAGAGGTCTTATCCCATATTAACGAAGTGGTCGTCCCCGCCAACTACAACAGCCCGGGACAAATCGTCATCTCGGGTTCGATGCAAGGGGTTGATATTGCCGTGGAAAAACTGAAAGAAGCCGGCGCCAAACGTGCTCTACCGCTGAAAGTCGGAGGTGCCTTCCACTCTCCCCTAATGGAACCAGCACGGGTGGAACTGGAAAAAGCTATTAAAAAAACGAAGATAACCGAACCGGTATGCCCTATCTATCAGAATGCAAGCGCACAATCAGTAAAAAACCCGGAAGTCATTAAATCTAACCTGATTGCCCAGCTCACTTCCCCTGTGAAATGGACGCAAACAGTACAAAATATGATAGCCGACGGCGCGGATGAATTTATCGAGGTAGGACCCGGAAAAGTATTGCAGGGCTTAATCAAAAAAGTAAAAAGGGATGTCAATACATCCAGTGCCACACTGGAGTAAATTTTTCAAGCAGTTAGCAAAGAAAAAGGGGGAACCTCAACGGATGCTCCCCCTTTTTCTATTAGTAAACAAGCCCGTACTATTGCTCGTAGACTAATTGTTCCTCTTTCACACCAAGATCTTTAAGCGTTGTAATTAAATGATTGGTCATCTCCGAAGTTCCACAAATATAAAAATACTTATTAAAATCTTCCACATGTTTTTGCAGAAAATCTTTATCAATATGACCTGATTGGTATTTATCGTTCTCTTCACGGGAAAGGAGGAATTCAGCATTGCCATCGAGTATATCTTTGAGCTCGTCTTCAAGAATAATATCTTTATGCGTTTTATTCGAGAAAAAGAGCTTATTACCATCCAGGTTTCCTTCTTTATTAAGCTGCCGTAAAATGGCAACGAAAGGAGTGATTCCTGCACCACCCGCCAGGAAATAACCGGGTCCTTTGTATCGGATCGCACCCCACACATCATGTATCAATAGTTGATCGCCTTCCTGCAATTCACCTATGACATCTGTTACCCCTTCACTATGGTAAACCTTAATGATAAACTCAAGCGTATCCTGATCATTCAATGATGTAAATGTAAAAGGCCTGCGCTCTTCTACCATTCCGGGGCGATTGATAGCGACTTCAGTAGCTTGTCCCGGATTAAAAGTATAATTATCAGGCTTTTCAGTGACAATTCTTCTTACGTCATGCGTGAGTTCTTCGATTTCAAGTATTTTCACAGTATGCTCTTCCATTTTTATTATTGTTTTTTGAATTAACGAAACTTTATTCTCAACAGGCACATATACTATTTGTTCACTAAAGAAACCATCCTGCATTTCCTATAATGCTAATAACCAGCAATACAAGTCTTGCATAAAAAATTACAACGAAGGCTCTATATTCCAGCGTAAAGCGGAATTTTGAGCCAAAGCACCCCCTTCATCATCTGTTCTCGTATTGTTCCCGGTAGTATTTCTGATATTCTCCGGAAGTCACATTATCCAGCCACTTTTGATTTTGAAGATACCAGTCGACCGTCTTGTCCAGCCCTTGTTCAAAATTTACCGATGGCTTCCATCCCAATTCTTTTTGCAGCTTGGTTGAATCAATGGCGTAACGCTTGTCGTGCCCGGCACGGTCTTTCACGAAAGTGATCAGTTTTTCCGATTCACCCTGACGTCGTCCCAGTTTTTTATCCATAATTCGGCACATTAATCGAACCAGGTCAATGTTTTTCCATTCATTGTTACCACCTACATTGTAGGTTTCTCCCAGTTTACCGCCATGATAAATAACATCGATAGCGCGGGCATGATCCACCACCCATAACCAATCACGGACATTTTCCCCTTTTCCGTAAACCGGCAAAGTATTATTGTTACGAATATTGTTGATAAAAAGGGGTATCAATTTTTCAGGAAATTGAAAAGAACCATAGTTGTTGGAACAATTGCTGATAACCATCGGAAGCCCGAAAGTATCATGATAGGCTCTGACAAAGTGATCCGAGCTAGCTTTAGATGCCGAATAAGGACTGTGGGGATCGTAACAGGTTTCTTCAGTAAAATAACCTTCATCCCCGAGTGAACCATAAACCTCATCGGTTGATACATGATAAAATAACTTACCGGAGTAATCGTCATGCCAAATATGACGGGCAGCATTAAGCAAGTTCACTGTTCCGAGTACGTTGGTTAAGACAAACGCATTGGGACTAGCTATCGAGCGATCAACATGAGATTCGGCAGCCAGATGTATAACCCCGTCAAAATGATGCTCTTCAAAGAGTTTCAAAATAAATCCGTCATCATTAATATCTCCTTTTATAAATTGGTAATTGGGGTGGTTTTCAATATCAATAAGATTTTCAAGGTTCCCGGCATAAGTTAATTTATCAAGATTGGTGATTTGATAATCCGGGTATTGCTTAACAAAATGTCTGACAACATGCGAGCCGATAAAGCCGGCTCCGCCGGTGATAAGGATGTGTTTTCCCATAATACTCTGTTATTTAATTCAAAGAATGTTTTTCTGCGGGATTAATTCCTATAAAATCCTTTATTATTTTTCGCTTTCCGCCACAGCTTTCTCCCATTTCCAGGCCGAGCGCATCATATCATCCAGGTCTTTTTCGGCTTTCCATCCCAGTTCCTTATTGGCAAAAGAGGTATCGGCCCAGACCTGTTCGACATCCCCGGGGCGGCGGTCGACGACCTTGTAATTTAATTTCTGTCCCGAAACTTTCTCAAAAGATTTAATGACTTCCATAACCGAATAACCGTTGCCCGTCCCAAGATTGAAAATCTCGAATGGCTTTTTGTTTTGATGGTTCAGCATCCTCTCCACAGCAATCACGTGGGCTTTGGCCAGGTCTACCACATGTATGTAATCCCTGATAGCCGTTCCGTCGGGAGTACTATAATCATTACCAAAAACTTTCAGTTGATCGCGTTTTCCTATGGCGGTTTGCGTAATAAAAGGCACAAGATTATCCGGAACACCTAAGGGAAGTTCACCGATCTGCGCAGATTCATGCGCTCCAATGGGGTTAAAATAGCGCAGTGCGATACCTTTCAAGTCATTACGGGCTTTCAGGGTATCTTCGATAACATCTTCTGCTATCTTTTTCGTGTTCCCATAAGGCGACCAGGCTTTTTGAAGCGGTGCTTCCTCCGATACCGGGAGCTTCTCGGGCTGTCCATAAACCGTACAGGACGAAGAAAAAACAATGTTTTCTATACTATAACGGCCCATATTACTTAGCAGATTAATTAAAGACATGATGTTATTGTGATAATACATCAAAGGTTTTTCAACCGATTCACCCACAGCTTTATATGCCGCAAAATGAATAATGCCCCCAATATCGCGATGCCGATCGAAAAATTGATCCGTGGTTTGCGTTTCACTCAGATCAAAACGTTCGAACTCAGGTCTCGTGCCTGTGATTTTGGCAATATTATCCAACACACTTTCGCGAGAATTCGATAAGTTATCTATAACTATGACTTCATGGCCTTGATTCTGGAGCTCAACAACGGTATGAGAACCGATATAGCCTGTACCTCCGGTTACGAGAATCTTCATACAAATCCCTTTTTAATTTGAATGTAAATTTAGCAATAATTAAGTAAAGTGGCTGCAAAATCCACCGGATTGTTATAACAAGATCATCATTATGAAAATCCTTCTTTACGGCTTTCCCCCCAGGAATGGTTTCGAGTAACAAAATAATCCCAGTTTCCCTTTAAGGCCCATAAAACGATGAGGGGATGGTAGATTAAGGGATAAAGCCAGGAGGCCACAAATAGCATAACTATATCTTTCATCCGGTTGTATTTATGGAAAGTAAGCTCTTCCAGCAAAATAGTATAATGAAAATATAAAATGGCAAAAGTGTAAACAAAAGCCAGGATGGAGAAAAAGACGCTCCAATCAGAGGCTCCGGCCAAACCGATCACCACCAGTAAAAGAATACTGAAAGTTTCAAGGATTGGTGCCAGCCATTCGAATATGAGCCAATAAGGATAGCTAAGCCATCCCATAATTC
>JAIPBX010000034.1 GCA_021738485.1 Bacteroidales bacterium | reverse complement strand
CCAGACTACCCGGCATAGAATCCCAGGAATACTTAACGGAGAGGATTATCAGGTTGTTTTCTCGGATACACCAGGATTGTTAAATCCCAATTACAAGCTTCATGAGTCGATGATGAAATACGTGGATACGGCGCTGGAAGATGCTGATATACTGCTTTTGCTTATAGAAGTGCAACAAGAGACGCTTGGAGCGGATATCCTTGAGAGGTTGAATCAGACAAATGTGCCGATTATCATTCTTATTAATAAGATTGATCAACACGAACAACAAAAGGTAAAGGAAACTGTCGAGTTTTGGAAAGAAAAGCTTCCCCAAGCTGATTTCTTAGCTATAGCAGCTTCTTTTGGGTTTAATATGGATGCGGTTTTAAAGATGGTTCTAGAAAAGCTACCGGAAAATCCGCCTTATTATCCTAAAGATGAACTGACGGATAAAACCATGCGGTTTTTTGTTTCGGAGATAATCCGCAAACATATTTTTCTGAATTACCAAAAAGAAATTCCCTATTCATGTGAGGTTACAATTGATTCCTATAAAGAGTCCGACAATATAATCAGGATCAGTGCATTTATCTTTGTGACGAAAGAGTCCCAGCGAAAAATTATTCTGGGGTATCGAGGCCAGGCTATAAAAACTATAGGCACTGCCGCTCGCAAAGAGATAGAACAATTTGTAGACAATCGTATCTACCTCGATTTATCCGTAAAGGTTAAAAAGGACTGGCGAAACAATGAGGATGAGTTGAAAAGAATGGGGTACGAACTAGAATAAAAGATAATTATGGGTAATATTGTAGCAATAATTGGTAGACCGAATGTGGGAAAATCCACGCTATTTAATCGGCTGGTGGGTAAAAGAGATGCTATTGTGGATGCCACCAGTGGTGTAACGCGCGACAGGCATTATGGAACTTCCGATTGGAACGGTGTGGAGTTTACTGTCATTGATACCGGTGGTTTTGTGGAGGGAGCGGAAGATGTTTTTGAGGAAGCTATACGGAAGCAAGCAAAACTAGCTGTGGATGAAGCGGATGTCATTCTTTTTATGGTAGATACAAAAGATGGATTGACCGGTTATGATCAGGATGTAGCTAATATCATTCGCAAGTCGGAGAAAAAAGTTTTTCTGGTAGCCAACAAAGCTGATAATACTACGCTTTATAATTCCGCATCGGAATTTTATAGTCTTGGGATGGGGCCGGTTTACCCCCTTTCTGCAATAAATGGATCAGGAACCGGTGACCTCCTGGATGAAGTGGTTCATGTTTTGGATCAAAATCAGCAAGCGATCGGGGATAAACCACAGGTGCCTCGCTTAGCTATCGTTGGACGGCCGAATGTAGGGAAGTCCTCTTTTATTAATACGATTTTGGGTGATGAAAGGAATATTGTTACACCCATTGGGGGAACCACCCGTGATACGGTAGATACAAGATATCAGGCATACGGATTTGATTTCGTCCTTGTGGATACGGCCGGTTTGCGTAAAAAGTCGAGTGTAAAGGAGAATGTGGAGTTTTATTCGGTTATGAGGGCTGTCAGGGCTATTGAAGACTCTGATGTTTGCCTTTTGATGATTGATGCTACACTGGGTCTGGAATCGCAAGAGTTGAATATTTTGAATCTGATTCACAAGAACCATAAGGCTGTGGTACTTGTGGTGAATAAATGGGACTTGATAAGTAAGGAAACCCAAACAGCTGAGGAATATAAAAAGCATATCAAAGCCCGGCTTCAGCCTTTCAGTGACATCCCGATTGTGTTTTCTTCGGTTATCACTAAACAACGCATTTATAAGACGCTGGAAATAGCCAGTGAAGTATACAAGGCAAAGTATATCCGTATCCCTACTCATAAGCTGAATGATATTTTGCTTCCGGTAATCAAGAAAAATCCCCCGGCGGTTACCACGCGTGGTCGCTATATTCGCATCAAATATGTGATGCAGTTGAAGAAGGATTATCCAATGTTTATTTTCTTCTGCAACTATCCCAAAGAAATTAAAGTAGAGTATAAACGTTTCCTGGAAAATAAGATACGTGCAAAATTCAATTTGACAGGTGTGCCTATAGAGATTTATTTTCGTGCTAAATAGCCGGAATTATGGAACAAGTCAGGATCGACAAATGGTTGTGGGCCATAAGAATGTATAAAACGCGCAGTAAGTCTTCCAGTATGTGCAAAAAAGGCAAGGTCGATATTAACGATCAGGAAGCTAAAGCCTCAAATGTTGTGCGCATAGGGGATGAAGTAAGAGTGCGGATTAAAACCATGACAAAAACGCTTCGGGTAACCGGATTGATCGAAAAAAGAGTTTCTGCTTCAGTCGCTGCCGAAAATTATGAAGACTTGACTCCCCAGGAAGAATATGATAAACTCAAGAAATTGCATGAGGTAAATACCGAACATCGCGAAAAAGGAAAAGGGCGCCCGACAAAAAAAGAACGCCGCGAAATCGATTGGCTCAAAAAGAAGCTGTAATACTCTGGCTAACGGCGATTGTTATAATTGATTATACTGGCTTTGCCATTAACATCATAAAAAGTCCATTTGCCGGTTCGCTCGCCATTTTTGAGCTCGCCTTTGTAATGTAGCTCACCATTTTCGTAGTATACCTTTTTAATCCCATTGGCCTTCCCTTCTATGTAGTGAATCTTTGTCCATACACGACCGTTTTTGTAATAACTAATCCATTGACCATGTCGCTTGCCGTTTTTATAAGGGCCTTCCATCTTTTTCTGGCCTGTTTGGTAATATTGGATTTGTTTTTTCTTTTGCTTCTCTCCGTTTATTTTTTCATAAAACGTAACTACCTGGGGTTGCCCATTTTTAAAAGAAGACTCAATTACTTTAATGGTTTTGGGACCACAGTATACCGTACCAAACAGGAGAGCAATGAAAAGAAATGGTAGTTTTTTCATGTCTTATCTTATCACTGGTTTAATATTGTGCCTTACCTTTCAAATAATAGCCTTTCTCCACGGAAAGACTCGTCAAAATGACCCTCGTTATAAACAATCTGCCCGTTAATAATCGTCATGTCTATCCCTGAATGAAATTCATATCCATCCAGGGGAGACCATCCAGCTTTGTACAGGATATTGTCCCGGGATACTTTCCAGGATTTTTTAGTGTCAACAAGTACTAAGTCGGCTTTATACCCTTTACGGATAAATCCCCGCTGTTTAATTTGGAAAATCCGGGCCGGTGTGTGGCTCATTTTTTCCACTATTTTACTAATTCTTATTTTTCCCTGTCTGTGTAATTCGAGCATAGCATACAACGAATGCTGTATCATGGGGCCCCCGGAAGGGGCATTAAAATAAGTATTGTTTTTCTCATCCCAGGTATGTGGCGCATGGTCGGTAGCTACGACATCGAGCTTATCACTCAGCAATCCATTAAGTAAAGCCTCCTGATCTTCGGGAGTTTTAATAGCCGGATTCCACTTAATGAGCGATTGCTTTTCATGGTAATCATTGTCATTAAACCAAAGATGATGAATGCAAACCTCAGAAGTAATATTTTTTTCTTCTGATGGAATGGTATTGTCAAAAAGTTCAAGCTCGCGGGCAGTACTTATATGCAGCACATGCAGCCGGCTTTTATATTTTTGGGCAAGGTCTACAGCAAGAGAGGATGATTTATAACAGGCCTCCGCGCTTCTAATAACCGGATGCAGGCTGAAAGGAGGATTTTCTCCGTATTTGTTGCGAGCCCATTGGGTGTTTGCCCGGATAGTGGGCTCATCTTCGCAATGGGTGGCAATGAGTAAGGGGCTATCCTTAAATATCCGGGATAGGGTTTTTTTATTATCCACCAACATATTCCCGGTGGAAGCTCCCATAAAAATTTTTACACCACATACCCGGGAAGGGTCTGTTTTTAAAATTTCTTCAATATTATCGTTGGTTGTTCCCATGTAGAAGGAAAAGTTAGCCATAGATTTTTTTTCAGCTAACCGGTATTTATCTTCCAGCAACTCCTGGGTTATGGCTTTCGGCTTAGTGTTGGGCATCTCCATAAAAGAAGTAACGCCCCCGGCAACGGCGGCTTTACTTTCGGTAAATATTTCTGCCTTGTGTGTAAGGCCTGGTTCTCTGAAATGTACCTGGTCATCGATAGCCCCGGGTAAAAGAAAACGCTCCTGGCCGTTTATGACTTGGTCATAGTCTTTGGTGGAGGGGAAGGGTTGATCTAATACCTCTGTGATATAACTGTCTTTTATACCGACACTTCCGCTGAAAACCCGGTTTTCATTAACGATACGGACATTTTTTATGAGTAAGGTATAGCTCATTTGTCTGAGATTTCCCTTTTTATTTTTGTTTGAATTTCCTGAAGCGTAAAAATAGCACGCCCCATACAGCTTCTTTGAAGATTCCTTTACTCATTTTGGATTCTCCTTCGGTGCGATCTGTAAAGATAATAGGAATTTCTTTGAGACGAAATCCCAAACGCCAGGCAGTGTATTTCATTTCTATCTGGAAAGCGTAGCCTATAAATCGTATGTTGTTAAAATCAATCGCTTCCAGAACATTACGATGATAACATTTGAACCCCGCTGTGGTATCATCGATTTTTATTCCCAGAACAATTTTGACATATATGCTGGCGAAATATGACATCAAAACCCTGCCAATGGGCCAATTGACCACATTCACCCCTTTAACGTAACGCGAGCCGATAACTAAATCGTAACCTTCCCGTGCCGTGTTATAAAGCCGGACCAGATCGTCCGGATCATGCGATAAGTCCGCGTCCATTTCAAAAACATATTCATAGTCATGCTCTAAAGCCCATCGGAATCCTTTAATATAAGCGGTTCCAAGACCCTGTTTCCCTTCCCTTTCGATAAGGAAAAGCCTGTTGGGGTAGCTTACCATATGATCTTTTACAAGCCGGGCTGTACCGTCGGGAGAGCCGTCGTCAATGATGAGAACATCAAAAACAACGGAAAGCGAAAATATTTTCTGCAATACTTTCGTAATATTTTCTCTCTCATTGTAGGTTGGAATGATAACTAATCCTTCACTCACTTAAGACTATGGTTTTGGTGTTTATTTAGAAAAACAAAAATAATAAAAAACGTTTTGTAAAATGAAGCACAAAAATATGTTAAGCTATAATCTGTTAAGATACGCTTAAACCGGGTCTTCAGAAATTTCAGAAAAAAGCACAAACTCCTTCCCTGAAAGGGATAAGAATTTGTGCTCTCTCAACATAATACGAGTTTACTAATTGATTTTATTATGTTATTCAAATGTTATTTTTTAATCATTTTCCTAAAAGCAAGCTCTCCATTTAATTCCAACACGAGGAAGTAAGTACCGGCTTTCATGTTCCGGGTGTTTAATGTGAACTTGTTAGCACCTCGTTTAAGCGAAATTATTTGACTTTGTACATTTCTCCCGTCCGTTGTATAAACTTTCATTTTCCCTTTTGAGCTTTTCTTAGCTGAGATTCGGATCGTTGTTTTCTCATCAAAGGGATTGGGAGAAATCCTGAACGATCCTTTCCGGATGAATTCAGCAATGCCGTCAGGATCGTAGGAAAACTCTAATGTCGTTTCTTCCATAGTGTTACCTGAGTCATCTTTTACTCCCGAAACGGTAAGGCTGTATGACTCTCCTTCTGTCATTTCGGTGACAGTGAGCAGCACCTGTGTTTTTTCCAGTAAACGTCTTTTGGCTTCCGTGACCTCTATCTCCCCGTCAATTGTATAGTTGGCTGTATTTTCGGCTGAAGTTTTTTCTACTTCTTCAGAAAAATTCACTTTGATTTCCGTTTCTTCATTGGGATATGCCGAGATAAGCTCCGGGGCCGTTTCATCCTGGAACGGGGTTACATCATCTTCATTGCGCAATTCGATTTTATATTCTCCATAATCATAATTTAAAGGACCGGTCACGGTGTATATTTCCCCTTCGGTAGGATTATATTTATAGACCGAGGAGTTGTGTATTTTTAATTCGCCACTGCCGTCGTTAACACTCCACATATCATAATTGTTGTAGTCCTGCCAGTCATCATCCGTGCACTCGGCATCAATTACTTCTACAAGAATGCCCTCGTATTGCTCTTCGGCACCTCCGGTACTTATAACGGTAGGTTCAGGCAATGGGACATCCGAAGCAATATGATAATAACCGGATATTTCTACCATCTCGGTCATATTGTAGTATTCTTTCACCAGGCCTGTAAGAACAATGCTATCACCGATTTGGGGAATAAACTTATTCTCATAGACCATAATTCCATTCCAGGGGCCTTCACCATCCTGAATGAAAAACATCCCTCCAAAGCTGGCCGTAACTACCCCCGTGGTTGAAACTTCGCCATAATTCAGTTCTTCGGTTCCGTCACTATCCTGTATTTGATCGGCCATGGGAGAGATCTCCTGCTGGCCTTGAATATCGTATATGGTCACCAATTCACCGTCAAAGGTAGCCGGGATGGTATAATTATAGGTGACCGATTCATCGTTGTTCGTTCCATCGGAAGCTACGATTTTGTAATAAACAGTTTCATCCTCAGGCTGTACAGGGATTACACCTGTGTATGTGCTGCCGTCGGCACTCATGGAGATTTCATTGTTTAAATCCTCATAGCTGGTTCCCCACTTAATCGAGGCCGAATTAATATCTCCTGCCGTACTTTGGATATTGGCTGATATTTCGATAGCATCCTCGCTATTAATTTCTTCATTGGTAATGCTTATATCGTCGAAAATGACCGGTTCGGCCTGGCCATCGCCCCATATTTTGTTAACCCAATTGGGATTATCGACAAATGGATTACGATTTTGCTGCCAGTCGAAGATGACATTATTCCGGTTTCGCTCGAATTCATCGGGAGGGTCTTGTTCATTCCATTCCAAAAGAGTGCTCAGCTTTCCGTGTTCGGGATTCGGGTAGGTGTCAACTTCATCTACAACCTGCAGGTCTTCCTCCCCATTTTCCCCTTCATAGCGCGTTGCCATGTAAAAGATTATTCGGGCAATATCGCCTTTGACTTCATCTCTGGGCTCCCACGAGTCACTATCATAATAGCATCCTGTGGCCTCGTCATGCTGTTCCCCTCCGTTATCGAAGTCAAGATTGCTTTTGTCCATATTGACCGAGGCATCGGCAGGTTTCAGGTTATGGAAGTCACTTCCTTCGGGCGGATCTTCGTCAAGGTTCCCGTGCGATTTGGCCCATACGTGCTCCCGGTTAATATAATCACCGCCGCTGCCATAATCGTCGTTAGGATGCGAGCGGCCAGTATAGACTAGAATGACATTATCCTCATTGTCGGGGTCCTGGTCGGATTCGATAAATACCGTACTTGCCAGTGAATAATCATAACTTTTGTGATCTTTAATTATATCGTAGAGGGACGACTTAAGTTCTTCCCCCGTTTTACCGTCTGTTCCGTTGTAATAGCCCGTTTCCTGGGAATGAGCTGTCATCTGCATTGCGATCAGCACCGCGATAATGGTAAATAATTGTTTCATAATTTTAATTTTCTGTGGTAAAAATAATAAAACTGTTAAGCTGGTGATTTTATTTTGTCGTTAATTTCTTTAAGTGTTTCAAGAGCAATTTCTAATGATTCCGTTTTATGAAAGACAAGTGTTAGCTTCGATTCGTTTTCTTTCATGCGGCATTTGTTGGGTTTTTCTTTGATATATTCAAGCACAGCTTCAAAGGCCCTGGAATTGAAATAGGGTGAGTCCTGTCTGTCAATGAAATGCCCTACCATTTTCCCGGATTTCAGAACCAGTTTTTCAAAACCGATGTTTTTGGCCGTCCATCGCAATCTGATAATATCCATTAGTTTTCTTGTAGCCTCAGGTATAGGACCGAAGCGGTCTGTCAATTTATTCTCGAATTCCTGAAGCCCTTTTTCTGTTTCGATATTATCCAGTTCTTTATAGAAAGAAAGTCTTTCGCTGATGTTGGTAATGTAATCATCAGGTATCAGCACTTCAAAATCTGTTTCTATTTGACAGTCTTCTATTTGGGGCTTTAGGTCTTCCTGGTTATACAATTGGGAGAATTCATTTTCCTTCAATTCCTGGACGGCTTCATCCAGAATTTTCTGATACATCTCATAACCAATGTCGGAGATAAAACCACTTTGTTCGGCACCGAGGATATTGCCTGCTCCCCTGATGTCAAGGTCCCGCATAGCAATATTAAATCCGCTCCCCAGCTCTGAGAATTGCTCAAGGGCTTTGAGGCGCTTTCGTGCTTCGGTGGTGAGGGTGGATAGGGGAGGGGCCAGGAGATGAGCAAAAGCTTTTTTGTTGGTACGTCCTACACGCCCCCTCAGTTGGTGCAGATCGCTGAGTCCATAATTTTGAGCTTCGTTGACGATTATTGTGTTGACATTGGGTATATCAAGGCCCGATTCAATGATAGTGGTGGCTACCAAAACATCATATTCCCCTTCGATAAAATCCATCATGATTTTTTCCAACTGATGCCCCTCCAACTGGCCATGACCGATAGCGATTTTTACATCAGGGACAAACTTCTGAATCATACCGGCAACTTCGCGGATATTCTGTACGCGATTATGTACAAAATAGACCTGCCCGCCCCGCGATACTTCATATGTGACGGCATCCCGGATGACCTCTTCACTAAAGGTGTGTACTTCCGTTTGTATTGGATACCGGTTGGGTGGTGGTGTATTGATTACCGACAGGTCGCGGGCACCCATCAGCGAAAACTGTAAGGTTCTTGGAATTGGCGTGGCCGTGAGTGTCAGCGTATCCACATTAGCTCGCATCTGCCGGAGCTTTTCTTTGGTCGATACCCCGAATTTTTGTTCTTCATCAATCACAAGTAATCCCAGGTCCTTAAAATCCACATCTTTACTAATAATACGGTGGGTGCCTATGATGATATCAATAGTGCCTTCTTTAAGTTTTTGGAGGGTCTGGTTGATTTCTTTCCGGCTTTTAAAGCGGTTGATGTAGTCCACATTAACTGGAAACTCCTTCAAGCGGTCCCGGAACGTTTTATAATGCTGCAGAGCAAGAATTGTAGTAGGAACCAGCACAGCCACTTGCTTACTGTCTGATACCGCTTTAAAGGCAGCTCTTATTGCTACTTCCGTCTTCCCAAAGCCCACATCGCCACATATGAGCCGGTCCATGGGATAACTCTTTTCCATGTCGGCTTTGGTATCCTTGGTGGCCTTCAGTTGATCGGGGGTATCTTCATAGATGAAAGAAGCTTCCAGCTCGTGTTGCATAAAATTGTCCTGTGAAAAGGCTACACCTTTGCTGGTACGTCTTTTGGCATAAAGATTAATCAAGTCTCTGGCAATATCCTTGACTTTTTTCTTGGTCTTGTTTTTTAATTTGTTCCAGTTATTCGAACCAAGGCGGTTCAATTTAGGTTGCGTACCTTCTTTTCCTGTATATTTTGCGATACGATGCAAGGAATGAATACTGACATAGAGCAGATCCCGGTTGGCGTAGATCAGTCTTATGGCTTCCTGTGTTCTTCCGTTGTTATCAATTTTTTCCAACCCGTCGAATTGTCCTATGCCATGGTCGATATGGGTAACATAATCACCGGGAGACAAATCGTAGAGTTCTCTCAATGTCAGCGAATCTTGCTTCTTGAAAGAGTCGCGCAGGTGAAAGCGATGATATCTTTCAAAAATCTGGTGATCGGTGTAAAAGGCGTGCTTGAGGTCCTGGTCTATAAAACCTTCATGAATAGCAATTGGAATAGGTTGAAACTGTATCGAATGCTTTTCCCCGTTTCGTGCCTGAATATCCTCAAATATGGTGGATAACCGGTTAAGCTGTTTAGTATTCCCGGCAAAAATGTAATTTCGGATACCATTGGAAGCATTTTTCTGTAAATCTTGTATGAGGAGTTCAAAATTTTTATTGAAAGAAGGCTGTGGTTTGGTATTGAATAGGATTTCCGTGTCAGTGTAATCAAAGTAGTTTTTTCCCGTCTCCACAAGATGATGACTTTCAACGTCTTTTGAGAAGTCCTCTTTACTTGAAAAAAGTAACTCAGGAGATTGATGAGATATTTCTCCTTTCAAATTCTGATAGGCTTCAAGGGCTTTATTAAATTCCTTTTCAATGCGTTCAGCGGCAAACCCAAAATTATCCGCCCATATCATGGCACTTTCAGGCAGATAAGATATAAAGGAGGTGCGCTTTTCCTCAATCCTGCGGTCCTGAATGTCGGGGATGATCGTAAGCTTTTTGAGATTGGATACCGAAAGCTGGTCTTCAGGGTTAAAGGTGCGGATAGATTCCACTTCTTCATCAAAAAACTCGATCCGGTACGGGTAATCATTGCCAAACGAAAAAACATCCACAATACCGCCTCTTAAGGAAAACTGACCGGGTTCCGTCACAAAATCCACCCGCTCGAAATCATATTCAAGCAGCATGTCCGTGACAAAATCGATACTCAATTCGTCGCCGGTTTCGATTTTCAGGGTGTTCTGCTGAAGATATTTTTTCTGAACGACTTTTTCGCTTAAAGCCTCAGGGTATGTGACAATGATAAGTTTACGGGCCTGGCTGTTGATTCTTTTGAGGGCTTCCGTTCGCGCCAGAACATTAGCATTATCGGTTTTTTCTATTTCATAAGGACGTTTATAAGACGTCGGAAAAAACAGTACTTTCCTTGTTTCAGCAGGAGCTTCATACTCCTGAAGAATACTCTGCAAATCATTATAAAAATAAGCAGCCTGTTCTTTTTCCTGAAGGATAAAAACGTGCATTAACTGCTGCCGTTCGAAAACAGCGGCATTTACAAATGCACGTACGGATCCTGTTAACCCCTTAAGGGCAATGCGTTGTGGGGAGTCTTCTTTTAATACCTCTGCAAGCTTCTCAACACCTGGGTGCTCCCTGTACTTTTTCAGTAAATCTTCTACTTTCAATCGCCTCTAATCTTAACCGGGCGCAAAAGTATCATTTATAATAGATTTATTTTGTTTGGGTATGATTTTTTTCTCCCTATTTTTAGATTATATTTCCTATTTTGGCTTCTGATTCAGACGCTAAAACTTGAATGTGTCATAAATTGTACCTAATTTTGTACAAAATTTTGAATTATACTGACAACTACAATATCGGACTTTCGGAAAAACATCAGTAAATACATTGATGAGGTGATAAAAAATTTTGATTGTTAAATGCAGATTTCATTATGATTAAAAATGCAATTAAATAATAAATAATTCAATTCTTTCAATAGTCCAATCACTTATCGCAAGCAACCTTTCTATGTCTCTATGGCCCCTTCCTCTTTTAGGGTCTCCTGAAATTCCCCGGAATAATCCCGCATGAATTTTTCCGCTTTTTCTACCATATTTTTGGAGCCGATAAACAGCGGGGACCGTTGATGAATACTTTGCGGCTTGATGTCGAGGATGCGGTGAAAACCATCTGTTGCTTTTCCTCCGGCTCTTTCCGCCATAAAAGCCATGGGAGCACATTCATAAAGCAAACGAAGCTTTCCGAGTGGTTTTTTTAAGTTGCCGGGATACATATAAATTCCACCAACCAGCAGGTTACGATGAAAGTCTGAAACCAGCGAACCGATATACCTTGATTTGTAAGGCCGGTTCGTGGAAGGGTCATCCACCTGGCAATGCTTGATATACTGTTTTACACCTTCCGGGAAATAAATATAATTAGCTTCGTTTATTGAGTAAATACCACCCTGTGGGGGAATTGTCATATCCGTATGGGATAACAGAAAGAGCCCTACCGAGTTATCATAAGTAAAAGCATTCACTCCATTGCCGGTGGAGTATACCAGCATCGTGGAAGAACCGTAGATAATGTAGCCTGCTGCAACCATTTCCCGGCCCGGCTGGAGAAAGTCATTCTCATTGGCATCTTCCCCGATTTCCGACTTGCGACGGTAGATAGAAAAAATAGTGCCTACAGGGACATTTACCTCGATATTGGAGGAGCCATCGAGCGGATCGAGAGCGACAACATACTTTCCGTTCCGGGAATGGGGGTTGTCAAAAACCACGATTTTATCATTTTCCTCCGAGGCAATCGCACACACCTGGCTGCCATGCTGTAAAGCTTTTATAAAGTGTTTGTTGGCAAAAACGTCCAGCTTTTTCTGCTCTTCGCCCTGTACATTCATGCCTCCTTCGTAGCCTAAAATGTTAGTTAATCCTGCCTTGTTTACATCGCGGTGAACTATCTTTGCAGCTATGCCGATATCGTTAAGCAGGCGTGTAAAATCGCCTGTGGCAAAAGGAACTTCGGCTTGCTTTTCGTTAATAAATTCAATTAATGTTTTCATAAGTTGAATAGAGTTTTTGATTACTAGGTTGGATAACAAAATTACAAATATTTGTCTATTTTAGTGCTTTTGTAAAGGAAAAATAAGTTAAGTTTTTAGTAAATGAAGGTTTATAAATTTGGAGGAGCGTCCCTGCAAACTGCAGGAAGTATCAGGAATGTGGTCTCAATACTGCAAAAATATCCGGCCGACGTCGTTGTTGTATCGGCTATGGGCAAAATGACCAATGCTTTTGAAGAGCTGGTCGAATCCTATTTTCATCACCGGCCCGACCTTCAGGGAAAGTTTGATAGAATCAAAGACTACCATATGGATATCGCCCGTGAGCTTTTCGGGGATAATTCGCAGGGCATTTTGGATTTAGAGAAATTGTTTTCAGCAATTTCAGAGCGGCTGCAGAAAGTGCCTTTTGTGAATTATGATAAAACTTATGATCAGGTGGTGCCTTACGGGGAGATGCTATCCAGTACTATTCTTTATCATTATCTAAAACAGGAAGGATTTCATTGCCAATGGCTGGACGCCACAGAAATAGTCCATACCGATGATAATTTCCGCGAAGCCCATTTAGAAGTCATAAAGACACAGGAAAATTTGAAACCCACGTTGCACACGGATGGGCTTAAGCTTACGCAGGGATTTATCGGGGGTTGTAAAGAAGGCTATATGACAACCCTCGGAAGAGAAGGGTCCGATTATACGGCAGCGGTGATAGCTGTCTTTTCGGGGGCAGAGGATGTGACTATCTGGAAGGATGTGCCTGGTTTGCTGAATGCCGATCCTCGCCATTTTGAAAAAACACAGATTCTCTCGCATATATCCTACCATGAAGCTGTAGAGCTGGCCTTTTACGGGGCTAAAGTCATACATCCCAAAACGATTAAGCCCCTTCAGAATTACCATATTCCTATGTATGTCCGCTCCTTCCTCGAGCCGGACAAGCCCGGCAGCCTCATCGACAGTGCCACGGAATGGGATGATAACATCACCTCCTACATTGTCAAGCACAACCAGGTTCTTCTCACTCTTAAAACCATGGATTTTTCCTTTATGGCCGAAGATCATCTGCATCATCTTTACGGGCTTTTCAATAAGTTGGGGATTAAATTGAATTTAATGCAGAATTCGGCTATCACCCTCTCGGTATGTTTCGATAAAGAAGAGGAAAAGCTGGAAAGCCTCTTGCGGGCCGTGGAGAAAACCCACCATTTCAAATATAATGAAGGGGTGGACCTTGTCACCTTGCGGCACTATAACCCGGAGTCTATTCAAAGGGTAATCCTAAATCGAAAAGTGCTAATCGACCAGCGCAATCGCATGACGGCGCAGTTGGTGATGGAGTGAAAGGAAAGAAGTCAAACTATATTTGATAATTTCAGTTATGTCTACGCACCTACAGTAGTTCGGGGGCCGTAATAAATTCGGGAAGCTCCTCACCAGCGGCTTAGCGGATTGCATGAATAATTTTATGCATTTAACTTATAAAACTACTTTACTCTTGTTTTGAACGGTACAATCCGCTTAGCCGCAACTTCAATACCCTACCTCACCGTATCTCCCTTCATCACCCCTTTTTCCTGCAGGGTTTTCAGTGATTCTTTCAGCTCCTGCAGCGCTTGCGAAGCTGCCTCGAAATTTTGTTGCCCCGTATTTTCGATGTAGCGGTTAAAAGCTTTGTTGGCTTTTCGGATATGTTCCTTCATGGTCATTTTCCCCGGTTTAGCTTCTTCTTTAGTTCCCCCGGCCACTTTGGGCTCCACATCCTCGAAAAGGCCCTGTAATGCTTTGTCAAAGGTTTCCGCGTATGAGAGGTTATCACCGTGCATCACGGCTACCAGCCGCAATTCTGGATAAGCAGCCGTTTCAGATTCCAGGTAGATAGGCTCTACATAAAGAATGGTCTCAGCCATGGGTATGGCCAGTACGTTACCTCTGATGACGTTAGACCCTCGCTGGTCCCAAAGGGTTAGCTGGCCCGAGAGGAAGCTGTCCTGGTCGATTTTGGTCTCAACCTGCTGCGGACCGAGCACCCGTTTTTCTTTTGGAAATTTGTAAGCTAGAAACTTACCGTAGTTGTCTTTGTCACACATTCCGGCAATCCAGCCAATGGCTACCTGGCGATTTTTGGGAGTAAAAGGCATCATTAGGATAAACTCCTGCTCCTCCGATTTCGGCGGTTTCCACATCACATAATAGGGTTCCACTTTTTGAGTGCCCCCATAATATTTTTCCGTGGCACGCACCCATAAATCTTCCTGGTTGTAGAACACATCCGGATCGGTCATGTGATATTTGGCGTAAATTAGTCCCTGGGCAAGAAGATAATCCGAGGGATAACGAATATGTGACTTCAGTTTTTCCGGCATTTCTTCCCGTGGTTTGAACAGTTCGGGAAAGATGCTGCTCCAGGTATTTATGAGCGGGTCGTTTTCCTCAAATGTATAGAAATCAACGGCTCCACTATAAGCGTTAACGACGGCTTTTACCGAGTTTCTGACATAGTTATCCCCGATAAAGCGTTCGCCTGTGGCGGAAGTTCTTACTTCGCCAGGGTTGTAATAGCCGCGATCTTCCTGGTTGAAAGGTTGGCTATAGGGGTAATTACCGGAAGTGGTGTAGCAATCAATGATCCAGTGGAGCTCCCCATCGACCAAAGTGATGTAGGGATCATGATCAAGCTTCAGGAAAGGTGCCAACTGTCTGACTCTATTCTCTACCTGGCGATGGAACATAATGCGGCTATCGGATTTCGGATAACTGGAAAAGACGAATTTTGAGCCGTCGAATTTCCATCCGAACAGGAAGTGACGCCAAAAATTTTGCAGTTCTACTCCTCCTTTCCCTTTGTATCTTGTATACACATTCTCTTCCCCGCTGGGATAATCAAACTCCTTTTCGGTAGAGTTTGCCACCACATGGGTATTTGTTAACATACCATAATATATTTGTGGCCTGATCATGTCCAGCTCTTTATGCATGCTTTTGGGCGGAATGTCTTTAATAAGCAGGTTAGGAAGGCCGCTGGGTGTAAATTCACTTACCTTGGTCATAGTAAGGCCATAACCATGAGTGTATTTAAACCGCTTGTTAACAAAGGTTTGGCTTTGACTAGGAAGGTTTTGGAGTTTCATTTCCCTGGCGGAAACCATTACTTGTTTCTTTTGGTTATTGATCGTATAGCGATCGATATCTACGCCCTCAAATTCATAGTAAAGCCTGATTTCCTGGAATTGGTTGTATACGGCATCCAAAGCCCGATAGTCCCACAGTCTGACATTTTCAAAAAGGTCTTTATTATTCTGATAGGTTTGCCTTGTAAATTCTCCTTTTACCGGGTAGTCTTTTTCTTCCATGTCGGCCAGGCCGTAACCATGGCGTGTAAACTCAATGTTATTGCTGATGTAAGGTCTTTCAAATGTAATCTCATTGGGCTCTACACGTAGCCATTGGAAGAAACCGGGGATCAAAGTCAGCAAAACAAACCACACGGCAAGCACAATTGCAGCAATGAATGCGAGAAATGAACTTTCGGTGGTCTCCGGTTTTTTTGTGATTTTTGTAAGCCTTTTCTCTAACCAATTTCGACTATGCTTGAAAAGGACTATTATAGCCAGCGCAACTGTAATTATGATAGAAAGATTGTAGCCCGGAATTTTGATGTTGACATCGGTCCAGACAGCCCCGCTGACCACTCCGGATTCGGAAAGGAGCAGGTGAAACCGTGCAAGGTATTTGCTGGCCGCCAGCGTGAGGAGTATTAAAAAAGTCGTTAGGAAAATGGTCTTGCTGATTTTGGCTGTATTCAGACCAATACCCATGCGGCGCCCGAGGTCAATTTCATTGTTTGCATCAACAGAAACGTAGAGCGAGGCAAGGTTGGCGAAAAGTGCGATAAAGAAAGGAACAAGAAACAGGCTTATCAGACTGTCGTAAAAAGGGAGATCGAAAAGATAGAAGCTGGTGGGAAGATTAAAAATAGGTTCCTGAAGCTCGGTGCTCGCTGCGCTGAAATACTTCAAAATAGTCGCCCAGCTTGACGTGCCCCAGGCCAGGCCAAACAGCGCTGCTATAATCACACTTACCCATCGTAGCTTTTTCCTGTCCTTGGGGAGGGCCAAAGTAAGGAGATAAGTGATAGTTCCGGCCAGGAGGAGGCCGGCTATACCCAATCCAATCCGTGAGAGCTCCAGCTTCCAGAAACGGTAAGAATAACCCAGGTTATCAAACCAGAGTTGCTCTCCCCAGAAATCCATAAACCAGAAGAAAAAGGCAGTGAAAGCTCCTATGATAATACCTCCGGCGATGCGTCCTTTTTTCTTTTTGGAGATGCCATTAAAAAACAGCCATAAGGCACCTGCTATAAGAACAAGTATGATTGCTGTATACATATCGTCTTTTTCTTTTTAAAGATAATACATTCTCAACAATAAAGAAAACCAAAATGATAATAAGGGGTTCACAGAGACGTTTTCCCGGTTTACCGGATATAAAGCACGATGTGAACCCCTTCAGTTTTTTGATTCTTAGGTTTTGGTCTCTTTGTTTTCGGCAGGCTCTACCTTTTTAAAATCAGGCAAAAATTCTTTAAAGCGAAGGCGTCGCATGATTTTCTGAAGGAAGTCATGATAGGCCTCCGTAAAGCTGAAATTAGCCGTGTCGTAATAGTCCATAGGTAAAGGTTGATTTTCTACATTCCCCATATCAATGGTCTTGGTATTAAATTCCTCCACTTCAAGATAGGGGACAACACTGCTCAGTACCGGCATTTTGCCATAATCTTCACGCAGCAACAGGTCTACGATTTTGTCGGCCAATGTCATCGTAAGCCTTCGGTCATATTTGCGGCACGTTCCGGAGCGGGCATAATATCCTGAAATCTGCGCCCTGGCATCCACGCCGATATTTTTGGAAATTTCAGAAGCTATTCGGCCGCTGATTCCGCCGAAGCGGGGGTGGCCATATTCATCCACTTCTGAACTGGCATGTACGACGTCTACTTTTTGCGACTCTTCATCATACCACCTCACGCCCTCCGAAGTAGGTATGATAAGGCTTTTAGTAGGAGAATTTTGATAAGCTTCCTTTACTTTTTCAAAAAACTGCTCTTTACGCTCTTTTGTGATTTCATATTCCGGGATTAAGGCAAGATTAGAGCCTCCAAACACTGCACTGCCTGTAAGCCATCCGGCATCGCGCCCCATGATCTCAAGGACAAAGATGCGATTATGAGATTCCGCCGTTGTTTTCAGGCGACCTGTAAACTCTGCAATACCTTTTGCACCGGAAGGAAAGCCAGGGCATATTACCGACTCAATGTCTTTTCCGTTATAATGATGTGTTGTATGAGTACGCAGGTCATTGTCTATGGTTTTGGGGAAACCTATCACGGGGACTCCTTCGGTTTCGTACAAGCGCTTGGCTGCTCCATTAGTGTCATCACCCCCGATAGTAACCAGCACATCAATCCCATATCGTTCGAGGTTTTTTAAAACTTGAGGAACCCGGTTTTCAGGGTTTTTCTTTGAAGGGAACGGGTTGGTCCGGCTGCTACCAAGAGCCGAGCCACCATACCAGCCTTCGTAGGGCACATGAGTGATGTCTACCACATTGCCTTCGCCCAGCAGGCCTTTCCAGCCGTTGATGATGCCATACACATTAAATCCTAACATGGAGGCACGATTTCTTATGGATTCGATGCTTGAATTGACGGCCGGCGTATCGCCACCACCTGTGAGAATAGCCAGGGTTTGCCCGCAGAATACTTTAGACTTTTTAATCATTGTGATTGCATTTGATGAGTTTTTTGTTGAGTTGATTTAGTAATCTAACCCCCAAATGTATCAAAACGTGATTAATTATGAAATATGCGGAAGGATTTTTCTTAAATACCAAACATGTCAGTAGTTCCCTACTGCAAGTACCCGTCGGTTCATATCCCCTTTAATAGGAATCAATCTTTACACAAAAAATTCAGGGGGAATTTTTTGTTCCCCCTGAAAAAAATTAATATCTATAATAGCAAAATTTATTGCTCGCTTTTGATCAGCTCATCGATAATGTCATGAAGCGATACCCCTTCAGCTTCTGCTTTGTAGTTCCTAACGATGCGATGTTGCATAATAGGCCTTGCTACTGCAGTTATGTCTTCGATATCAGGCGAATATTTTCCATTGATTGCGGCATGGGTTTTTGCGCCGATAATCAGGTATTGCGAAGCACGAGGCCCGGCTCCCCAGTGAAGATATTCATTTGCCCAGGGGTGAGCCTTGTCTGTATGAGGTCTGGATTTTCCTACCAGTCGCACTGCGAATTCAAAGACATTGTCTGGTACCGGGATGCGGCTGATGAGCTTTTGATAAAACAAAATATCTTCTCCCGAAAGGATTTCCTGAATTTCCTGATTTTGGCTGACCGTCGTGCTTTTCACAACCTCCATCTCTTCTTCGGCGGAGGGGTAATCCAGCCAGATGTTGAACATAAATCGGTCAAGCTGCGCTTCCGGGAGCGGGTAGGTGCCTTCTTGCTCGATAGGGTTTTGGGTAGCCAGTACGAAAAAGGGCTCATCCAGGGTATATTTCTTTCCGGCAACGGTTACAGCTTTTTCCTGCATGGCCTCCAGCAATGCCGATTGGGTTTTGGGTGGAGTACGGTTTATCTCATCCGCCAAAATGACATTAGCAAAGATAGGGCCGGTATGGAAAGAAAATTTCCGGTTTTCATTTAAAATTTCTGTCCCTATGATATCCGATGGCATAAGGTCAGGTGTAAACTGGATACGGTTATAACTTAACCCCAATGCCTGAGATATGGTATTAACCAGAAGAGTTTTGGCCAGCCCAGGAACACCTACAAGCAGTCCATGCCCTCTGCTGAAGATGGAGATCACCACATTCCTGATCACTTCATCCTGCCCGATGATTACCTTCCCGATTTCCTTGCGGAAGGCATTGTATTTTTCTACAAAACTGTTAAGGGCTTCCACATCCGATTTATATAACTGATCCGTCGCTTCTTGTTTCATGTCGTCGTATTTTTTGGTTCGGCATCTATCTGCCTATTGACTGAATTGCTCTACAGCTTCTTCCATATTCCTGCTAATATTACAATCCTTGTAAGGTTCATTAACGCGGATATATGTTTGGTTCATTTTCTCCTTTATCCAATTCCTTAGCTTTTTGCTTTTCTTTTGCTGCAGGGCCCATTCCTTGATTGTATTGTAGTCTTGATCAAGATTCGCTTTGTGAGGCTTGTTTTTTTCCTTCAGATAAATGATACGATAGGCTTTTGTTCCATCTTTGGTAGTTGTGGGGATTGGGTCGGAGATTTCTCCTTCCTGCATGTTTTTCACGGCATAACTTACATTGGGATCGAGGTCGGAGGCCTTAAATAGTTTGTTATTGGTTTTGGGATTGACCATAATTCCCCCATTAATCGCGTTAGGACTGTCGGAGAATTTTTTGGCAGCCTCGGAAAATGACATCTTGTTTTTCCTGACCAGGGTAGCGATGGAGTCGAGTTTGTTTTGTGCTTCCTGGATGTTTTGGGTAGAGGGTTTGGGCTTAAGAAGAATGTGACGCACATTAATAAGCTCGCCCCGGCGTTCGATAAGTTGTATAAGATGAAAACCGTCTTTGTCTCTGACAATATCCGAGACTTCTCCTTTTTCCAGGTTATAGGCTACCGCCGCAAATTCCGGGTTGAGTTCGCCGCGACTATAAAAGCCAAGCTCCCCTCCGTTTTTTGCTGTCTCGTCATCCTGGGAATAAAGCACTGCGAGCGTAGAGAAGCTTTTGCCATCCTCTATGCGCTGTTTAAGCTCTTTCAGCCTTTTGCGGGTTTTGTTCAGCTCTTTAGGACTTATCGGGGGCTTTTTGACGATTTCTCCGATAACATACTGGGTCTCCACTTTCGGAATAGAATCCGGGGGAATCGATTTGTAAAAATCCCGTACTTCCGAAGGAGTAATATTCATGTTTTGAGTAATCTGTTGCTGTTCTTTCTGAACAAGCATTTGTTCTTCTATCTTTCCCCTGAGCTCATCTTTGATAGCGGGTATTTTTTTATTGAAATACGATTCCAGCTTTTTTTCCGATCCCATTTGATTGATGAAATAACGCATGCGCTGATTCAAATTGGCTTCAATCTGCTGATCGGTCACTGTAAGACTGTCGACTTGTTTTGCCTGCCGGAGCAAAATTTTCTGGGTCACCAGGTTTTGCAGGATATCGCATTTGGTACGGTCGCTGCCTCTAAAATTCCCCTGCATCCTGAACTGAAGGTATTGCGATTCCACTTCCGATTGTAAAATAATGCTCTCACCTACCACTGCAGCTATTCCGTCAATGGTTTTGTCCTGCCCCTGAACCGTGGAAAAGAGTGATATTATTAATGTGATTAATATTAATTGCTGCCTCATAAATTTGTTGTTCTGCTTGTTAGTACGTCTCAATCTCATTTTTTTTAAAACCCTCGCTTACCAGGTCTTGATGCATTTGCTTTTTTAACCTGGTTTTTCTTTGATTTATGATGATACTTTTTATATCGTTTTTCACCAAACTAAGGGGTTTGGTGTCGTTGATACCCCGAACATCCAGAATCTTCAGAAAATACTGGTGCTCACTGTCTTTGATTTCATTTTTCCTGTATTCTATGTCGCCGGCTTTTTTAGCTTTCAAAGGTAAATAGTTCCTTACTTCATTAAAATACATCCACTCATCATCCAGATAATATTTCAGGTTATGCTTTTTGCAATACGATTTGATAGTGCCGGTATTATCCTCGTTAAAGAAAATGCGTCTTACTTCATTTGTATTTTCATAACCAAGAGGTAAAAGAACGTAGTGGATTTTCAGGACATCATCCTTAAGCCGGAAATTACTTGTATTATTTTCGTAATAGGTTTTGATCTCTTGCTCCTTTACCACAGTATCTACTTTTTGCTTCACCAGGCTGGACTCATATTTGTAAATAATGAGCGAATTGCGATAGTCATTGATTTGCTCTTCAAAATTGAGTTCTTCATTGCTTAAGTTTTCTTTCGCCTTCTTCAGAAGTATGGTTTTTTTTATCCACTTGTTGATCAATGAGCGAGCCATAGTAAGGCTGTCACGTGCTGAGATTCCCGAAGGGATGGATTCTTTGATCTCCGATTCGGTGAGATATTCATCCTGCACTCTTGCAAGCATAGTCTGGTCCTTATTGGTCCGGAACCGGTTGCAAGAGAGCAGGAGCCCTGAGATAATTACTATGGATAAAAAAATGATTCTCAAAATATGCTATGGATTTAACGATTTAAGAACATCCTGGTTTACTTCATAATCATACTTTTTGCGCAACTTGTTTATCCATTGCTTTTCAAGATAATTCTGATAATCCGCTGTGACAATTCCGCGGGCCTCATCCAGCGTTTTAGGCTCGGGAGGCACGAACTTATGAATCTTCACAAAGAAAGGTTTCTTTTCGTGATTGAGTTTTTTGCTGAGTCCTTTCTCCCATTTTGCTTTCCGGATGTAAGGGTTGGCGTCTTTTTCATATAACCCATCCTGCACCGAAATGTTACGGGCGGAATCGCTGTTCAGGATGCTGTCGATGCTTGCTTTTCGTTTACCCTGTTTCAGCATTTTCTTCACATCCTTCTCTACCTCCGGGTTGAGCAGGATGGCAATGGTGGCATCGGCACGCTCATCCCACATATATTTCTTTTTATGTTTTTTATAGTATTTCTTCAGTCCCGTCGTATCTTTTACGGCTTTTTCCCATACTTTATCATTGGTAAGTTCAAACAAAAGAATACCATTTCTGTATTCTTTCATCAAAGATTTGAATTCCGGGTATTTCTTCTCGAGCTGGCTGTCTTCGTAGGCAATAGATTTGTCGTCTCTGAACTTTTTAAATTTCAGCTCCAGGTACATGCCTAAATCCTGAGCTTTTTTTCTACTTTGATTTTCCTCGATATATTCTGCAAAGTCATACTGGGTATATACCTTATCGCCGATTTTGAATACCGGCTTTTTCATCTGTTTGGCTGTATCGGCATCCCATTTCCCTGAAAATACTTTATTGCTGATAACTTTTTCCAGCTCTTTTACCGCCGGCATAAAGCTTTGGGCATTATATTCATCGCGGATTTTTTTGACAAAAGCTTTCTTGCTTTTTTTATCTCTTCCACTTTTGGAGAGTTTCTTTTTGATCTTTTCTTTCTCTTCTTCAAAATTACCAATACCTTTTCGCTCTTTAAGCATCATGATATGCCAACCATAAGATGTGCGGAAGGGTTTGGAAAAGTCCCCCGTTTCTTTCAGCTTGTATGCCGCCTCCACAAATTCCGGGATCATCCTGTTGGATCCAAACCAGGGCAAATTACCTCCTTTACGGGACGTCGAGCGGTCATCGCTTTCCTGTTTCGCTAGCTTGGCAAAGTCGGCCCCATCCTTTAATTTCTGATAGATTTCCTGGATTTTGTTCTTAGCCTCCAGCGAATCTTCTTTTGATTGGGCATTTTTGTACATTTTCAGAATATGAGCCGCCTTCACCCTTCCGAGGGCTTTGTGCTTGTTGGTCACCTTAATCAGGTGATAGCCATATTTGGTGCGTACCGGTTGGGAAATTTCCCCTTCTTCAAGATTGTAGGCTGCCGTTTCAAATGGATACACCATGTCAAACACAGAAAAATAGCCCAGGTCTCCTTTGTTTCCCCTGACCGTTCGCCCCTGAACTTTTCTTTCACGAGCAGACGGGTCTTCGGAATATTTAGTGGCTAGTTTGGAAAAAGGAGTGCCGTTTACGGCCTGGCGCCGTAAATCCATAATTTTGTTGTAGGCCTTTAAGGTGTCTTCCGGTGGGGCGGTTTCAGAAACTTTAAGCATGATATGGCTGGCGCGGATATCATAACGCATCCTGTCATAAGCCTCTCTCATCAATTCTTTATTGACTTCTTCATCCATAAGATAGGGTTCGGCCAGTTGATCGCGGTAACCTTCCAGTTCTTTTTGCAGTTTCTGAATAGTATCATACCCCAGATTTTTAGCTTCTTTAACCTTTAGTTTGTAATTGATAAACAGGTCAAGGTATTCATCCAATGGTTGTTTGCTATCGAGATTGTTGTTTTTGTTATACACATTCAAAAACTCATTGGCAGTGATAGCTTCATCTTCAATAGTCATTACCACCCGCTCATCATTCGGGTTTTGTCCAATAGCTGAAATAAAGGAAACTACCAAAAATCCAAGCAATAGTTGTTTAAAGCTGTGTGTTCTCATATCGTTATTTTTTTATTTAGTATCGACTATAATTCGGGGCCTCCCTGGTAATGGTTACATCGTGGGGATGGCTTTCGGCAATACCCGCCGGGGAAACCCTGTAAAATTTTGCTTTTCTGAGGTCGCCAATATTTTTCGAGCCCGTGTAACCCATTCCGGCTTTAAGGCCACCAATCATCTGGTGCACGATCTCGGATAAATCCCCTTTGTAAGCGACGCGCCCAACAATGCCTTCGGGCACCAGTTTGTTGATGTCATCCTCGGTATCCTGAAAGTAACGATCTTTTGAACCTCGCTGCATAGCATCGATAGATCCCATACCGCGATAGGTTTTATATTTGCGCCCTTCATAGATGATCGTATCACCCGGCGATTCCTCGACACCGGCGAAGAGGGAGCCAGCCATAATAGTGCTCGCCCCGGCTGCCAAAGCTTTGACAATATCTCCCGTGAAACGGATACCTCCGTCGGCAATGATGGGTATGCCGCTGTCCTCCAATGCATCGGCAACTTCAGCTACGGCTGTTAATTGGGGTACGCCGGTACCGGCAATAACGCGGGTTGTACAGATAGAGCCCGGGCCTATGCCCACCTTCACTGCGTCCACATCTATTTCTTTCAGCGCCTGCGCGGCTTCTGCTGTGCCGATGTTCCCCACTACCAAGTCTATATCCGAATAGGTGGCTTTTATCTCCCGGGCGGTATCCACTACTTTTTTGGAATGGCCGTGAGCGGTATCTACCACAATGGCATCCACTCCGGCATCCACCAGGGCCTTCACGCGTTCCATTGTGCCCTGGGAGGTTCCCACGGCGGCGGCTACCTGGAGACGGCCGTGGGTGTCTTTGCAGGCGTTGGGCCTTTCTTTGATTTTTATGATGTCTTTGTAGGTAATCAAACCTACCAGGTGGTAGTTTTCGTTGACAACGGGTAACTTCTCAATTTTGAATTCCTGTAGCGTGGCAGCGGCTTGCTCAAAATCAGTAAATTCCGTGGTTGTAATAAGATTTTCCTCCGTCATCACATCAGCAATGCTGCGATGGAGATCTTTTTCAAAGCGTAAGTCCCTGTTGGTAACAATGCCGGCCAGCACCTGATCATCATCAACCACGGGTATGCCTCCTATCTTATAATCAGCCATAAGGGCAAGGGCATCTTTTACTTTTGCATCTGCCCGGATAGTAACCGGATCGATAATCATCCCGTTCTCGGCACGCTTTACCTGCTTTACCTGCATAGCCTGCTCCCCGGGCGACATGTTTTTATGGATAACACCGATGCCTCCTTCCTGGGCCATGGCTATTGCCATAGAAGCCTCGGTTACGGTATCCATAGCAGCTGAAACTATCGGAATATTCAGCTTGATGTTTTTGGAGAAATGAGTTTCCGTGTTCACCTCATTAGGGTGCATCTCAGAATATGCCGGGGCCAGCAACACATCGTCGTAGGTCAGCCCCTCGTTATGAAACCGGTCTGAATTCATTTTCAGCTGAATTTTAATTTGGGCAAATGTATTAAAAATCGCTTAAAGAGGCTCTTAATATTTGTTAAGAAAATGCACAAAACCTTTGATTTATCAGTTATTACCGTATGAGAGTTACTGTTCCTTTTTTTTGAATAATATCATTGTTCTGGTTTTTGTATTGCAAAACGTATACATAGGTGCCTGCCGGGGCTTTTTCCCCGTTGTAATATCCTTCCCAGCCTTTGGCGGGCGTGTTGCTCTCAAAAATCAGCGCCCCCCAGCGATTAAATATTTTCAGGGAATAGTTCTCTTGCTTAATAAAATTAGAAACCGGCTTGAAGGCATAATGCGTATTGCTGGAGGGCTTGAAGGCATTGGGCATTTGCAGCTTAGCTTCCTGGTCCCCAATAACCTCGTTTGACCAGGCGCTATCGCTTTGCTGACCGGTATTTCCGGTTTTAGTAGCCTTAACGCGGTAGTGCCACTGACCGGATGGAAGCGATGAAAATTTTTTATCCGTATAACTGTTTTCGATAGTATCTGCGATTTTTTCCTCCGGCACGCCGGATCCCCGACGGTAAACCTCGTAATCATTGATATCCCAGCCTTGGTAATGATTCCATGACAGCTTATTCGTGTTGTTGTCCGGGCTGGTTATCTCCAGGTGGATTGTCCTTGCAACGTTCGATTCCTTGCTGTCGTTTCCGCAACTATCGATGGCCACGAGCTTATAAAAATAGCTTTTATTTGATGGGAGGGCCGTTTCATCAGTAAGTTGCCAGGCGCTTGTTTGGGCAGATATGGTGTCGAGAATTCGTTCAAAATATTCCTCATCCTCTGCGTGCCGCAACAATTTGTAGCCCTGTGCAAAGCCGGCTGAATCCACCAGACCGCGTAATTGAACGGACCGCCCTTCGACGGAGGCTGAAGCGATGTAGGCCGTATCGGGCTGGGGGATTTGGGAGGTTTGGAGCTGAACTGCACAGGAACTGCTCGTTGCTTCTTCTTCAAGATAATCAGAGGTGAGAACAGTTCGTATAAAATATTCGTATTCACGATTCGGCTCCAGGTCATCGTCTGAAAAGTTTTGTGTATCGTCAGCGGAAGTTATTTTTTCAGGGTCATCTCCATCTTTATTTCTCCACAATTGATATTCGACAACTTCCTGTCCGATTCCTTCACTTGTTTTATATCCTTCAAAATTTAAAGAAACGTTTTGTTGACATTTATTGTAATCAACATTGTTAATTCTTACAGGACTTTGGAGGTAATCTTCATTAATATTAGTGGAGCCACCAGCATCCGAATAACAGTTGTCATAAGCAATAACCAATAGTTGGTAATTAGTATCACAGGGATATAGATTTTTAATAATACCAGAATCCTTAGTAGGTTCACTTATTGTTCGGATATTATCAAACTGTTCTTGTTTTCTGAAAATTTTATATCCTTTTAATGTATAATCGTTTGATTTTTGCCAGCCTAACAAAATGTTATTATTTGATGAAATACTTATGGAATCAAGGACTAACGGAGCTGGTGTGGGGTCTATTTCTGAAATAGATTTTCTATCTGATTGAATTTCTGTACTATCTAAATTGATTTGGACTATTTGATATGTCCCATCTTGTTGGCAAAAATCAACGGTATCTACATAGCTTGTTTCAGGGTAGGGGACTGTATCAGAAATTGAAAAAGTGTTTGCTTCGGGAGCTTTTTTCATAATGAGTGTGTGTTCCCATTCTGCTTCAGTAGCAGTCCAACTCAGAGTCACAAGGCCATCAGCATTCGCTGGGTTATCATCAACACCTGATATCTGCAGGTTAAGATTTTGAGCTTTAACCCCGTTTATCAGAATAAATCCGAAAACAAGAAATAGACTTATTTTTTTCATCCCCCTGCTTCAATTTGAATGAAATCCTCCTTATCCAGGTATTTGTTGGCCAAATCCCTGATCTGATCTTTTTCTATAGAACGTATCGTGCTGACAAAATTGTGGAGGTAGCTCTCATCCAGGCCCGACTCATACAGGGTTTTATAAAAGTCTCCCGCTGCGAGTGGCCCGTCAATCATCCGGGAGACATTGCCCAGCATGTAGTTTCTTACCGTCTCGAGTTCTTCGTCTTCCACCAACGTGGTTTGTAACTTTTCGATTTCTTTATGGATTTCTTCTATGGCTTTTTGCGTCACGTCGCTGCCTGTTTCGGCAGATATCATGAAATAGCCTTCCTTCCTTAGCGAAATGATATTGGAAAAAATCCCGTAGGTATATCCCTTATCCTCCCGGATGTTTTTCATGAGTCGCGAACCGAAATACCCGCCAAGGATGGTGCTCACGATTTTCATAGCCGGGTAATCGGGATGCGTCCTGTCGAATAGCACTTTCCCCATGCGAATGGCTTTCTGAACAGCACCCGGCTTGGGGATATGGTATTCGCCGGGCTGGACGCTTTCTACCTCGTAGTTTTTTTCGGAAGCCGGAAGCCCGTTCCAGTCATCTCCCCCAAAGTGGCGATCTGCCAATTCCAGGGCTTTTTCGGGAACCTTCCCCGATATAAGGATATAGCAGTTTTGTGCGTTGTAATGTTTTTGGTGAAAATCATGCAGGTTCTGACGGGTAAGGTTTTCAAAATAAGCTTCTTTCAGGTACTTCCCGTAAGGGTGATTATCTCCGTAAAGGTAGTTCGCAAACCGCGTTTTGGCCAGGTAATTCACCTTTTGCTCATTCACGTTAAGGCGTTGCTGCTGGTTGCGGGCATAGATATCGATTTCTTTATCCGGAAAGGAAGGATTTTTCGTCACATCCTCCATCAGCGCCAGCATTTTGTCAAGATGGCGGTTCAGGCTCAGCATGCTGACCAGGGACATATCGCGGTCGGCGGTACTTACAAGGGATGCCCCGTAAAAATCAATATACCCGGCAATTTCATGGGCTGTTCGCTGCCCGGTGCCGGCGGTCATGAGCTGTCCTACGGATGGCGCCACAAGAGGCAGATCCTGGTGCCACGTTCCGGCGTAAAAATTTACATCTATTTTGGTGACTTCTTCGCTGCCGCCCGAGAAGACAAATACAGGTATACCGTTGCTGAGACGGGTCGTCTGGAAATCCATCAGTTGTATATCTTCCAGCGTTTGTATCTCTGGCTGTTGGGTTCTATTTGGCATATTCATTTGTTTTCCGGTTTATAACGTTTATATTTTCAGGAAATTATATTTCCCTTAACCTGCTATATTCAATTTATTTTTTCAGACTCTATTAATCAATAAATAAGTTTGATCTTAAAAGCCTTCAAATTGCTGATTTTTACGATTTTCACCCCTAACTGCTAAAATCAGCAGTCTGAAAAAGTCCCCTTCAGGGCATAGCCGTCAAGCTAAGCAAAGAAAGGTTGATTACACAGCCTTTCTATAGGTATAAGGAAAAATGAATTTCTACCCATCGGGCAAAAACTCAGCAGTAAAATTACAAGTTTACTCGCGGAAACGGAAATTGAAG
>JAIPBX010000033.1 GCA_021738485.1 Bacteroidales bacterium | reverse complement strand
ACAGGAAAAGCTACCCGGCCACAAAAAAAAATAGGTATGAGGGCGCACCATGAGATAAGCTGGCTGGTTAAGGCCAGCCAGCCTTTTTTATATTTTACTGAAAATCAGATAATTAAAATTTTAGCTTGACGGCTATGGGGTGTAGGGCCCGTCGCCGTCCAGGCCGTTGTTCACATCAATAACGTGGCCCTTGTAGTGAGCACCGACAGTTATCCCACCGCCCATATGAATAACGATGAGGTTCATCTCCTCATATTCCATGCTTATAGAGGAGGCGTGATGCCGGGCGATGGCTTTTTGGTTGAGGGCATGGAAAATGGAGCGCCGCTCGATAAGCGGGTGACCGCTCAGGCGGGCGACATCCTGAAGCTCATCCACCACTACCGGATCGGCAATATAGGCCCGGGCCCCATCGATGGATTTGGCGAAATCATCGGCGATAAGTCCCCCGAGATTACTGGCGTGCTCCCCGATAGGACTGTTGCGCAAATCTTCCTTCATTCGTTCGTTAACCTCGTAAATACCCGAGCTAACCGGTTTCAGCAAGCCGCCGCGACCTACAATGATTTTGATGTTATCCTTGTTTATACTCGCTTTATCCAGCTCTTCCATTATGATATTTTTCCTGAACTGGAACTGGTCGGTAATTTTCTCAAACTTCTCAAGTGAGTCGCAGTCATGGCAAATGGTCTTTTGAAATATCTGCTTGTTTTGTTGATACACCGCTACCTTAGTGGAGGTAGAGCCGGGGTTTATGGCCAATACCAGTAGTTTATCCATGGTTTTTATGTCCTGTTTTTTTCAAAGATAATGAATCAGTAGCACTGTTAAAAGAAAAACAATGGTTTTGATAGGAAGAAAATAGTTGGTGGTTGGCAGTTAGTAGGTATTTTTGTAAGTTGTTCTATATCAAATCTTAATATTTCCCAATTGTGTTATCGGCTTTCTTAGTGAGTCCTGGTACCCTGGTTTCTTTGTGGCCTTCTGGAGTTATAGCCACTAAGGCACGAGGACACAAAGAAACACAAAGTTATAACTTATTCAAGCGCTAGTTTTTATACGGGAATTTCCCTTCGATCTCATCAAATATTTTTTCCGCCAGCTTTTTGGTATCGTTATACTTGTTGTATTCGTATTTGTCTTCGTAGCTCCATAGCAGCGTCTCGGAATTGGCTTCATACAAGGTAATTTTCACTTCTATTTCCTTATTTTCCGCCTGGTGTTGGCCGTCAAGAGGTTTGGGAGCTTTTATTTCGCCTTTTAACAGGCCGTCCGCATGAAGCGCGTTACCGGGTTCAATAATTTTTTTAACGGTGTAGAGGTCGTAATAACTTATGTTGGCCGATTGCAGCATGTTTTGTGTTTGTTTGGCGGAGATGATAGATACTGAGTAATTCGCCGATTCGCCTCTGAGTTTTTCACTGAGCACTTCCTGGATTTCGTAGGCATATTTGATTTTTCCTGAGCCCATGGCAGTACTGGGAGAAGGCTTTTTTTGAGAGGCAATCTTCAAATCAGGAGGGAGAATGGCGATCTTGCCGTGTTTTCGCTGCATGGGTTCCAACTCATCGGCTTCATAAAATTTGTCGGAGCATCCGGTTAAAACGCCGATGGCCAGAAACAGCAATGTAAGGCGTGTGAAATGGTTCATAATTCCAGTTTTTTTGATTTGGAAACAAAGATTGGAAAAATATTTCAGACAGGAAAGCAATAAAAATTAAAAGGAAAACGAAAAACGGATTATTCTCATTTTCGGAGCCTCTCATCGGATTCTAATCCCGGTTCTCCAGGATTTTAGACTTGAGCGGTTAATTTGAAAAAACTAACTGTCAATTTCATTAAAGATGCTAAGAAAATTAAAAAGGGCGAAGCCCTGATCCGTAAAAGCACAGGGTGAAATGAAATGGAACCCTGTGTGAATGGGAAAACATTTTATCAGAGGGCTGAAAGCCCGACACGTAAAATCGATTTGGATAATGCGAAGGGTAAGCTTGTGGGAAATTACGTTACGCTCTTTCAGAGCTTTTGTTATAACGTTGCCCATTCTATCACAGGGTTCCGCTGCGCTTCACCCTGTGCTTTTACCTGAATGCCTTTCAGGCATTTTCTAGATTGTGGTATGAAGGTTTATTTTGTCATAAATTAATTATTACCTTAACAAAAAATCGGTGATAAGCAGTTGTATTTGTATACCATTTTCGCAGGTAATAGAGCCCCAAAGTGTCAGGACAGGTACTGAATTAACCGATGTTGCTTTACATTGATAATACCCCTAAAAGTGGCAATCAATCAAGCATTTATTAGAATGGAGCCATTTCTTTTGCCATGAAAGAATGAGGGTAGTTATGTTTTGAGCCTCTCACCGGACTCGAACCGGCGACCTACGCTTTACGAGAGCGTTGCTCTACCAACTGAGCTAAAGAGGCTTGTATAAAGCAGGTGCAAATTTAATAAAAATAGGATAGCGATGATAGTGTTTGCTATGACCTTTGTGCTTAAACGTACTCTTTCAGTTCAATCTCGCCTTTGAGTACCAGCAATCCATTTGTTGCCAGCGCCTGCATTTCGTCTTCCCCCGGGTAGACGTGAACAGGGGCAATTTTGTAGACGCGCTGTATTATGAGGTTGACAAACCACTTGCTGTTGGCGATGCCCCCGGTAATGAGTATTCCGTCGACTTCTCCCTTCAGCACGGTATACATACCCCCTACTTCTTTGGCCACCTGGTAGGCCATAGCTTCAAAAACTTCCCGGGCTTTTTCGTCACCATCGGCTGCTTTCAGCTCGGCCTCATAGGCATCATTGGTGCCCAGGTAAGCAGCCATTCCACCATTGCCTTTAATCATTTTTTTCATTTGTGCCAGGGTATATTTCCCGCTGAAAGCTCCTTTCACCAAGGCCCCCACGGGGAGGCTGCCGCTTCTTTCGGGTGAGAAAGGGCCATCACCATCCAACGCCTGGTTCACGTCAATTACATTGCCTTTTTTGTGGGCGCCTATTGAAATGCCTCCTCCCAGATGTACGACAATAAGATTCAGGTCTTCGTATTTCTGCATGATCGATTTGGCGTGGGTGCGCGCCACGGCTTTCTGGTTAAGGGCATGAAAGATGGATACGCGGTCAAAATCGGGGTGGCCCGAATAGCGTGCCAGTGGCTCCATTTCGTCAACAACCACCGGGTCGGCGATAAATGCTTTCGCATTGGGCAACGTCTTGGCAAAGTCGTCGGCAATTAGTCCACCCAGGTTGCTGGCATGTTCTCCCAGGGGACTGTTGCATAGATCGCGTTTCATACTTTCGTTGACTTCGTACACTCCCGACGCTATAGGCTTCACCAGGCCACCACGACCTACCACCGCGCGAATAAGATGAAGGCGGATTTCGGCTTCCTCCAGCTCCCGGTAGATCATGTTTTTGCGGTATTCATACTGGTCGGTAATCTTCTCAAACTTTTCCAGCTCCGGGGTAGAATGCTTGATGGTTTTCAGAAAGATAGCTCTTGCATTTTGGTATACCGCTATTTTTGTAGAAGTAGATCCGGGGTTTATGGCTAGTATACGAATATTGTCGTCATTCATGGTTTTATGTGGCTAAAAGTTCAACGTTGTCATTAGTCCATAGCTGCTGCCAGGGCAATGGAAAGCATTTTGCTATGCTTGTTATCGGAACGTGAGGTCAGCACTACCGGTACGGCGGCTCCCATAATTACAGCTGCGGCTGTTGCCCCGCCCAGAAAATTAAGGGCTTTGTACAGGATATTCCCTGCTTCGATGTCGGGTGTAAGAATAATATCACAATCTCCGGCTACCTCACTGTGGATTTTCTTATGCTCGGCAGCTTCCCTTGAAATGGCATTGTCTATGGCCAGCGGTCCGTCAACGACACAGCCTTTGATTTGGTTACGGGCATTCATTGTCTTCATGATAGCCGCATGGGTGGTAGCTTCCATCTTGGTGTTCACCGTCTCTACGGCACCAACCACCGCCACTTTCGGATTTTCAATACCCAGTTTATGGAAGGCCTCTACGGCATTGTTTAACATATCCACTTTGTCTTCAAATTCCGGGGCAACATTCATGGCTGCGTCCGTTACGCCGAGCAGTTTGTGATAGTATGGGGACTCGAAGAAAGCCACGTGGCTTAATGTTCCGCCTTTCCTGAGGCCCTGCTCTTTGTCGAGTACGGCTTTAAGCAACGGGCCTGTACTGACCATGCCTTTCATCAACACATCGGCTTTGCCTTCTTTAATTAGAGAAACAGCGATTCGGGCCGATTCGGAGGCTCCTTGTTTGTTATCTACTATGTCGGCATTATCAAGAGATAAGCCGATTTCTTTGCACATGGACTCAATTTTTTCTTTGTCGCCAACAAGCACCGGGTGAATAATACGTTTTTCATGGGCATCCTTTATGGCTTCAAGAACGGCCTCATCTTCCGCAGCGGCTACAGCCAGCCGCCGGGTTTTTTTCTCACCGGCTATAGTAACGAGATCAGATAATGTCTTTAGCATATCTTGTTTTTTAGGTTATTTTTTGCAAAAAAACGAAAAATTTGCCGTTTTTATTCACATTTTTCCACTCCCTTTGTTTGCTGATCAACTATTCAAAATGATTCTATTATTCTGCATGAAAGTCAATCATTGTTTGAATGGCTTTTTTACATGTTTTACAAAATTGATGATATCTCAGATCTTTCATTATGCAATTGTAGGACGGGCGGTAAACACCTTCTCTAACATAGCCCCCGCCTTCAAAAACTCCCGGGACACCTTCGTATTTTTTCTTATTGGGAGTGGGAACGGGGATGCTGTCGGGGATGCTTTCCCCCCATTTGCTTTCAAAATCAACAAGCGTGGTCAGATTAGGCTCCCAGGGTTCTGTGTCGGGAGCATAAAAGTCGTTGTAGGCTACTTCTGAGTTGTAATATTCATCGCCGAGGGCGGCAAAACCATGCCCGAATTCATGCAGGAATATTTTTGCCGCATGCCGGTTGGAGTTTACGCTTATGCTGTAATGGTTGTATATAGCTCCTCCGCCATATTTTGGAGAGTTGACCAGGATATAAATCTGATCATAAGGCGCATTGGCAGCAAGGTCTCTCACACTCTCATTTTCAGTAGTCATGCAATAGTGTTCCAGGTCAAAAGTGTAAAACGAGGTGTTCAGGAGGGTTTTGCTCCATTGGTTTTCCGCCGGAATATCGCTGCCGCTATTTTCGGAAGGGGCCAATATGCCGCGGATATTGAATTCGGATTTATTTTTCTTGTAGGGTTGGTATTTGAACAAAGAACGGCTAAATTCCCGACAGTCGGAGATGAACTTTCCGAGCTCTTCACGGGTATAGCCCTCAGGAAGGATAACAATATCTACTTTTTTTGATGGGTCTCCCTTTACCTGCACATCAAATGAAGGATAGTTCATGCTTTTTTCGGGTTTGATAAAGTACGAATCGGCATCAACGGTATATGTGAATTCTTCTTTAAAACGGTTTTGCTCGTCACGACTATAAAAAGTTACTTTTGCATCATTACGGGGAAAGGGCATGATGATAGTCTCTGAAAAGCTTTTTGTGGTTTTATTGGCCTCATCGGTAGTACGCCATTCATTGAAAAGCGTGCTGTAACCCTGGCTGTAAATAAGTTTTCCAGAGGTTTTATCGTGCACTTTGAAGAAATAGTCGCCATATCTGAGTGTGTCTGTCAGGTTAGTTTTAGAGCCACCCCAATGGGGTTCTTTTCGAAGCTCCTTAATGGCATACGAATGCGTGTTTTTGTTTCCACTGTGGGTATAGTCTATCCGGAGGGTTTTGTTTTTAAAGTAACTATTAAAATCTATATTCTGAGCATTCGACAAGCCCGGAAAAACAAGGATAAAAATAATCAGGACTTTTTTCATAGTCATCAGGATTGGTTACCGGGCAAAAATAGTAAAACAACAGCAAAGAAACACTTATTCCAGATTCAGTTCTTTCAGTAGGTCATTAAGAATTTGCTGGTGATCGAATGCCAGTTTTGGCAAGTAAGAGATAGGGAACCATTGTGCTTCATTGGCATCATCACTGGCTCGGACCCGGGCGTTTTTTTCCTCGACAAAACCATAATAGACTACAGAAACAGTGCGACCCCTGGGGTCGCGGTTGAGGGTGCCATATGTTCTGAATTGCTGGAGCGGGACGTTTTTTAAACCTGTCTCTTCTTCCAGCTCCCTGATAGCACTATCTTTCAAGGGTTCGTTTATTTCAACAAAGCCCCCCGGGAATGCCCAGAAACCTAAAAAAGGCGGATTTTTTCTTTGGATTAGCAAAACCTTCAGCTCATAGTCAGATGATCTTGTAAAGACGGCGGCATCTGTCGTTAAAGCGGGCCGTGGATATTCATAAGTGTATGTCATAACCAACGTTTTATTTGTGCAAATATATTTTTATTTTCTTAAGCAAAAATAACCCTTATGGGGAATATTTTTGAAGGATTGTCATATCTGTTTTTGGTTTAAAAGGAAGTGTTTATTTTTGAAGGAAACTTGAACATGTAAAATGATAAACAGGGGATTAAAACTTTTTTTCTTTTTGTTGCCATTGTTGCTTGGTTTGCAAATTCATAGTCACTCTCAGGAGGTTCGTTTTGGTGGTGCCCTGGATATGGCTGTCACCAATGATTTTGCCTGGGAATTTGAAGGGGAGATAAGAGCTACGGAACAATTGTCCAGATTTGAGACCGCTTTACTGGAAACATCCATTTCCTATGAATTGGGTGATCATTTCCAGGTAAAAAGTGGTTACCGCCATTACTTTATTTCCAGTAACGTGATACCCACAGGAAGTCCCGATGATCAAAAGGACAGGATAACGACATCTTTTTATGCAGAGAAAGAATTGGTGGAAGATTTGAATGTGCAGTACCGGATTCGTTATCAATGGCAAAAAGAGATTGATGCCAGCGAAATTAATAGCCGTCAGTATTTGAGGAACCGTCTGGAGTTTGACTACAACCTGACCTCCATAGCCGACCCTTATATTTCCGGGGAATTTTACTACCGCATTGATGAAGAATACCAGGTTCAACAATGGCGGTTAGAATTTGGGCTGGATATAGAATTGACCGATGATTTGGATATGGATGTGTTTTACAGGCACGAGCGTGATGTGAATGTCCTTTTACGGGATATCGATCGCATTATAGAAGTAAACCTGCAATACAATCTGGAGTGGTAAATGCGTTTAAGATCAAGCCTCCCGCTTATAGCGATTTAATGATGAAGTCCAGTCTAAAAATCGAAATTTTAATCCTTCAATTCCTCGATTTAGGCCTGCTAAGGTCCAACTACCAGCTTTTTTGAGAATTGCATTTCCTTTCCGGTAAGGCGTATCAAATATATACCCCTTTGCCAATTTGAGATATTGATAGTCTTTTGTTCCTCAGGGAGCATTCCTTCATAGACGCACCGTCCTTTGCTGTCAAATACTTTGATCTTTCCCGGCAGGGAGGAGTTAATAGTTATTTTTCTGTTAGCGGGATTAGGATTTAGATTAATAGGATTCCATGCAGGATTCGCTATATCCGAAAGAAGTTTTTGTGTATTTCGCAGCAGGGTTTTACGTGATTGGCCGGCCGCCGATTCCCACTCCATAAAGTTTGAGGGATAATGCCAGCGCCGGATATGCTCAGGGATGAGGGAGGCATACTTTCTGTGGACGGAATCGGCAATATCATGAATCCTGGAAGGGTTTCGCCGGGAATAGAATTTTATAGCCAGGGCGCTATATTTTTCCCTGTATTCGCGGAAGCGTGATAACTCTTTATGGATATCGTTGAGTTTATTCCATAACCGCCGGTTTTTTTCTTCTGGAATATGGATTCTTTCTGCGGCCAGGCGCCACCCCTTTCCGGGAATTTTCCATAATACCGGTGTGCCCCATTGTTTTTCGCTAAAAAGTTTTGAACCCAAAAACATACGAATAAATGAGCTGTCATTGAGATGCTCTTTTATAGATGGATATTCGGAAGCGTATTGCAGATTGGTAAGAATGTCTTCAAGTTGTCCGAGGAGTTCCTGCTGTTCTTTGATAAGAGTCAAAGAAGAGGAAGTATTGCCCGCATAATTTTTTAAAAAAGGTTTATCTATCGGTGTTGTTATGTGATGAATGCCCCAATATTCGCCATTGAAAAATACCACAACAGGTTTTGCGGGTGGAGTTGCTGTTTTTAAAGGGGCACTGATTTCAGCCAAAAGATGCTCATCATAGATACTCAGATCATTTTTTGCTTGTGGAGAGAGAATATGCAAATTCCGGTATGATTCCATTCCGGAATTTTTAAAAAATGGATAATGGAATGAGGTATCTGCGGAAAATTTCAAGAGAAGGCTTTTCTGGCTCTTTTTTTCTGCCTCATCGGTAAGAATGGCTATCCTTGTTTCTGCATGGTAAACCTGCTTTGCTCCTTTTTTGTAATATCCGAAAGAAACCGGTTTGCTACCAGGAGGAGGGTTCTTTACATATATTCCACTTTCGGGTTCAAACAGGGAGTCTTCATCACCTGCAAGAGAAATGACCGGCAGTGTGGAAGAAATTTCTTTAAAGGAGGAGCCGATGAAAAATGTTCCGGTTTTTGCAAAACTTTTTTTGCAGCCGTTTTTGAAGCTGGCAGCTCTGACAACTGTTCCCTTCAGCACTTTTCCGTCAGGGTCATCCCATTTTTTCGCGGTTTGGAAGGCGCTTTCATCGTTCTCATCGGTTGTTCGGTTTTTGAGGGGAATGGGTTTTTCGTATAACGCATCATTTTCGGCAGGCATAGTGCCGTTTAGCGTGTAATGCAGAGGCAGTGAAGTATCGGCATGGGTGATTTTCAGCTCCAGCGAGTCTTTGTAGAATCCAAGGTTGTGGCTGAAATGAATGGTATCCGTTATAATTGGGATGTCGATAGATTCTGAGTGGTTGTTGGTATATCCCGGCGAAGGGTTTTTAAAATAGGAGAAGTTTTTTCCTCCGTCGCTCTCGCGTCCGTAAGAGATATCCGTAGGCATACAGCGAGCCGTAACGCTGTCGGCAATCTTTCCGGTGGGAGCTGCAAGGAAGACAGGTTCATTGCCGGCATCCAGCCTGAACGCACAGTGGCCCCGGGATGTAAGGTGTTCCTTGCCCGATGCAAAAATCAGGGTAAAGCCATATGGCTGGATGAGTGCCTCGTCATTGAATTGCCATTTCTTTAAATTCCTTTTATCGTCACTCAAGCTCCAGTTTTTGAGGGAGATGGTCTCAGATGTCGGATTAAACAACTCAATCCAATCGGGGTTGTCCCCTTCACTATCTTCTATGGTGGTGTCATTGCTGGCCATGACCTCATTGATAACAGGTGACTGGGCCGGCACCCATTTCATCAGGAACATTAAGAGGATGATATGAAAAACAGTTATTCTCATTTTCAAAACAGGATCCCTACTTTTACAGCTATCATATCCAGGTTGATTTCTTGTTCGTAATCATGATATTTTTCCTTAAGGAACTGATGATGGTATCCGATTTCCAGCAGGATGGATGTTTGTGGGTTAAGCCGGTGCCTGTATCCTGCCCCTGCTGCAAAAAGCATTCCTCCGGGCACTTCATAATCCTTCAGGGTATTCCTTTTCGTCCAGGAGAAAGAATATCCCAGGCGCGAGGAGATATAAGGTGAATCTCCCTCGTCCTCAAACATCCCCTTAAACGCCAGGTAGACCGGGAGAAGATGGTGTTTTTGGCCTGTTTCATAGCCCGTACCTAACCCGTAGAAAACCTGGTCGGAGAATGGAATGTTGGCTACCATGTGGAAGGTTTTTAAAGGACTGGAGGTGAATGTATTATCGGTATATATTCCTCCTATGGCTATACCCGTTTCTATTGAAGGATAAACTTTTTTCTGCTTTTCCTCCTCTTCATCGTCACTTAGAGCGATAAGCGGCAACAGTATCACAATGGTTAATACAGCCCAATATTTCATCATACCTTCTTCCATGAGTTAACAAAAGATTAAAATTAAAAAAATTCGGGGGATTACAAGGCTTTTGGCAGAAGAACACGTGAAAACTTTTAATTTTGAGAAAGGTTATTATTGAAACAAAGGCATTTGTATGGATACGTCACAGTTATTCAGGGATATCATTACAGACAAAACCTCCGGTTCGGGAGAATTGCTGAGAAAGCTAAAAGCGGAGATAGAGAGCTATCTTGAAAGCGATAACCCGAATACCGATAAGCTGGTTGATGATCTGCAAAAAGCAACGCTTGAGCTGAAAGATTTTGCGGTAATTATTCATTTTGTATATCATTTCATGAAAAAAGCACAGTCCGATTCATCGATTTCCTCATTAAGAGCATTTTTGGATGAATACGATAAGAAATGGGATGTGTCGGGTTTGGTTTATAGATTCCATCGTGACGTGGATATTGAAGGGAAGACCGTTTTGGTTCACAGTAATAGCTCAACGGTCAGGAGTGTTTTGGGAAATTTTGATTTACCGGGAAAGTGTCGTATTATTCAAACATTTTCATCGCCTGCCGGGGAAGGAATAAACCAGGGCACTTTTTTGGCGGAGAAGGGCTTTGATGTTACCATGATTCATGAGAATAATGCCTGGAATTTTGCCGGCTCAATCGATTACTTTCTTTTCGGAGCCGATCGTGTCGAGAGCGATCGTTTTATGAATAAAGCCGGCACGGCGCATTTGTGTCTTGTTGCCCGATATCATGGGCTGCCGGTATATATTGTAGCTGATCCCCGTAAAAAGGTGGAGCCATCGTATTATGATTTTTTGAAAGTAAAAATACCCAGGCAAGTTGAAGATACCGATGCTACAGCGTTAATAAAGGAAATTCCGGAAGAGATAGAGGTTCGTAACCAGGATTTTGAGTGGATACCCCTGGAGTTAGTTACCGGTGTTTATTCCTGAGCAGCTTGTTCTTCCCGAGGTGTAAGTTGTGTCTGGATATCGATAAGCTGCTGCAGGGTTTGTGATTCAAAATATTCTTTGATTTTTTGATTGAGACCTGACCAAAAATGCACTGCTGCACACATGTTTTGCCGGTGGCATTTTCCTTCTTCCGGCGCACAGGGCACAATGCTTAGTTCCGGTTCAAATGCCTTGTAGATGTCATATGCTGTAATTTTATGGGCCGGATGGCTTAGAATATATCCTGCATGGGTGTTTTGGGCCTTTTCGATCAGCCCTTCCGCCTTAAGGGGCGCAATGATCTGGTCGAGGTATTTGTTTGATATCTCTTGTTTTTTGGCAATATCTTTTTGGAGGATGCCCTTGTCGGATTCCATACCGATTTGAATCATAGCTCTCAGCCCGTATCGTACTTTAGTATTGGATCGCATATTGCAGGATTATTGGTTTTTCACAAATTTAAATAAAAAGCTGATATCTACATTGTCATTCACTTTCACCATCCCCAAAAAGCGTTTCCGTTTTTCGATGTTAAAGTTTTGAGTGTTGACATGAAACCGCCCTTTCATATAAAATACGCCATCATTACTGTATTTGGCGGAATAATCTATTTGCTTCCATTTTGTAACGCCGGCTATGGTCAAATTTGCCCAGACTTTTCGTTCTTTATCTTTGTTTAGTGTTTTCCTGAAAACTAAGCGAGAGATGTTTATGTCAATATACGGGTGTTCCTCTGATTCCAGCGTTGCCTGGAAATCTTTATTTAGTAACTTGTTTCCGCAGTCACATTGTTCAATGGGTATTTTAAGGGTCACATCACTTATTACTACATGATCAGAACTTTCCGATGTGTTAAATGACGGGGCTTTTTTGGTTTCATCGAAAGAATACCTGCAATCAAACGTATTGATATTTGTTTTTCCATGAATGGTAACCTTACTGCTTTCTCCCAGGGCAAAAGTCTCTTGAGACTTCAGAAACTCGGGGATTCCAAGTAACAACAGTAATATTATGCCGGTTATTTTTGTTTTCATGGTCATTATATTGCAGGCGAAGAAGCAGATTGGTTAAAAGCTTTATAAGATGATATTCAGCAACTTTTGCCCTTCAGCTTACTGAGGGGAAGTTGCTGAATATCATTATGTTTCGGTTGGTGATGGTGTTTTCTACATAGTTTTTATGTCCACTTTAAAAACAACCTTTTGTTAAAAACTGATAACCGCTTCCATCACTGCTCCGCTAAAGCTGGCATCTTCAAGCTGATTACCAAAGTTTTCATCATAATTCTGGCTTACATATTCGAGTTTCACCAATGTGTTTTTAGTGATAAACCAGCCACCGCCGAAGTTAACACGATTCACACTTTTTTCATCCGGTTCCTGGGCTCCTGAAGCATAATCATCATTGCCGGTAACGCTATTATATCGTCCACCGATATAAAATTGGTTCCAAGAGCCAAAGCGATAAAGAAGCTCGGCACCGATTTGCGTATAGCTGCCATCTTCCCTATCCGGAGCGCCATTGTTGCCAGTAGTTTGTTCAAATACACCGAAGAATTCAAGCCCGCGATACTTCAGAAACGGATTGATTTGAAACGCCGATTCCTTGCTAAAGCCGGGATTAAACCGCCCGCTGCGGAAATTGGTATTGACTGAAGAATCGGAAGGAGCGATGTAACTCAAAACTTTGTAGTAACGAGCTCCAGCCCGGTCTCCGGAATAAAGGTGGTCTCCGTTATCGGAACCCTGCGCCGAGTAAAACGAGCCGGTTAAGCGCAATCTCAAATCTTCGCTGACTTGACTGTCCCAACCTAGTTTTCCGTAGGTAGTTATAGCTAAATCGTCCATTTCGCCCGCGTATTTATCGGAGCCCCATCCAGTCACCGAATTGTTGACTGTCGGGTGAAGCATACCATTGGTTACCCCTCCGACGATGAGAAAATCATTAGGCTGAAAGGTCAATTCAAAGAAAGGTTCAGTCGTGAAAGCATCCATGATGTAATTCCCCACGAAGGGGTTATAAATGGCCTTGGCATTATCGGATCTTCTGAACATGGCATCGCCGTAATTCGGCTGGTCCATACCTGTTCGGATAGTCATGATGTCCATGATTCCGGAGGCAAAACCTTCGCTGATGAAATTCAGCTTATCTATTTGCATGTAACCTCCTTTAACCCACGATTCGTTGTGATGTCTGGAACTGAGATAGGTTCGCAGATGCATACGAACACCGTCATGGAGTTGAACATCGATGTTTAAGTTTGCAGAAGGAAGGTTGATGTTACTTCCCAAAGGAATCAGTCCCGGAGCTCCGGAAGCATTTTCATGATCCAGACCCTGGAATTGCAATGCAAAATCACCCCCGATGCGGACCTCCATTCCATCAAATTCCACGTCGGTTTCTTTTGGTGTTTCAAAGACATTAAGTCCGTTGTAGCCGGGCGCTCTGAAATATTGCATAGAGCGTTCATCGGCATCCTTACTTTCATTGCTTTGCTGTGCAAAAGCACCTGATATGATAAATACTATCGCTGATAATATTATTCCTGCTTTTTTCATAAAATTGAAAATTTTTAATTATAAATGATTGAAAATTGAACTGTTACTTTATCTCCTGTTTTAATGGTACCAAACATTACAGTGGGAGGGTCCACTTTGAATTTGCTCATTTTAAATGATTTGGAGCCCTCTACTTTAAGTTGGTTTTCTTTTAGTTGGCCGGTCATGCTTACCTCAATCTCCTCGGTATGTCCGGCAATAGTCAAATCCCCCACAACGCTGATGTCATAATTGTCTGTTGCAGCGTGAGGTAGCTTTGTGTTTTTTAATTCAAAAGTGATTTCCGGATGATCCTCTTCTTTGAGCGCCTCATAAACATTTTTATCCATGGCGTTTTTGCCGCTTTCAAAAGAGGCTACCTGAAAGCTCATTTTTCCATCCGAAATTTCCGGCTTCTTCTCCTGGAATTGACCTTCAACCATGCCACTGAATTCATTCACATTGATTTCCCAATCGTGAAGAGTTGAAGTACCCGTTATGGTAACTTCACTATTGGCTTTATCTGCTTTTAATGTTTCCTGGGCCAGGCCAACTATTGGCAGCAGACTTAATGCCAGGATAATCGTAAGTATTCTGTTGTTTCTTTTCATAAGATTAAATTTTTAAACTACCAATCCTACCAAATTGGTAGTACAAAAGTAAGGAAATAATATTTATAACAATTAGGTATCCAAATGCCTATAAATGGGTCTAAATAAACATTGTTACATAAATAACAACAAATCAAGTTATAATAAGAAATGGAGATATGGAAATAGATAATTATTTAGAAGAAAATTAACAATTTAGGGAGGGGATGACCCGAGTCTAAAAAGCATTATACCCCTAAATTATCTAAAGGGGGACTTTTTCAAATTTCACTCAAGAGAAATTGTACGGGGATAACAAAGCTGTAAACAGAAGAACAAAAAACCCTCACAATTTTCAGGGGTGAGGGTTTAGTAGAGTGAAGTTGTTAACAAAAAATCAGGATCCATTTGACATAGATTTTTGATAAGCTTTGAAACCAAACTATCTATTATAAGTAAGACAATTACGCTCACTTAATCCCCTATTCTCATAAAAAATATTTTCAAAAAACATATTCTTGTAAACTTATTGTTGTTTATTTATGGACTCAGGGTCGGGTCATTTTACCGATAAATAGAAGCGTATTGCTTCTTTTTTCTTCAATCGCAAAGATAAAAGGCCGGTTAACAATCAGGTTGAAAGGATTATCTTCTACAAGGGTGGTAAACGATATAGCTAACGAAGTAGCTGCCGAAGCTTCTGTTCCTTCTTCATCTACATCAATAGCGGCTTTATGCATCATCTCGCTGATGGCTACCTGCTGATCGGAAATCCCTGAAAGATCAGCTTTCGATTGATGAAACAACTTTTCCAGCCCCATACCACTAACGAGATCTTTCATGCCTACGGAATGTTCACACTGGAAACGGGGCATACCGAAATTAATATTTCGTTTCATAGAAAGACTCTCCTTATAGGAATGCCATGATTTATAATTCAAAGAATCTATGACACGTTCCAGTTTTACATCGCTGTCAGGTAAAAGAATATACATACAGTAATTCTTATTCTCGTAAGGCAGCTCTACCAGCTGAAATTGGTTGTTGTCGTAATATTTCAGATCGGCCTTCTGCCACATCATGCTGATGCTCTTACTGGTTCCGTTTTCAAGAAAGAAAGTGGACTCAGTGGTTTTTGATTTATTAAAATCATTTTTCCAATTTCCTTTAAAATATGTGGCATTTAGTAAATAAAGCATCTGCCTGGAAGGGATTCTTTCCACTACGTTGGTGATATTACCGTCCGTACTTCGTGTAGCCCAACGGTTAATCATTTCTGAGGTAGGTTGATTTTCTGCATTAACGGAGGAAGCAAAAGCGTGAAAGTTATCTTTATTCTTTTTCAGAAAAGCTGGTTTGATATCTATATTCCGGCTATACCATATTGCATTAGCAATATTCATTTGAATGTTTTCTGATTGATCATGCAAATGATTGATAAGGCGATTGTTAAAATGGTTTATTTCTTTTCTGTCTAACTGGTTCCATCCCAGTACCCCGGAGAGCTTTTCTTTCGTTTCATTTTCTGTTCCATTGTAGGCCATTCCCAGAACCATTGCTGTGCTTAACGGAGAGATGACAATATTGCGATTATTATTTTTCTGATGATTAAGTTTTTGAAAAAGCCTGAGACCAAAAGCATTGTTTTCTTTACTGATTCGGGTGGCTTTTTCCGAGTCGTTCAGGAGAAATTCTTCTGTTTCGGTATTATCTTTACTACAATTAGTAAATAAAAGTATCAGGAGAAAAAGGCCAATATATTTCAAATAATTCATAGATACGTTCACAAGTTAAATTTTCAATTAAATGTAAAACTACTCCGTGCTTGTCTTCATGATTTCCAAAGGAGAAAAATGAAATTTATGAGCAATTGCATTACATAGATGCAAAAGCCGGTTGAAACGTTGCGTGTTTAAAAGAATATTTAATAAAATGAATTTAGAAAATAAGTTTTTTATCAAACCTGTAACGCAACCAATGATTACCCGGTTACATCTATCATATGAATTAATTAAAGTCAATGATCAAATTCTTATTAATTTAGCATGGAAAATCAATGCTAAGCATCATTGGCTAAATTAGATGACATAGGGGAAATAATTAAAGGATGCCGGAAAGGAAAGCAGAAGCATCAGGAAGCTTTATTCAGCATGTATGCTGATAAGATGTTTGGGGTATGCCGGTATTATACCAAGGATTATACGGAAGCGGAAGATGTTTTGCATGAGGGGTTTATAAAAGTATTTGGAAAGATTTCCAAATTTAGGGAAGAAGGTTCTTTGGAAGGCTGGATTCGGCGAATAATTGTGAATACCGCCCTGGAGAAATTCAGGAGGCAGCACAGGATGTTCCCGATTTCGGATGAGCATGAAGAAATTGAGGATGATAAGAATTTGAATGTAGAGAGTCGGATATCGGCAGATGAACTTATGACTATCATCCGGGAACTTAGTCCTAAATACCGTATGGTGTTTAATCTTTATGCTATCGAAGGGTATTCGCATAAAGAGATAAGCGAAAAGCTGAAAATTTCGGAGGGAACTTCGAAGTCGAACCTGGCGCGAGCCCGGACGATATTGCAACAAAAGGTCAGAGATAAATATGGAAACCAGATTGGACAAAAAATGCGCTCATAAACTTGTATGAAGACGAAAAGAGAACATAGCATCGATCGATTATTCCGGCACGGATTAAAAGATTATAAGGATAAAGCCCCGGATTATAGCTGGTCTGTTATTTCTGCGGAGCTGCGGCAAAGCAAAAAAGTACGTTACCTTCGCATAACAAAATATGCGGCAGCTATTGTGGCTTTATTGGTAGCTTTTTATTTCGGTTATGAATTTTCAGAGAGCAATTTTTCTAACAATGAAATGATGGTCCAGCAAACCGAAAATTCTTCTGCCGGTTCCTCCGAAAAACAGGTCCCTTTATCTGAAGACCCGGTTTCGCTGATAGGATTCATTGATGTGCAGGAATTAACCGTTGATGACACCGATGTTGCCATTGATAGGCGCAATACCGTTACAATGGCCTTTCCCGGACAATTAGCCGAAAGGCGATCATCTCTTGCTTCTCTCGAGAGGTTTGATTTTGGTTTGATAAAAGACCACTCTTATCAGGAAACCACGCTCCCTGCCAGCTATGACAAAAACTTATTGAACTACAATGAATCAGGTATGCTGGTTTTGAATGAAAAAGATACCCAGCAAAAAGCTCCTGAACAGAAAAAAGGCCGATGGGTCATGGGAGGTGCGTACACCCCTACTTATGCCTATCGAACCACAAACACAGATAAGTTCGGAATTTTTAACAATACCATACAATCCGATAATAGTGAACCCAACTCCCATGAAGAAGCTCTCATTACGTATTCGGGGGGTGTCAGTGCTCAGTATATTTTAAATGAAACATGGCAATTGGAAACCGGACTTTATTATTCCCGTTTAGGACAAAAAAAGAATGCGGTATCAGTTAAATACAACGATCTGGTCGATGATGGAGAAGAATATTATTTAAATACATCGGCCGGAAAAGTCGATGGGAGCAAGGTGCCGAAAGCCATTTCCGAGGAAATACGGGGACAATTTTCGCCCGTTGATGGGTCTAAGGATTATTATACCAACACTTCTATTGATTTCAGGCTTTATCAGAAATTTGATTATTTGGAAATACCCTTGATAGTCAAATATAAGGTTTATGACCGTAAATTGGCAGTAAACCTGGTCAGTGGCCTGAATACGGGCGTGTTGGTGAATAATGAAACACGTATTTCCACAAATGAAGATAAGCTTAACCTGGGCCAGACCGAAAATTTAAGAGAAATACTTTACAGTTCGATTCTGGGATTGGGCGTTCAAATACCTTTAACAAATCATTTTCTGCTCAATTTTGAGCCTACTTTTAAGTATGCTCTGCATTCTGTCAACACGTCCAATGAGTTTGGCTATCGCCCCTATTCTTTTGGGGTTTACTCAGGGGTAAAATTCCGTTTTTAATCATATAAGCCTTTTACTTTAGGCTTTCCGGCTTTAAAGGCTTTGAGGTAAAAAGGCTCGAAGTAAGCGACATCGGCAAGATTCTTGTTGCTGAAGTAAGTCTCAGCGATGGGGGCCATGGCCTCTGAGGAGGGATGGATATTGTCCAGAAACACGGCATTTTCCGAGCGGATCACTTCTTTGCATTTACCGGCCCCATCTCCTCCAAAAACGACTGTCTTTTCAGCAAGGAAGTTTTCATAACTATTTTCGTCGATAATATCGGCCTGCACTTTTCTGATTTGATGATTGGCGCTGTCAAAAAAAGCAGAGTAGACCTCCATTCTCCGTGCATCGATCATGGGGCAAAAAAGAACGTCTTTTTTATTGTTTTCTTTTTTCCATCGGATGGCCATTCTCCATGCCATAGCTTTAAGGGTGCTTATCGCTATCAAAGGTATATCCTGGGCATAGCATATTCCCTTAACCGTTGAAGTGCCGATACGCAACCCCGTATAAGATCCCGGACCTTCACTTATGGCAACGGCATCCAAATCTTCGTGGCTTACCTGGCACTCTTCGAGCAATTCCCGGATGAATAGGGTGATGCGCTCGGAATGTCTGTTTTGCGTATTTTCCTCGCGCAAGGCAATTACCTCTCCATCTTTTGCCAGTGCAACTGACAACACAGGGGTAGCCGTTTCTATATTCAGTATAAGAGCCATTATAATCGAATTTTAAATCATTACTACAAAGTCACTCCTATTCAGGATGCAAACCCAAATTTTTGCTGATACCTGAAGTAAGCGGCAAAAATAATATTTTGTGCAGATACCCGGGATATAAATACTGTTGTTTAATATTATTATCCAGGTAATGAGGGTTTTGTGTGCTCTTATGGCTACGCAATAGCTGTGCTCTGTATCTCTTTTTAGTCGGACTCTTCTCCAAAGAGCTGATTTCTTTTTACTACTTTTACAGGATCGCCATCCTGAAGGTCCTGGTTAATCGTCCGGTAAGGTGCTGTAATAACTTTTTGCTGCTCCCCGAGTCCCTCCTTGATATGGATATATTCTTTATCCTGTATTCCGGTTTTTACCTTATGTTTTTGAGCAATACCTTCCGGTGAAACCACAAAGAGATACTCCTGCAACTCGCCTTCATTGTTATTTTCATCCGTTGTGTCGGCTTTAGCCACAACAGCTTGCAAAGGCACGGAGAGAGCATCGTAAACCGTTTCGGTTTGGATGTTGACACTGGCGCTCATGCCTGGCCTGAAAGGGGACTTATTGATTGTCTTGCCGGTTAGCAAGTCTTTATAAGAGGATGGAAGGATACGAACTTTCACTTCAAAACTGGTGACCTGATCGGTCGATACTCCCTGGGTTTCTTTTGCTGAGGTAGCTATTTCGGTTACCAGCCCTTTAAAGTTGCGTTTATAATAGGCATCGACCTCAATAAGTGCTGTGTCATTCTTCTCTATTCGGATGATATCATTTTCATTGACCTCTACATTAACTTCCATGCGATTCAGGTTGGCAATGCGCATAATTTCGGTACCGGCTGAAAACTGCGAAGCACCGGTGACACGTTCCCCTACTTCCACATTCAGCCGTGATATTGTTCCTGAATTCGGGGCATAAATAGAGGTGCGGTTCAGGTTTTCTTCGGCTTCCTGCAGGCTTGCTTTTGCACTTTCCACATTAAATTCGGCAGCTTTCAGGTTTTCTTCAGCCGCTTTCACTTCCGAGCGTGCTTCCTGGTAGGCAGATTTAATTTCATCAAATTCAGCTTGTGAAATCACCTCCTCTTCAAAAAGCTCTTTTTTCCGGGTGTATTGACTGCTGACATTTTCCAAACGGGCTTTTGCCTGTGCCAGACGGGCTTTAGCATTGGCCATATTGGCCTTTTGGGTGTTAAGGTTAGCCTTTGCTTTTTTATAATTCGATCGGTAGATTTCCGGATCGATACGGGCCAGAAAATCCCCTTTTTCTACTTCATTGCCTTCTTTGACTCCCAATTCTACAACTTCTCCCGATATGTAAGGAGTAATTTTTACTTCTATCTCGGGTTGGATTTTCCCATTGGCCGAAACCATTTGGGTAATATCTCGTTTTTCTGCTTCTTCAGCGGCTACTTTTACTTCATAGGATTGCCCTATCCAGCCTTGCTTTTTGCCTATCAACAGTACAATCAAAGCAACAACGACAATACCGGAAATAATGATTACATATTTTTTTTTCATGAGATAGTATTTAATTGAGCAACAAAGGTTGCACTTGCTCATACGCAACTGCAACCTCAAAATTAATAAAGTTCAGGGAATGAAAAGGTTTATTTTTTAATTCTTATCGGTTTTCCCAGATAAAAATCAAGTACCGTTCGTGTAAAGATAAATTGATATTTGGCATTCAGCAACTGGCTTCGTGCATTGGTATATTCTTTTTTGGCATCGTTGTATTCCACCGAATTTAACATCCCGACATTAAATTTTTTCTCTGCATATTTAAAAGCCTCTTTCGTTGCTTTCACCCTTTGCATAGCTGATTTGTAATTATTCTTTGCCGCTTTGGCATCAGTATAGGCCGATTCAATTGTTTTCCGCAGGTTTTGCTTTTCCTGGCGAAGGTTAAATTTGGATTGCTCTTTTTGCAGTTTCGCCTGGGATATTTGATTACGCTGTCTCCAGTTGTTGAAAATGGGAATATTGAGCGAGAGCCTTACGCTACGGCCCAGGTTTTCGTCAAGCTGATCGGTAAAGGCCTGAGTTTTGGTATTTATAACTTTTTCACGTTCTGAGTAAACAGTCTCTCCTCCTTCGGTTACCCCAATGGGAAAAGTTTCTTGGGTAGTTTCGGCGACTTTTGTCGATTCGGAATAACCTGAATTGATTGATCCGCTGAGAGTTAGGGTGGGGCTTAAAGCGCCTTTTTGAATGTCGAGGTTTTTCTTACTGACTTCCACGTTTAGTTTCGCATTTTTGATTTGTGGCTGATGCTGCAGGGCATAATTATAAATGGATTCCACAGATTCAAAAGATTTGATACCATCTTCCAGGCTGATGTCAGGTTGAACGATTGTAAAGTCTTTAGAAGCCGGCAAATCCAATAGCTGGACGAGGTTAAGGTAGGCAAGGTCTAAGTTGTTTTCGGCCTGAATTACCTGGGCCTCTTCGTTGGAGGCCTGGGCCTTGATATTTAACAAATCCCCTTTGGCAAGAGTACCGGCATCCACTAGCTTTTTAGTGCGTTCAACCTGTTGTTGCGTGGTATTTAGTTGATTCCTGGCAATTTCGAGGTCTTCTTTGGCAAACAACACCTGAAGATATTGGTTGGCAATTTGGATTGAAATATCTTCAAGAAGCTTGTCATAAGCCTGCTGGGCGGCCTTGTACCGCAATTTGTTTAGTTTTATACTATTAAGGTATTGAAAACCATCGAAAAGTGTGAGATTAGCCTGAGTACTAAATCCTGCCTGCAGAACACTTTTGGTAGCAAACTGGTTGGTAAATGGATCCACCGTTTTGCCCCATTGGTTGGATCCATACATATTTCCATTTACCGTAGGAAGGCGGTCCAGCTTACTTTGTTCTACATCTATCTTTTTGCTTTCCAGGTCTAAGGATTGTTTTTTTACCTGAATATTATTTTCATGAGCGTAATCAATGCAGTCCTTCAGACTCCATTTTTCCTGGTCTTGCGCATTTCCTGCAGCCAATAGGAAAAAACTTGCAAGAAAAATTGTCCATTGTTTCAACATAAGGGTTGCTTATTTTAGATTTCACTTTTTAACAAAAATATTGTGCCACATTATATAAAGCTTTTTAAATCACCTTATTAGGGCTTGCTCCGATATTAGTTTCTTGTACGTAAACGCGCAGCTGATGTTCGCAGGCGTACGCTATGAATTGCGTGTCAAAATTAGGATTTATTTTGCATTGTAAAGGAATCCCTGCTAAATTTGAAAAATTACTTTCTGCGACCTACTTTGCTCAAGTATTGGTAACAGGAAATTTAAAAATACTCAGAGGTTTGACCTGTATAAATAATCATTGGTTATGAAGAAAATGAACTATGCCACGTTGCTGGCACTGGCCTTTCTATCGGGGTTTTTACCAACTCATGCTCAGAATATCAGCGATACGGTAGATGCTACTCACTATGCTATCCACTTAACAGAAGTTGATACGGATAATGAAACTATTAAAGGGCATACCGAGATTGATGTCACTCCTAATTTCGGAACGCTGGAAGGAGCGAATTTTCAGCTAAAAGATTTAACGGTTGATTCGGTTTTCGTTTCACAACAATCCACGGACTATACGTATATTGAGGATCTTATTACCGTTCCCTTTGAAGAACCTCTGACGGGAGGGGATACAATTACTGTTGATATTTATTACCATGGCACGCCCTTTTCTGAAGAATGGGGAGGATTCCATTTTTCAGGGGATTATGCTTTTAACCTGGGAGTCGGTTTTGAGTCTGTGCCCCATAATCTCGGCAAATCATGGTTCCCATGTGTGGACGATTTTGTTGACCGGGCCTATTATGATTACTTCATTAGTGTGGAGACACCCAAAACCGCTGTCTGCGGAGGAATCCTTCAAAACAAAACACAAAGAGACGGCAAAACGGTCTATCACTGGAAAATGAATTATACGATCCCCCCCTACCTGGCTTCTGTTGCTATAGGAGAATATGTATTGTATGAAGATATATATGAAGGAATAGCAGAAGATGTCGTGATACAAATCTGGGTAAGACCCTTTGAGGAGGACAATGTGGAGGGGTCTTTTGCGCATTTGAAGGATATTCTGGCCGTTTACGAAGAGCATTGGGGCGCTTATCCTTTTTCCAGGGTCGGGTTTGTAAGTACAGCCCAGGGTGCCATGGAGCATGCCACCAACATCGCCTATCCTTACGGAACAATCGATGGAAATACTACTTACGAATGGCTTTATGCTCATGAGCTTTCGCATATGTGGTTCGGAGACAAGGTAACATGCGCCGATGCCGGTGATATGTGGCTTAACGAAGGATGGGCTGTGTTTAACGAGTTTCTTTTCCGTGAGGGAATCTATGATACATCGGACTACATGCAGGATTATAACAGTCTGCATAAAGAAGTTCTTCATTATGCCCATACTCCCTCAGGAGATGGGGATTATTATGCGCTTTACGATATCCCGCAGGATATAACTTATGGCACCACCGTTTATGACAAGGGAGGTCTGGTAGTTCATACCCTGCGTCATTATTTAGGCGATGAAGTGTTTTTTCCGGCCATGCAACAATACCTTGAGGCCTATGCTTACCAGCCGGCCTCATCCTACGATCTGATGGAATTTCTTACCCAGGAAACAGGGACAGACATGAGTTCGTTTTTTGATAACTGGGTCTTTACACCCGGGTTTCCCCATTTTGAAATTGATTCGGTTACGGATAATCAGGAGGGCCATAAAGTATTTGTGCAGCAAAAACGCAAAGGACGGGAAATTTTCTCTGAAGAAAATATTCTGGAAATAACTTTTATGAGCGAGCAGTGGGACACATGGACTGACACTATGATGGTTTCAGGGAGTCATTCCAGCAAAACTTTTGATGTCCCTTTTGTCCCGGAAACGGCGATGGCGGATTATTATAACAAGGTTGCGGATGCTACGACCGACCGGGTAGTGACAATTGAGGAACCGGGAGAAATCGATATGGGTGATGTTTTTCTTGACCTGGAGGTATCGGCTGTGGAAGATTCAGCATTAGTAAGGGCTACCCATAATTGGGTGGCCCCCGATACCATGCAGCAGCCGGTTCCCGGCCTGCGGCTTTCCGATTACCGCTATTGGAAGATTGATGGAATAATGCCGGAGGATTTTTCGGCTTCCTGCCAATTTCATTACAATAAAAACAATTATCTTGATCATACGCTGATAATTGATGAAAGTGATGAAATCACTTTGCTTTACAGGGAAGATCAAAGCCATGAATGGCAGGAGACAGAATACACACAAGTAGGCCCCTGGTTGATTGGTCACCTGGAAGTAGAAGAGCTTCAGCGCGGGGAATATACACTCGCCGTATGGGAGGAAGGCTTCACCGAGGCAAACAGGAAAAAAGTAGAGCCTGCATTTTATGCCTTTCCCAACCCTTCCGATGACCATGTGATATTCAGATTTAACACACAGGAGAAGGGTCGAATAAATATTTATGATACCAGTGGCCACCTGATTGAGAAATTAAGCAAATCAGTTGGAAGCTCTGAAATTAGTTGGGAAACCGGGGATAAGAAGGGCGTTTTCCTGGCAAAATGGCTTTTGGATAACAGGCAGGTAGCTTCCAAAAAAATTGTTATTCATTAAAACCAGGCAAAGTGCATTATTCAGCTACACTCAGAGTTCTCTTCGAAAAAGAATTTTGTTGAAGAAGCTTCCCTCACAGACCAGAGCAGAAAGGAAGCTTTCCGATAAACTTCATACAGCCTTGCCGAAAGTATCGTTTTTGACCTTTTGACCGGGCATTTGCTAATAAGCTTTCTTTTACAAGCTATTCCTTTTTTGTGATAAGCTTGAAGCCAATGCCATGAACATTGATTAATTCGATATTAGGATCTTCTTTAAGATATTTACGTAGCTTGGCGATGTACACATCCATGCTTCGGGCATTAAAATAGCTGTCGTCGTGCCATATTTTCTTCAACGCCTCACTGCGGTCAAGGGTGTCATTGACATTAAGGGCCAGCAGTCGCAGCAAATCCGACTCTTTCGAGGTAAGTTTATATTCTGTGTCGTTGATTTTAAGCAGTTGCCGGTCATAATCAAATTCAAATCGTCCGATTTGAAAGTATCTTTGGTCTTCGTTGCTTGTTTCCTTTTCACCGGCTCTTCGTAAGATAGCTTCCATGCGGGCGAGTAATTCTTCCATTGAGAAAGGTTTAGTGATGTAGTCGTCGCCACCGATATTAAACCCTTTCAGCTTGTCTTCCTGGAGCGACTTGGCTGTAAGAAATAGCATGGGAATTTCTTTGTTATTTTCCCTGATTTTTTCAGCCAGGGTAAAGCCATCCATGACCGGCATCATAACGTCAATGATGGTGAAGTTGAAATCTTCGCTGCTGTAAGCTTCCCATGCTTCTTTGCCATTGGCATAAAGTTTTGTTTCGTATCCTTTTGCTATCAGGTAGTTTTTCAGGATGTTCCCCAGGTTTTTGTCATCCTCTGCCAATAGTACTTTTACTTCTGATTTTTCCATTTTTAATTTTCTTTATTAAAAGGGAGATAAATTCTGAAAGTGGAACCTTTGTTTAGTTCGCTTTCAAGTGTAATTTTTCCTCCATGTTTTTCGATAATAAATTTTACATAACTTAATCCTAATCCAAAACCTTTCACATCGTGCAGGTTCCCTGTGTGTACCCGGTACAATTTATCAAAAATTTTCTTTTGATCCGATTTACCTATACCCACGCCGTTATCTGATATACTTATAACGATTTGGTTAAGGGTGTTTATTGTGGAAACTTCAATTTCGGGTTTCTTTGGAGTATATTTATTGGCATTATCAAGCAAGTTATTTAATACATTAAGCATATGATCATGATCGGCGGATAGTATGGTTTGGGTCGCCTTAAGATCTTTTTTTATGATGCCGTCTTTAATTTCCACCTGCATGCGGTTGATATTTATAGCCTCTTCAATAAGCTGATGGATGTCCACCGTTTCATCCTTCATTTTAGTCTCTTCTTTTTCGATTATAGCCGTTTGCAATATTTTCTCGGCCAGGGACCCAAGTCGCTTATTTTCTTCGCTAATAACTTGTATATAGCTGGAATAGAGTTCTTCCGATTTTTTTATGTCTTTATCACTAAGGGCCTGACAGGCCAACGATACGGTGGATATAGGTGTTTTGAACTCATGGGTCATGTTATTAATAAAATCGTTTTTCATTTCCGCTACCTTACGCTGCTTGACGATAGTGTTAATCGTAAATCCAAAAAGCATGATAATCAGGATAATTAAGACAACTGATACGATCAACATTCCCGCCATTTGTGTTAATAGGAACTTTTTTTGACCCGGAAAATAAAGCATTAGGTATTCCGGGCTCATAAAAATTTCGCTGGGATATAGTTTAAAAGCCATCCCTTCGCTTTTAAGCTGCTCCGGGTCGGGGTTACCTTTGGTTAACACCATCTTTTCGCGGCCGGTGCTGTACACTCCAAACTGATAATCAATATCCAGTCCTTTCAGGCTCAATTCTTGCCGTATAAGGGAATCCAAAACTTGCTTAGAAATACGTTCTTCCACTGGCTGACGTTTGCCAAGGCTAAACATATCTTCAAAAACATCGGTAATCATATAAGATTTTTGCAACAATTGCTTGAATTGATCATTCAGATTTTTGATGGCTTTTTGCGGTACAGAGGGGTTTACACTGATTTGGGATTGGAGATTCAGTCCTTGCCCCCTACGTTCGGGTTTATTGAAACTCGTATCTAATCGTTTTACAATCTGGCCGTTATCATCCCGTGTAATCTCAATCTTAACATTTTTTCCGCTGAAATTCATGGAACTATCAGGAGCTCCGGTAGCCCAGGGAATTGAGTCCAGCTCTTTGAGAAACAGGTAAGAAATAGAATCCATTGTATTAATGAATGAAGAACCACGCGGCTTCTCATACATTCGCTGGCGAATGCGGTGAGCCGTCTCTAAGCGTTCTAATTTATAAACGACTTTCGACATGGCCTCATCTACACTGCGCCGGAAACTGGCTTCCCGCATTTTTGCTGCGCCTTGAATCCAATATAGCTGCATGCCTACAAGACCCAGCAAAACTACAACGGTTACAACGGATGTTATTATAGTGACCTTTCGGTTCATATCAAGGACAAAAGTAAATAGAACAAAATTAGTTTGACGGAGGTTTAACAATTATTAACGTTTGTTGGGTTTCCTTAACATAAATGACAATCAGAGGATTGTACTTTTGCAGATGAAATTTGTATTAGAAAAAACTTGCAGGTTTTTAAACGGATAGCGAACGTTTCAAATATTTAATAGAGGTTTTAAACAGAGTGGCATAGAAATTGTGAGAAAAGTAGAAATCTCATAGGTTGGTTAGTTTTAGTTGGTTTAGGTTAAGTGTGGTAAATTTTGGTTTTGCCACACTTTTTTTATGCTATATAACTGAGTACCTTTGCAAAGAAATATAAAATTCCCGAACGCATGGTTAATTTAGACATTAGCAAAACGTATGATTTCGTCTCAAAAGAAGACATCTTAAATTACGAATCCGATATACAGAATATATACGGAAAGATTTTTGAAAAGGGGGGAAAGGGTAGCGATTTTCTCGGCTGGACTTCACTCCCTGAAGAAATGAAGGATTCGGAATTGGTGGAGGATATTAAAGTTACAGCCGACAAATTGCGTAAAAAATCGGAGGTTTTCGTAGTAATAGGTATCGGGGGGTCTTATCTGGGAGCTCGTGCAGTTATTGAAGCATTGAGTCATTCGTTTGCCGGTTATAAATCTTCCGAAAAAGACGTACAGGTACTTTTTGCCGGCAACCACCTAAGTGAAGACTATCTTTCCGAGCTGCTCGAAATTCTGGATGAAAAAGAGTATTCGCTGACAGTGATTTCCAAATCAGGAACGACCACCGAACCGGCCATTGCTTTCCGCATTATTAAAAATCACCTGGAAGAAAAATACGGACGGGAAGAGGCCCGGGAGCGAATTGTGGCTATAACGGATAAAGAAAAAGGGGCTTTGAAACAGCTTTCCACTGAAGAGGGATATAAGACCTTTGATGTACCTGATGATGTGGGCGGACGATATTCTGTGCTGACACCGGTAGGCCTGTTGCCTATTGCTGTGGCGGGATTTGATATAAGTGAGTTGCTGGCAGGCGCTCTCGAAGTGCAACATTTTGCCGGCACCCAGAAGTCGTTAATGGAAGACCCCATAGCCCGGTATGCGGTTACACGCAATGTGCTTTACAGCATCGGCAAGCCGGTGGAAATTATGGTGAATTACCAGCCCCGACTTCACTATTTTACGGAGTGGTGGAAACAGCTTTACGGTGAAAGTGAAGGCAAACAGCAAAGAGGAATTTTTCCAGCCGGCGTGAACTTTACCACCGATCTTCATTCTTTGGGTCAATACATTCAGGAAGGGTTACGGATACTTTTCGAAACCGTATTGGTGGTGGAAAAACCGCGCCGTAACTTAAAAATTCCCAATGAAAAGGACAACCCGGATGGGCTGAATTATCTGGCAGGTAAACGGATTGATGAGGTTAACAAAATGGCTCAATTGGGAACGATGCTGGCCCATGTGGATGGGGGTGTCCCAAATATGAAACTGACTATCCCTAAATTGAACGAGTACCATCTTGGCGAGCTGATTTATTTTTATGAAATGGCTTGCGCCTTGTCCGGCTATTTGCTGGGTGTTAATCCTTTTAATCAGCCCGGTGTGGAAGCCTATAAGAAAAATATGTTCGCTTTACTGGG